>CAMAVH010000191.1 GCA_945861615.1 Rhizobium sp. Q54 | reverse complement strand
CCTCGCAGGCCGCCGAAATCAGCGCCGCGGTCTTCAATTCCTCCATGCGGGCGATGCCGGCGGCATCGAGCCGGCGCGGGGCGCCCTCGCCCATCGGCGTCTTGCCCTCGGTGGCGAGGTCGATCATCTGGCCGGCGACCATGCCCTGGGGCCCGGCGGCGCGCGCCAGCGCCAGGATCAACTCGGTGCGGCGGGCGGCGTCCGGGTGGGTGGCGGGATCGGCCAGCACCTCGAAGGCCAGGGTCGCCAGGGCATCGCCCGCCAGGATGGCGGTCGCCTCGCCGAACTTGGCATGGCAGGACGGCTGGCCGCGCCGCATGTCGTCGTCGTCCATCGCCGGCAGGTCGTCATGGACCAGCGAATAGCAATGGACCAGCTCGACGGCGGCGGCTGCGCGCAGCACGGCGGCATCGGGCAAATCGAACAGCCGGGCGCAGGCGAGCGACAGCGCCGGGCGGAAGCGCTTGCCGCCGTTCATCACGGCATAGCGCATGGCGGCGAACAATTGGTCCTCGGCCAGACCTGTGGCGCGCGGCAGCACGGCATCCAGCACGCCCTCCACCGCGACGGCGGCGGCAGCGAGCGCGCCGGCGATATCGGGCCCGTCCTCACGGGTGGGGGCGCGGGCGGAACGGTCGGTCATGGGGCAGGCCTGCAGATCATGCCGCAGCATAGCCGCGAGAGGCCCCGGCGTCATGCGCCAGGAGGGCGGGGCCGGCGGCGGGAACGGGGATTAGTTGAGCTCGGACTCTTCGGCCGAAACGCTGCCGTCCGGTCGCACGACGATCTTCTCGACCTTGGCCTTGGCGGCGGCGAGCTTCATCTCGCAATGGCGCTTGAGCTGCGCGCCGCGCGTGTAGGCGGCGATGGCATCGTCGAGCTTGACCTTGCCGCGCTCCAGATCGCCGACGATCTTCTCCAACTCACCGAGCGCATCCTCGAACGAGAGCGCGGCGATGTCGGGGGAGATGTCGGTGTCGGTGGACGCGGGCTTGGCCATGGTCAAATCCTTGATTGCGCGCGGAGTTTAGGTGGGACGTCGATTGAGAGCAATAGAAGCTGTTAACTAGCAGTCGAAGCTTCAGAAATCTTTGATCTCTCAAACGACAATACAGCTTGGATATCAGAAAGCCTCTCCGCAAACTCCTTCGACCCAGAAATAGCCAATCGCCCCTCTTTCAAAAATTCAGCTTCCAAATTCGTAATGAGGCTCTCAAAGCCACCCACTTTTTGCGCTTTCGCCTTTTCAATAACATCAGCACTTAACACTGCCGAAAACAGCGACGACATCCCCGCATCATCTTTCCAATTTTTGTAATTCCCCACCTTTAATGACTCTTGAAATAAATATGCTCGTCGACCGTAAACGGCGCGGAAAATGAAAAAAATCAACCACACTCGGTCGCCGACAAACAAACGAGTTTTTTCAATTTGCAAATCATGAATTTTTTCCATCTTTTTGCTTATTAGAGAAATATCTCGATAACCAAACAAATGCTGAATGATCTCTGGGCGAGACAAGCCCTTAATAGCAGCGTCTACTTCGTGCGGAAGAAACATAAGATCCAAATGATCTAAATCACCAAATTCCCTTCTCGTAAATAAAACAGCCTCCCATATTTTTCTCACATTATCGATGACGTCAGATCTCAACCCTGAATGAACCACACTGAGATAATCAACAGATGTTTTTAAGGTTGAGTGGGCGCTCTGTAATTCAATCTTAGTGCGCTCAAGTTTCTTATTAAAATGATGCTCTATTCCTTTTACTAAGCTAGCGCTGATCAAGTCAGGGAATACCCGCATAATTAGAATGGTCGCTAAAGGCGAGAGAAGGAAAATCACAACAATTTCCGCGACAGACATGGCCCCCCCTAATTCGTTTCCACGTTTAAACATCCGATATGCGCGCTCACGCTTCGCGCCAGCGCCTCCAAGTCGTAGCCGCCTTCCAGCGTTGAGACGACGCGGCCCGCGCAGCACTCCTCCGCAATCGCCAGGATCTCGCGCGTGATCCAGGCGTAATCCTCGTCGGTTAGATTCAAATTCGCCAGCGGGTCGTCTTCGTGGGCGTCGAAGCCGGCGGAGATCAGGATGAATTCCGGCTTGAAGGCGCGCAGCGCCGGCAGCAGGCGCTCGGACCAGGCTTGGCGAAATTCTTCGCTGCCCGCGCCCGGGGCCAGCGGCGCGTTGAAGATATTGCCGACGCCGCGCTCGACCACGCTGCCGCTGCCGGGATAGAGCGGCGACTGGTGGCTTGAGGCGAAGAACAGATCGGCGTCCTGCTCGAAGGCGGCTTGGGTGCCGTTGCCGTGATGTACGTCGAAATCGACCACGGCGATTCGCCTGAGGCCATGCACGGCCCGCGCGTGAGCTGCGCCGATGGCGACAGTGTTGAACAGGCAGAAGCCCATCGCCGTTTCGGGCTCGGCGTGATGGCCGGGCGGGCGCACGGCGCAGAAGGCGTTGCGCGCGTCTCCTGCCATCACCGCATCGACCGCCGCGCACAAGGCGCCGGCCGCGCGCAGCGCCGCCTCGGCCGAACCGGGCGACAGGATCGTGTCGCCGTCCACCATGGCATAGCCTTCGCGCGGCACAGCGCCGAGCAGGTGATGGATCAGTTCGGGCGGATGGACGCGGAGGATCTGCTCTTCGGTGGCGAGCGGCGCCGCATGGCGCGCGAGGCTCGCGAAGGCCGGCGCCTCCAGCGCGGCCAGCACGGCGCGCAGCCGCGCCGGGGATTCGGGATGGCCGGGGCCGGGATCGTGCAATTCACAGGCCGGGTGGGTGAATAGCGCGGTGGTCATAGGCCTCCGAGACGCCCCTATCCTTTTGCACCGCGCCGGTTGCGCGGCCGGCAACCGCGCCGCCCTGGCGCTGAAATTTCAGCCGCTCTTGCGAATGCGGAAGACGAATCGGCCATCGCCCGCCGCGTCGGCGGCGAGCAAGGCATGGCCCGCGGTCTCGCAATAGACCGGGAAATCCTTGGCGCTGGCGGGGTCGTCCGCCGTCACCTCGATCACCGCGCCGGGCGCCAGCGCGCGCAAGGCCTTGTTGGTCCGCAGCACCGG
>CAMAVH010000190.1 GCA_945861615.1 Rhizobium sp. Q54 | reverse complement strand
CGTCGATGCCGCCAGCCACCGCTTCCGCGTCCAGGTGATCGAGGACTGCGTATTCGATCGCCACGAAGCCTGCCATGCCATCAACCTGTTCGACATGCACCAGAAATACGCCGACGTCATCTCCATCGATGCGGCAGTGGATTATCTGCATGGCATGCAGGGAGAGGCCGCGGTCACGCGCCCGCCACTCGTCCATTCGTGATTTCGCGGATGCGTCCTTCAGGCATCGCTGTCGACTGATCCGCTCGTCCGCCGCGATGGTCCTGGCTATATGAACCGGCGCCGGCTCGAATCTCTCATTCTCCTCTATTTGGGTTCTGTCCTCGGCCCTTCGTCCCGGCCGTCGTCGCGTCATCGGCGTCAGGGTCGCGCCCCTGTTGCCGATCGAGAGACCGCATGATGGGCGTCACCGACAAACCGTGAAGGATGATGGAAAAGAGCACGATCAGACCGACGAGCCCCCACAATCGCTCGGCTTCGGCCACGGCCATTTCATTGATGCCGTAGGCCATGTAATAGATCGATCCGACGCCGCGGATGCCGAAGAACGATAAGGTCAGCTTTTCGCTGACGGGGGCGGCGTAGCCTAAAAGCCCGATCCAGCCGCTGACAGGGCGCACGATCAGCAGGATCGCCGCTGCGGCTATAACGTCGAGCCAAGTGACGGGGGCAAGCAAGCCGCTGACCAGCGCGCCGCCGAACAGCGTCAGCAGAGCCATCATCGCCAGCCGCTCGATCTGTTCGGTCATGGCATGCATCTCGCTGTGCAAGTCATGCTGGCGGTGGGCGTGGCGAAACGTCAGCGCCGTCACGAACACGGCAAGAAAGCCATAAGCGTGGATGATCTCGGTCAACCCGTAGGAAACGAGCGTGGCCGACAGAGCAATCAAACCATCTCCGGTCTTCGCGAGTTTTGTCTTTGCCGGGATTTGAAATGTGAGCCAGCCGAAAAGGCGGCCCACCAACCAGCCCCCCGCCACGCCGCCGGCGATCTCCCACAGCACGTGATAGCCCAGCCATTTCATCAGCCACGGCTCGCCGGATGCCGCCGCCGCGGCTAGCAGGATCGCGAGATTGACGAAGGGGAAGGCGGCGCCGTCGTTCAACCCTGCCTCGGAGGTCAGACCGAAACGGACCTCGTCTTCCTCCCCGGTCTTGGGCGGTCCGACTTGTACATCCGACGCGAGCACTGGATCGGTCGGCGCCAAGCTGGCCGCGAAAAGAATGGCCACAGCCCAGCTCAGTCCGAGCATCCATGCCGCAAGCAAGGCGATCGCAGCGATACTGAGCGGCATGGTGATCGCCAGCAACCGCCAGGTTACGGCCCATCGCCGCCAGCCGAAGATCCGGTCGATCTTCAGCCCGGCCCCCATGAGCGCGATAATCACCACCAACTCGGCGAAGCGCTCGGTCACGTGCGGGTATAGGACCGGCAGGGGTTTTAGCGTGACCTGAGGCAGCAAGAACACCGCCGCGCCGACGCCGATGCAGACGATCGGCAACGACAGCGGTAGCCGCTTCAGCGCAAGCGGCAGCCAGACAACCAGCGCGATAAGCAGCCCCACCCCTGTCAGAACGAGGATATAGCCATCGGGGAGCAGATCGGCCTGCATGAAGTAGCGTGAACCTTCTCGCGTTTAGGAAGCCAGAATGCCCGTTGGCCGCGCGAGAGGCCTATGGCCAATTGGTGACAGAAGAACGGCACCTTTAGGATGAGGCATTGAACAGGTCATTGAGGTGCCAATGGGCCAGCTCGGCCGATGCCTCAGGGGCAAGCCGGTCCTGGGGACGAGGTCTGAGGGGCACCAGGGGATGCCCCCGCGAAGCGCAAAATCATCATTCCTCTTTATTATGCCCTGGCGACAAAATGGAATTTCACCATCCCGGGTGAATGCCACCTAATTGGCCGATTGATAAATAAAATGAAATACAGGGAGTTCTCAATTGCTGATCATCAATAACGCCGATACGGCGAAAGTCCTCGGCATGGGCGATGCGATCGACGTTCTCGATCGCGCCTATCGCGAACTGGTCACCACCGATGCCGTCTGCAAGCCGCGCACCGACATCATGATTCCGACCAAGAAGCCCGGCAAGGTCTACCAATGGAGCAGCGTCGAAGGCGGCTCCACCAGCGGCTATTTCGCCATCCGCATGAAGTCGGACATCATCTACGAGCAGGAATATAACGGCGCGCGGACGCAGGAAAAATATTGCATCCAGCCCGGCACCTATTGCGGCCTGATCTTCCTGACCAATAGCGAAACCGGCGAGCCGCTCGCCATCCTCAACGATGGCCTGCCGCAGCTGACGCGCGTCGGCGCCGACGGCGGCATCGGTGCGCGCTATCTGGCGAAAGCGGATGCCGCAGTGGTCGGCATGCTCGGCTCAGGCGGCATGGCGCGCAGCCACATGGACGCCTTCATGCATGTGCGGCCGAACCTCAAGCGCTTGCAGGTCTATAGCCCGACCAAGGCCAATCGCGAAAAGTTCGCCGCCGAGATGGCGGAGAAGCACGGCATCGAGACCGTTGCCTGCGCCGCGCCCGAGGAGATCTATCGCGGCGCCGACATCGTCGCGGCGGTGACCGATTCGGCCGTCTCGGTGGTCGACGGCAAGCTGCTGGAACCGGGCAGCCACATCGTCGCGCCCGGCACCGGCGGCGGCATCAAGGATCGCACGGTCCTCGACCGCGTCGATCTCTATATGCGCTTCGGCAACGCGACGATTCCCTGGGGTGCCTCCGAGATCGGCACCCAGGACGAGTATTTCACTTACGCGGCGCGGCCCGATATCGACATGGGCTTCAAGCGCAAGCCGAAGGACAAGCGCGGCCATGGCTCGCTCTTCCCGGAGGAGCAGACCATCAGCTTCGCCGACGTGGTGAACGAGACCGGTCGTGGCCGCAACTCCGACAAGCAAATTTCTTAGTCGGAGCGCGGCAATCTGCAGGGCAATCAGTTCTGGGCTCTGGCGGGACGGATTTACGAGCTTGCCAAGGCGCAGGGCGTGGGACGCGAAATCCCCACCGACTGGTTCTTGCAGGATATCCGCGACTGACGGCGCAAAGCTGCCTGCTTCGCCCCTCACTAAACCGAATCATTTATCGAGGCTTCATATGACCGATGA
>CAMAVH010000189.1 GCA_945861615.1 Rhizobium sp. Q54 | reverse complement strand
GCGTCGGACTTGTCGTCGACGGCGATCGGCTGGCGGAAGTAGCGGCGCAGGATGGCGCCGCTCTGCTCGGCAAGATCGTTGGCGAGGGCGACGAACGGCGCGAGAGCGTTGCTCATGCCACGGGGCCTTCCAGGCAGATGCGGCCTTGGCGGACGGGGCCCCGTTCGCTCAGGGCAGCGGCGCCGGATTGTCGCTCAGCGAGCGCAGATAGGCGATGATGTCAGCGCGTTCGCTGGTGCGGGCGACGCCGGCGAAGGACCTTTTCGTGCCCGGCAGGTAGGTGCGCGGGCTGGCGATGAAATGGTTGATGTCTTCGTAGTCCCACGGCTCGGCGGACTTGGCCTTCATGGGGCTGGAATAGGCGAAGCCGTCGATATGGGCGTGCGGCGCGCCGACGATGCCCCAGAGGTTCGGGCCGACCTTGTTGGCGCCGCCCTTCTCGAAGCTGTGGCAGGTCGCGCACTTGGCGGCGGCCTTCTTGCCGGCTTCGATGTTGGCGGCGGCGAGCAGCGGGCCGACCGGCTCGATTTCCTTGACGGCCGGCGCAGCGGCACCGGTCGGCGCGGCGGCTTCGACGCCCTCGACGACATAGACGTTCTGTTCGAGCTTGTGGGGGCTGACCGCGGCGTTACCGACGATGTCGAAGGTCTTGATCGCCAGCAAAGCGACCAAGGCGGCGCCAATGATCTTGTTCCACTCGAACGAGGACATGCAGAAAGCTCCGGAGTATGCGTCGGGGTGACGAAACGCGCCCGGCCGGCAAAAGCCGGGGTCGGGCGGGGCGGAGATTAGTCCCGAAGGCCCGGCGGTTCAACCCTTTGGACAGGTCTTATGGCGCTTTCCCAGTCGGGGAAATCGGCGCTTTGCCAAGGACTTGCCGCTTTGGCCCGCGAAGATGGCCGTTCCGCCGGCCGAGGCGGCGGGTTAAGCTGCCGTCTGCGACATATTCTCAAGACCAATCCGCAAAAAACTCCATGTCTTCAGACGCTTCTCCCGCCCTATCGCCCCGCCGCGCGGCGCCGGCCTCGCCCCTGGTGCTGATTCCCTCGCGCCTCGCCTCGACGCGCCTGCCCGACAAGCCCCTGGCCGACCTCCACGGCCTGCCCATGATCGTGCAGGTCTGGCGCCGCGCCATGGAGGCCAAACTGGGGCCCGTCGTGGTCGCCTGCGGCGACCGGGCGATTTTCGATGCCGTGAAGGCCGCCGGCGGCGAAGCGGTGATGACCGATCCCGACCATCCCTCCGGCTCGGACCGCATCTTCGAGGCGCTGCAGAAGCTCGACCCGACTGGCAAATACGATTCCATCGTCAATCTGCAGGGCGATTTGCCGACCCTCGATCCTGCCCTGCCGCGCGCCGCTTTCGAACTCTTGGCCGATCCGGCGGTCGATCTTTCGACGCTGGCTTGCGTCATCAAGGATCCGCACGAGCGCACCGATCCGAACGTGGTGAAAGCGGTCGTTAGCCCGAACGCATCGGGCAGCGGCGGGCGCGCGCTTTACTTTACCCGCGCCACCACCCCCCACGGCGACGGTCCGCTCTACCACCACATCGGGCTTTACGCCTATCGCCGCGCCGCGCTCGAGCGCTTCGTCGCCTTGCCGCCGAGCGCCCTCGAGAAACGCGAGAAGCTCGAGCAGCTGCGCGCGCTGGAAGCCGGTATGCGCATCGAAGTGGCCTTCGTTGACACCGTTCCGCTCGGCGTCGATACTCCGGCCGACCTCGAAAAAGCCCGGAAATTATTGGCGTAACGGACCATGGCGAAAAGCACCACGAAGCGGATCGATCCGAAGAGCAGCGTCGCCTTCCAGGGCCTGCCGGGGGCCTACTCGGACCTCGCCTGCCGCGAGGTGTTCCCCAAGCTCGCCACCTTGCCGACCGAGACTTTCGAGGAAACCTTCGCCGCGCTCGAAAAGGGCCGCGTCAAGCTGGCGATGATCCCGATCGAAAATTCGGTGGCCGGCCGCGTCGCCGACATCCATCAGCTGATTCCGCATGCCACCAAGCTGCATATCGTCGGCGAGCATTTCCAGCGCGTCGAGCATTGCCTGCTGGCGCCCGCCGGGGCGACGCTGAAAAGCATCAAGATCGTGCGCAGCCACATCCATGCGCTGTCGCAATGCCGCAAGTTCATCCGCAAGATGGGCCTGAAGGCGATCGTCCATGCCGACACGGCGGGCTCGGCGGCCGAACTGGCCGAGCGCGGCGATCCGACCGAGGCGGCGATCGCCTCGACCCTGGCGGCCAAGATCTACGGCCTGAAGATCCTCAAGACCAACATCGAGGATGCCGCGCACAATACCACGCGCTTCATCATTCTCAGCCGCGAGGCGGTCGATCCGGGCATGAAGAACGGCCCGGTGATGACCTCGCTGTTGTTCCAGGTGCGCAACATTCCCGCCGCGCTCTACAAGGCGATGGGCGGTTTCGCCACCAACGGCGTGAACATGACCAAGCTGGAAAGCTACATCCGCGCCGGCAGTTTCGACGTCAGCATGTTCTATGCCGACATCGAGGGCCATCCGGCCGATCCGGCGGTGAAACTGGCGTTGGACGAATTGCGCTTCTTCTCGGACGAGCTGCGCATCATGGGCGTCTATCCCGCCCACAGCTTCCGTTACAAAGCCAAGAAGCGCTGATCAGCCTTCGGCGACCCAGTCTTCGACGAGGCGGCGGGCGATGGAAATCGCCCGCGCCATGCGCACTTCCCTGCCGTCGAACAGGGCCGGCTCGCCGCTCGCTTCCGCCGCCAGCACGCGCTGGAGATCGGCGCGGGTGAACCAGCGCGCGTCGGCGATCTCGTCCTCTTGCAGGCGGAAGGCCTCGTCCCGGGTTTCGGCGCGAAAGCCGAGCATCAGCTGGGCCGGGAAGGGCCAGGGCTGCGACGATTGATAGGTCACGTCATGCACACGCAGGCCGACCTCTTCCAGCACTTCGCGGGCGACCGCCTCTTCCAGGCTTTCGGCCGGCTCGACGAAGCCGGCGAGCGTCGAAAACATCGGCTGGGCATTGCCGGCGCGGCGCGCCAAGAGGCAGCGTTCGCCGTTGGTCACCAGCATGATGACGGCGGGATCGGTGCGCGGAAAATGGCTCGCGCCGCAGTCGGCATTCAAGCAGACGCGGACATGGCCGCCTTCGCG
>CAMAVH010000188.1 GCA_945861615.1 Rhizobium sp. Q54 | reverse complement strand
CGCTCGGCCAACTCTTCCGGCGTCGGCTCGCGGCCGAACTCGTGCAGCATCTGGCGGCTGGTGCGCACCAGCTTGTTGATCGTCTCGATCATATGCACGGGAATGCGGATGGTGCGCGCCTGGTCGGCGATCGAGCGGGTGATCGCCTGGCGGATCCACCAGGTGGCATAGGTCGAGAACTTGTAGCCGCGGCGGTATTCGAACTTATCGACCGCCTTCATCAGGCCGATGTTGCCTTCCTGGATGAGATCGAGGAACTGCAGGCCGCGGTTGGTGTATTTCTTGGCGATGGAGATGACGAGGCGCAGGTTGGCCTCGACCATTTCCTTCTTGGCGCGGGCCGCTTCGCGCTCGCCGCGCTGCACGGTCGAGACGACGCGGCGGAATTCGGCGATGTCGAGGCCGGCATGGTCGGCGATATCGGCGATGTTCTGGCGAATGTCGCGAATTTCGTCCTTGTGCTTGGTCGCATAGGTCTGCCACGACTTCGCCTTGAGACGCCCGACGCGCTGCAGCCACTTCGGGTCGAGCTCGGAGCCGAAATACTTCTCGAGGAAGTCCTCGCGCTTGATCTTGACCTTCTCGGCCATGCGCAGCATGGAGCCTTCGAAGGTCATCAGGCGCTTGTTGAGGCCATAGAGCTCGTCCATCAAGGCTTCGATGCGGCTGTTGTTGAGCTGCACCTGGCTCATCAGGCCGATCAGCTCGTTCTTCAGCTTCTCGTAGCGCTTGTCGGACTGCGGCGTGATCGTCTCGCCCTGGCGATGCGCTTCGAGGCGCTCTTCCTGGTGCTTGTTGAGCTTTTTATAAACCTTGGCGATGGCATCGAAGGTCTCGAGCGTCTGCGGCTTGAGCTTGAGCTCCATGGCCGCGAGCGACAGGCCGGCCTCCTCGCCTTCGTCCTCGTCGTCGTCGGCGACCGGCTCGGCCGGCGTCGTGTCTTCTTCGTCGTCGAGCTTGCGCTTGGCCTTCTCGGGCGCGGCCGGCGCGGGCGCCGGCGCGGCCACCGCGGCGACGGCGTCGCCGGTGAGCGCCGGCTTAATGCTGTTGTCTTCGGGCGTGCCGCCGTTGGTGGCGTCGAGGTCGATGATGTCGCGCAGCAACATCTTGTCGTCCTTGAGCGCGTCGCGCCACTGGATGATGGCGCGCATGGTCAGCGGGCTCTCGCAGATGCCGCTGATCATCTTTTCGCGGCCGGCCTCGATGCGCTTGGCGATGGCGATTTCGCCCTCGCGCGACAGCAGTTCGACCGAACCCATCTCGCGCAGGTACATGCGCACCGGATCGTCGGTGCGGCCATATTCGGTTTCCTTGGCGACCGGCGCCTCAGCACCGTCAGGCGTCTCTTCGGCTTCCGGCTTCTCCTCGCCGTCGGCCTCGTCGCTCTCTTCCGACTCGACGACGTTGATGCCCATCTCGTTGAGCGTCGCCATCGTGTCTTCGATCTGCTCGGAGGTGAACTGCTCCTGCGGCAGCGCGGCGTTCAACTCGTCGTAGGTGACGTAGCCGCGGTCCTTGCCTTTGGCGAGCATCTTCTTGATGGCTGCGCCCGTCAGATCGAGGACCGGCACGGCGTCGGGGGTGGTCTCCGTCGCCTCTTCGGCTTCGACCGGTTTGCCGGCCGGCTTCGCCGTCGCCTTCGGGGTGGGCTGCTGTTGCTGCTTCGTCGCCATTATCCGTTCCGTTTCATGCCCGAAAGGGCGTCGTCGTCGCCAAGCCGCTATATGCGCGCGACTCTCACGCTATTCAATCGCCGTGCCACAGAGGTCGTGGGCAGGCTATTCAATCAACATGCCAACGGCATGACCGCCGGCAAAATTTCCAGACTGCCCTGTCACCAGGGTCAAAACCTCAAACGCGCCAACGGAGCCGATCCGTTGCCGTAGTCGCGGCCAAGTGCGAATGACAGTGCGAATGACATGGCGCGTCTCGAATTATCCGTGTCTCTCCAAATCGGCCTCGTCGCTGGCGCCGCGATTTTTTTCGTTGATCAGCGCTTCCAGCCGCGTCCAATTCTCGTGGCATGGATCGCTCGCGTAAGCCGCTTCCGCCGCCCTGATCTCCGCCTGCAGTTCCGCCAACCGATGTCGGTCGAGCACATATCGCCACCCCTGAAGGGCTTCCTGGGCGTCGGCGTCGGGGCGGACGAAGGCATCGCCCGCACTCGCCTGGACATCGCACAGACGCTCGATCAGGGACCCAAACCCTCGCTTTGTCAGATGGTCGCGCAAGGCCTGCGCTTCAAGGACGACCGGATCCGCCGGCGCGTCGGGGAACCCGCCCCCGGCACCTGCGGCGGCCACTTCTAAGATCGCCAACCGCAGACTGTCAAGGTCATGAGACTCAAGCAAAATATGCGCCAACTCCTCCATCACCTCCGATAAAATTTCGGGATGGTTGAGGATCACGGCCAGCAGGGTGCGCTCGCGCCGCGCCGCCTGGCCCTGATCGCCGCGCCCCAGAGGGTCCGGCGGGGCCACCAGATGGCCCGGCCCAAGCCCGAGGGAGGAGACGCCGTAAGCGTTGTTGGGCCGTCCGAAACGGCCTGGATAGCCGCCAAAGCCGCCGCCAAAGCCACCCGGGCCCGGCCGGCCGGCAAAGCCGCGCTGCGCCGCGCCATAGCCGCCGGCCCAATTGCCGCCGCGATTGGCCGCCGGGCCGCCGCCCATGGCGCGCGCCGCCCGACTGGCGGGGCGCAACTCCTGGCGCACGCGGTCGCGGAAATGGTCCTGGTAATGTTTCTTCAGGGTCGGATCGTCGATCTTGGCCGCCTGGTCCATCAGCGTCTTTTCGATGACAGCGACTTTTTCCGGCGTGTCGGCAGACCCGCCAGCGGTCGCCAAATCCCACAGCAATTGCGACAAAGGCTTGGCGCCGCCGAGCAACGCCCGGAAAGCGGTCACGCCCTGCTTGCCGATCAGGCTGTCGGGATCCTCGCCCGCCGGCAGGCCGACGAAGCGCAAGGAGCGGCCCGGCACGATCAGCGGCAGCGCCCGGTCGGCGGCGCGCGCGGCGGCGCGCAGACCGGCCGAATCGCCGTCGAAGCTGAGCACCGGCTCGGGCACCAAGCGCCACAGCTCGCGCATCTGATCTTCGGTGAGCGCCGTGCCGAGCGGCGCCACGGCGGGCACGCCGGCGGCAAGCGCCGCGATCGCGTCCATGTAGCCTTCGGTGACGACGAGCAGGTTTTCCTTGCGCGCGCCGTCCATCGCCTGGGCATAGCCGTAGAGGTTGCGGCCTTTGTGGAAGAGCGGCGTCTCCGGCGAGTTGAGATATTTCGGCGCGCCCTCGGGCGCCGGATCGAGCACGCGGCCGCCGAAGGCGATGACGCGGCCGCGCCGGTCGGTGATCGGGAAGATGATGCGGTTGCGGAACAGATCGTAGGT
>CAMAVH010000187.1 GCA_945861615.1 Rhizobium sp. Q54 | reverse complement strand
GAACTGCGCCGCGATGCCGACGTGCTCGACACCTGGTTCTCCTCGGGCCTCTGGGCTTTCTCGACCCTCGGCTGGCCGGACAATGCCAAGGAGGTCGAACGCTACTACCCGACCGACGTGCTGGTCACCGGCTTCGACATCATCTTCTTTTGGGTCGCCCGCATGATGATGCTGAGCCTGCATTTCATGAAAGACGTGCCCTTCCGCACCGTCTACGTCCACGCCCTGGTGCGGGACGAGAAGGGGCAGAAGATGTCCAAGTCGAAGGGCAATGTCGTCGACCCGCTCGACTTGATCGACAAATTCGGCGCCGATGCGCTGCGCTTCACGCTGACCGCCATGGCAGCGCAGGGCCGCGATCTCAAGCTCGCCGAGAGCCGCGTCGAGGGCTACCGCAACTTCGCCACCAAGATATGGAACGCCGCGCGCTTCAATGAGATGAACAGCTGCGCGCTCACCGCCGATTACGACCCGGTCAAGGCGCAGATCGTCGTCAACCGCTGGATCGTCAGCCGCCTCGCCGAATGCGTCGGCCAGGTCGAAGACGCGATCGACGGCTACAAGTTCAACGAAGCGGCCAATGCGCTCTATCAGTTCGCCTGGGGCACCTATTGCGATTGGTATCTCGAATTCGCCAAGCCGCTGTTCCAGGGCGAGGATGAAGCGGCCAAGGCGGAAACGCGCGCGACCTCCGCCTGGGTGCTCGGCCGCATCCTGCATCTGTTGCATCCGATGATGCCGTTCCTCACCGACGAGCTGTGGGAGAACCTGACCGAAGGGAAGGGCGGTAGCCTGATCTCCGCCGAATGGCCGCGCCCGGACGCCAGCTGGCATGCGCCGGAGGCCCTCGCCGAAATGGATTGGGTCGTGCGCTTGATCGACGCTGTGCGCGCCGTGCGGTCTGAAATGAATGTGCCGCCGTCAGCCAAGATCGCGCTGTCGCTGAAAGGCGCCTCCGAGACGAGCCTGAAGCGCTTCGCCACCCACAAGAGCCTGATCCTGACGCTCGCCCGCCTCGAATCGGCCGAGCCACTCGCCGGGGAAGTGCCGAAAGGCGCCATCCAGTTCGTGGTGGACGAGGCGACCGTCGTGCTGCCGATCGCCGGCCTCATCGACGTCGCCCAGGAGCAGGCGCGCCTGAAGAAGGAAATCGCCAAGGTAGATAGCGAAATCGCCAAGGTGGTCTCCAAGCTCTCGAACGAGGCCTTCGTCTCGAAAGCGCCGCCCGAGATCATCGAGGAAAACCGCGAACGCCAGGCCGCCTTCGAGACGGCCAAAGCGAAGCTGACGGAAGCTCTCAACCGCCTTTCGGCAGCCTAATTCGCATCCAGGCCGGCTTGCCCGGCCCGGTCCACTTGCCTATGGTAACGGCCTGCGAGAGAGCCGTTTGATCGTATCCGCTGACCCAAGGTGCCCCCATGCCCGACGATATGAAGCGCCCCACTTTCGACAAGTCCAAGCTGCCGAGCCGCCATACCACGGTCGGCCCCGAGCGCGCGCCCCATCGCTCCTACTACTACGCGATGGGCATGACCGAAGAAGAGATCAATCAGCCCTTCGTCGGCGTCGCGACCTGCTGGAACGAGGCCGCGCCCTGCAACATCACGCTGAACCGCCAGGCCCAGGCGGTGAAGACCGGCGTCAAGGCCGCCTTCGGCAGCCCGCGCGAATTCACCACCATCACCGTGACCGACGGCATCGCCATGGGCCATGAGGGCATGAAGTCCTCGCTGGTTAGCCGCGACATCATCGCCGATTCGGTCGAGCTGACCATGCGCGGTCACTGCTACGATGCGCTCGTCGGCCTCGCCGGCTGCGACAAGTCGCTGCCCGGCATGATGATGGCGATGATCCGCCTCAACGTGCCGAGCGTGTTCCTCTACGGCGGTACCATCCTGCCGGGCCGTTTCCAGGGCCGCGACGTGACCGTGGTCGACGTGTTCGAAGGCGTCGGCATGCATGCCGCCGGCAAGATGTCGTCCGAGGAATTGCATGAGCTGGAATGCGTCGCTTGTCCGTCGGCCGGCTCCTGCGGCGGCCAGTTCACCGCCAACACCATGGCCTGCGTGTCGGAGGCCATCGGCCTGGCGCTGCCGGCCTCGGCCGGCGCCCCGGCGCCTTACGAGAGCCGCGATGCCTATGCCGAAGCCTCGGGCCGCGCCGTGATGAATCTGCTCGCCCTCGGCATCCGACCGCGCGATATCGTCACGCGCAAGTCGCTGGAAAACGCCGCGCGCGTCGTCGCCGCCACCGGCGGCTCGACCAATGCCGGCCTGCATCTGCCGGCCATGGCCCATGAAGCCGGCATCGAGTTCACGCTCGACGACGTGGTGAAGATTTTCAAGGAAACGCCTTACATCGCGTCGCTCAAGCCGGGCGGCAAATATGTCGCCAAGGATCTCTACGAGATCGGCGGCATCCCCATCGTCATCAAGACGCTGCTCGACCATGGATTCCTGCACGGCGACTGCATCACCGTCACCGGCAAGACGCTGGCCGAGAATCACAAGGACGTGGTCTTCCCGACGAACCAGGACGTCGTCGTGCCGGCCAACAAGCCGCTCACGCCGACCGGCGGCGTCGTCGGCCTCAAGGGCAACCTCGCGCCCGACGGCGCCATCGTGAAGGTCGCCGGCATGAAGACGCAGACCTTCAAAGGTCCGGCGCGCGTGTTCGACTGCGAGGACGATGCCTTTGCGGCGGTCGTGAACAAAAAGATCAAGGCGGGCGACGTCATCGTCATTCGCTACGAAGGCCCCAAGGGCGGCCCCGGCATGCGCGAGATGCTCTCCACCACCGCCGCGCTCTACGGCGAAGGCTTGGGCGAGACGGTCGCGCTGATCACCGACGGCCGCTTCTCCGGCGGCACGCGCGGCTTCTGCGTCGGCCATGTCGGCCCGGAAGCGGCGGTCGGCGGCCCGATCGGCCTCTTGAAGGACGGCGACATCATCGTGCTCGACGCGGTGAAGGGCATCCTCGACGTCGAACTATCCGACGCCGAACTGGCGGAACGCCGCAAGGCTTGGAAGCCGCGCGCGCATAACCACCAGTCGGGCGCCTTGTGGAAATACGCCCAGCTCGTCGGTCCGGCCCATCTTGGGGCGCTGACCCACGGTGGCGGCAAGGCCGAGACACATACCTACGCGGATATTTAACGCGTAGATTTCTCAGTGGTCATGGCCGGGCTTGTGTCCGACCGCAGGTCGGCCAATGGCCGACGGGCCATCCACGACTTTCTTGCTGAGACAGCCTAAGCCGTGGATGCCCGCAACAAGTGCGGGCATGACGTTGTGGAAAGGTTGAGCGAATGTCCTCCCGCGAACATCGTTTCGCCGCGACGCTGACCTGGACCGGCGCGCCGCTGATCGTCTCGCCGAACGGGCCGCGCGCCACCTATGACGGCTATTCGCGCGAATGCCGTGTCGAGAT
>CAMAVH010000186.1 GCA_945861615.1 Rhizobium sp. Q54 | reverse complement strand
GAGCGCATCGACCACCGCGCCGATCACCGCCGGAATCGCCCCGATCACGCCGGCCTCGCCGGCGCCTTTCACGCCCAAAGGATTGGTCGTGCTCGGCACCACATTGGCGAGCACCGCGAGGCGCGGCACGTCGCCGGCGCGCGGCATGGCGTAATCGGTGAAAGAGCCGGTGAGCAACTGGCCGCTCTCGGCGTCGTAGGAGACCTGCTCCATCAGCGCCTGGCCGATGCCCTGCGCCACGCCGCCGAGCACCTGGCCGACCACCATGTCGTGGTTGAGCACGGTGCCGACGTCGTCGGCGACGACATAGTTCAAAATCTGCAGCCCGCCGGTGTCGGGATCGATCTCGATCTCGCAGACATGGCAGCCGTTGGGATAGGACGGCTCGGGCGGCTTGAAGATCGCGCCGCCGTCCAGTCCGCCGGCCAGCGCCGCCGGCAGGTCGGCATCGTTCGCCGCCTGCACCGCCTCGTCGAAACTTAGCGTGCGGTTGGTGCCGCGCGCCGCGAAGCGCCCGTCGGCAAAATTCACATCGGCGGCGGGGGCGCCGAGCTTATGGGCGGCGATGCGCGCCAGCTTGACGAGGGTCGCATCGCCGACCAGGGAGACGGCAGAGCCCGCCGTCATCATCGAACGCGAGCCGAAGCTGCCACGCCCCATCTTCACCAGGTCGGTGTCGCCCTGCACGACGCGCAAGCGTTCGCGGGCGATGCCGAACTTGGCGGCCAGCAGATCGGCGAACACCGTCTCATGGCCCTGGCCGTTCGACATCGTGCCGACGAGAATGTCGATCGTGCCGTCCGGCTTGAAACGCAGATCGGCATATTCCTCCCATGGCGCACCGTAGGGCCCGCCGGCTTGCTCGATGCAGTTGGCGATGCCCATGCCGCGCAGCTTGCCGCGCGATTTCGCACGCTCGCGGCGCGCCGCGAATCCCGTCCAGTCGGCCGCATCCGCCGCGAGCGTCATGTTGCGCGCGAAGTCACCCGTGTCGTAGGTGAAGAGGAAGCCGGTCTTGTAGGGCATCGCCGAGACCGGGATGACGTTGCGCCGGCGAATCTCCAGCCGGTCGAGGCCCATCTCGCCGGCGGCGATATCGATGATGCGCTCAAGCATATAAGTCGCTTCGGGCCGCCCGGCGCCGCGATAGGACGAGGTCGGCGCCGTGTTGGAAAACAGCCCTTCGGCCTTGGCATGGATCGCCGGCAGCACATAGACCCCGGATAGCGAGCCGAGATTGTTGGTCGGCGGATGGGCGCCGCGCAGCGCGACGTAAGCGCCGAGGCTAGCGAGGCTGCGCACGCGCAGCGCCAGAAATTTGCCGTTGCCATCCAGGCCCAATTCGACATCGACCACATTGTCGCGCGCGTGATCGTCGGACAGCAGAGATTCGCTGCGGTCGGCCTGCCAAGCGACGGCACGGCCGAGACGCTTTGCCGCCCACAGCACCAGGATCTGCTCGCGGAACAGGCCACCCTTGAGGCCGAAGCCGCCGCCGACGGCGGGCGAGATCACCCGCATCTGCGCTTCCGGCACCTTGAAGATGGATTTGGCCAGCACGCTGCGCATCTGATGCGGCGTCTGATGGCCGGTGGTCAGCGTGTAGCGACCGCTCGCCGCGTCATAGTCGCCGATGGCATTGCGCGGCTCCATGGGATTGGCCGAGACGCGGCTGATCACCATGCGCTGGCGCGTCACATGACTGGCCTGCACCATCGCCGCAGCGACGGCCGCCGCATCGCCGATCTCATAGGTGAAGGAGCGGTTGCCCGGCGCCTCGGGCCACAGCTGCGGCGCGTCCGGCGCGGCGGACTGCGCCGTATCGGTCACGGCGGGCAGCGGCGCGTAGTCGATCTCGATCAGTTCGGCGGCATCTTTCGCCAGGGCCAGGGTTTCGGCGACGATCAAAGCCACCGCGTCGCCGGTGAAGCGCACGCGGTCGGTGGCGAGCGCCAGATGCGGCGGCTCGATGATGTCTTGCACTTGGCCGTCGGCGCTGCGCGGCCGGCTGACGCAGGGAATGGCGCCAAGCCCGTCCGCCAGCACATCCGCCCCGGTCAGGATGGCCAGCACACCTGGCAGCGCCTGCGCCGCGCGCCTGTCGATGGCGCGAATGTCCGCATGGGCATGGGGCGAGCGCAGGATATAGGCCTGGGCGGCCCCCGCCGGGCGCAGGTCGTCGGTAAAGCGCCCCCGGCCGGTGAGCAACCGAACGTCTTCCAGACGGCCTTTTTTGCCGCCGCTATCGCCGAAGCGCTGGCTCACGATTCCCTTCCAGGCGTCATATCGAGAAGCTAATATCTTACACACCCGGTATCTGACATTCCAGTAATCCGGGGCCAAACTCAGTCGGCTGGGCTATATAGCTCGTCGCACCCCCTTCGTCACAACAGCCGCAGCGAGAACGATCCTCATGGCCCGCCTCGAAGACATCGAACTTCCGGTCAACGTCGGCAACCCGGCCATCGAATGGTCGAGCGACGTGATGGCGGAGATGATTCGCCGCCTCGGCGTCAAATATATCGCGATGAACCCGGGCGCCAGCTATCGCGGCCTGCACGACAGCCTGGTCAACTATCTCGGCAATCGCGATCCGCAGATGCTGCTCACGCTGAGCGAGGGCCATGCCGTCGCCATCGCCCACGGCTACGCCAAGGTCACCGAGGAGCCGATGGGCTGTCTCCTCCATAGCAACGTCGGCCTGATGAACGGCTTGATGCAGATATTCAACGCCTGGTGCGCCCGCGTGCCGATGACGATCATCGGCGCCGTCGGGCCGATCGACGCCGCCGAGCGCCGCCCCTGGGTCGATTGGATCCACACCACGGCCGATCAGGGCGCCATGCTGCGCAACTACGTCAAATGGGACAATACGCCGGCCTCCGTCGGCGCCTCGATCGAGGCGCTGCTGCGCGCCCAGCAGATCGCCCGCACCGCGCCCAAGGGGCCCGTCTATGTCTGCCTCGATGCCGGCCTGCAGGAAAAGCCCAACGAGCAGACGCTCGACGACCTGCCGGACATGGCGCGCTATCAGCCCGGTCCGACGCCGGCCCCCTCGCCGGTCGCCATCGACGAAATGGTCAAGCGCCTGACCGAGGCCAAGCGCCCGCTGCTGTTCATCGGCCAATGCTCGCGCGACAGCGCCGATTGGGACCGCCGCGTGAAACTCGCCGAAATGCTCGGCGCGCGCGTCGTCACGGATCTGCGCGTCGGCGCGTCCTTCCCGACCGACCATCCGCTGCATGGCCCCGCGCCGCGCCCGAACCTGCCGAAAGAGAGCCAG
Source organism: Rhizobium sp. Q54 (assembly GCA_945861615.1). Classification (GTDB taxonomy): domain Bacteria; phylum Pseudomonadota; class Alphaproteobacteria; order SMXQ01; family SMXQ01; genus CAMAVH01. The sequence continues at coordinate 197 of CAMAVH010000186.1, read as the reverse complement.
GACCTGATGCGCCAGGCCGACGTGATCCTGGCCATGAACTGCATCGATCTCGCCGGCGCGTTGCAGCTCATCGCCGGCGGCGGCGCGCCGGCCAAGGCCTACATGATACACTGCAGCATCGATTCTTACGTCCACAACGGCTGGAGCATGGACCATCAGGGCTTGCCCGCCGTCGATCTGCGCGTGCTCGCCGAACC
>CAMAVH010000185.1 GCA_945861615.1 Rhizobium sp. Q54 | reverse complement strand
GTCCTCGGCCTGCTCGAGCCCGGCGAGGCGCGCGAGGTCGAGCGCCGCATGACGCACGACATGGCCCTGCGCGATGCCGTCGCCGCCTGGCGCGATCGCCTCGTCGAGATCGATGCGGCCGCAGAGCCTGTCGTGCCCTCGGCCGCGCTTTGGCAGCGCATCGCCAGCGACATCGACGCGCCGCAGGCACAGCCGGTCAAGCGCGCCGAACGGCCGCGCTTGTGGAACCGTCTCGGCTTTTGGCGCGGCGCCAGCTTCGCCGGCGCGGCGCTGAGCGCGCTGCTCGCCATTTTCTCAGGGATACTGGTTCAGCAGATGCAGCCGCGCCCGGTCGCGGTGGCGGTGCTGCAGGGCGACGACGCCACGCCCGGCGCAATCATCGAAGCCTTCGCCGACGGCAGCGTCCGTCTGCTGCCCTTGCGCGACATCGACGTGCCGCCGGGCCGCGCCTTGCAAGTCTGGACCCTGTGGGACCGCGCCCGCGGCCCTGTGCCGCTCGGCGTCATGCCGCGCGCCGAACAACGCCGCCTGGCGCGCGGCGATGGCCTGCCGATGCCGATCGACCAGCAGCTCTATGAGATCACGCTGGAGCCGGCGAGCGGCTCGCCGACCGGCCGGCCGACCGGCCCGATTCTCTACAAGGGTTTGGCGACCACCATTCATTGAGCAGGCAAACGAAGGGCGCGCCGCTTGCGCGGCACGCCCTCCATCTGAGCCATTCAGGGGAAGCTTAGTTGGCCGAACCACGGATCGGCATGTCGCAATCGCGTCCGGCCAGACTGGTTTCGGTGCCGGACGTCGGGCCGCTCTGGCCGATCCTGCGCTCTTCTTCCAGACGCTCGCATTCCGCGAGAGCCGCCGAATTGGCGCTGCGTTCCGCCGCGGCCGCCGCATCACGGTCGGCCCCCGGCGAGCCGTCCTTCTCCGGGCCGGCAGAGCCGCCGCCGGTGGAGCCGCCGCCCGTCGAGCCACCACCCGTGGAGCCACCGCCGCCGCCATGTCCGCCTGTCGCCAAAGCCAGATTGGCGCCGCTCAACAGCATGGCCGCCATGACGGTCGAAAACACGATCTTTCTCACGCAAGTTCTCCTCAGGTTGATATCGGTCGTCCGCAAACCGTTGTGAGGACTGTACGTTCCAAAAGATAATTTTCACGATCCTGCGGAACGATAAAGCGGCCGTGGGAACCGGCGTTGCGACGGGTTACGCGCATAAAAAAAGAGCGCGCCACCGAAGCGGCACGCCCTTTTTCGCGAGAGAAATCGAAGCTTACTTCACTTCGATGACGTTGCCGGTGCCCATGTCGATCTCGAGATTGACCGGTTTGCCGTCCTTCATGGCGCGAGCTTTCACCTTGCCGTTGGCATTGCCGGTCTCGACGGCGCTCACGTTCGTGTAGCCCTTGGACGTGACCAGGGTCTGCACTTCCGTCGCGCTCGGCATGGTCGCCGCCGCGCCGCGATCCGGGCCGGGCGATTGGGCCATCGCGAGACCCGCGCCGCCCATGATCATCGAAGCGACGGTGGCCGAAAACAGAAAGCGTTTCATAGAAACCTCCTTGGTGGAATGAATCGTCAATGAATAAACTCGCGGAGCTGCGGATCGTTCCGGGAACTGCGGCTTTGGAATTGTTGAAGAAAATCCTCGCGGCGTTCCCCGCGTGAAGCGCCGGGAACGGGCATGACGTCGCATCATGCGTCACCGCCCGAAAACTCGTTTGCGGTGGCCGGAACCCTCGCACAGTCTGCGGGAATGCAAATCTCGCCGCGCCGATCCCTTTCGGCGGCGTCAAACAATCGGGATTGCGGCGTGAGGGCGCCGTAGCCTCGATGAATATACGGCGCTCAAATATCTTAGCGTCGCCATCTGACAGGATCACCGGACACACCATGGCCTCCAGAAAAACCAAAACGAGCAAAAGCAAGACCGGCAAGACCGTCGCCGCCCCAACGGTCGCCAAAACCGTGGTCAAAGCGCTGCAGGAGCTTGGCGTCAAACATGTGTTCGGCGTGCCGAGCGGCGGCTGGGTCGATTACATGGAGGAATTGCGCACCGCCAAGGGCATCGACTTCATCCTGACGACGCATGAGGGCGGCGCCGGCATGATGGCCGACGTTTGCGGCCGCATCACCGGCGTGCCCGGCGTCTGTTTCGGCACCTTCGGCCCCGGCGCCACCAACCTCGCCACCGGCGTCGGCGAAGCGCTGCTCGACCGCTCGCCGATGATCGCGCTGACCGACGAGATGCCGGCTTCTTTGCGCGGCCGCACCGTGCAGATGGCGATCGACCATCAGGCGCTGTTCGCGCCGCTGACCAAGAAGACGACGCGGCTCGCCGCCAAGGGCGTGCGCAAGACGCTGTTCGACGCGGCCCGCCTCGCGCTGCAGGGCCGGCCCGGGCCGGTCCATGTCGGCCTGCCGGTCGGGCTCTCGGCCGAGATCGCCGGCCCGGAGACGGTCGCCTTCAAGCCGCCAACCGGCGCGCCCAAGGCCGAGGCCAAAGCACTCAAGAAAGCCGCCGATCTTTTCGCCAAAGCCAAGAAGCCGGTGCTCGCCGTCGGCCTCGGCGCCGTGCAGGCCGGGCTCGCCAAGGAGATCAAGGCGCTGGCCCACAAGCATGACATCCCCGTGCTGCTGACGCCGATGGCCAAGGGCATGTTGGCGGAGGACGACCGCTCCTACGCCGGGGTGTTGTTTCACGCCCTCAGCGACATGGTCGGCGAGACCCATCAGCAGGCCGATCTCGTCGTCGGCATCGGCTACGACCCGGTCGAGTTCAACTACGAATCCTGGATGCCGAAGACGGCGGCGCTCGTCAGCCTCGACATCGTACCGGCCGACATCGACCGCAAATCCTACAAGCTGGCGGTCGATGCCGTCGGCGACATCCGGCATTCGCTCGCCGCCCTCGCCAAAGTCCCCGCCGCCAAGCGCGGCTGGGACATGACGGCGCTGGCTGGCCGGCGCGCCGCGATGTTCGCCAAGCTGGAGCCGTCCAACCGGGGCTTCGGCCCGAAGGGCGCGCTGAAAGTTCTGCGCGAGGTGCTGCCCAGGGACGGCATCATGACCTGCGACGTCGGCGCCCATACTCATCTGATCGGCCAGCTCTGGCCGACGCCGGCGCCAGGCCTGCAGATCATGACCAATGGCTGGTCGACCATGGGCTTCGGCATTCCGGCCGCCATCGCCGCCAAGCTCTGCGCGCCGAAGAAGACCGTCTGCGCCGTGGTCGGCGACGGCGGCTTTCTGATGACGGTCGGCGAGCTGGCCACCGCCGTGCGCTACGGCGTGAAAATCGTCGTGCTGGTGCTGACCGACAATGACCTCGCCTTGATCCGCATCAAGCAGGAGAAGAAGGGCAATCCGATCTACGGCACCCCTGTGCGCGCTGCGGGAAGCATCGGCGGCGACAATCTGTTCGGCGTGCCGGTGTTGACGGCCGGCGACCCCGGCGCCTTGCGCAAAGCGCTCGGCAAGGCCTTCGCCGCCGACGGTCCGGTGGTCGTGCAGGCCCTGGTCGACAGCCGGGAGTATGACGCGGTCGTGCTGAAGAAGGACAAGCCTTAGCCGATCGCTGCGCTTGGCCGACCCTTGGGCCTGCTAATCATTCAGCAGGACGCTCAGC
>CAMAVH010000184.1 GCA_945861615.1 Rhizobium sp. Q54 | reverse complement strand
GCGATATTGGCGCGCGTGGCGGGATGGTCCCACATGCGGCTGTTCATCGAGGGCGCGGCGAGCACCGGCTTATCGGTGGCGAGCAGCACGGTGGTGGCGAGATCGTCGGCCAGGCCCTGGGCCATGCGCGCGAGGATATTGGCGGTGGCCGGCGCGACGACCAGCAGGTCGGCTTCGCGCGACAGGCGGATATGGCCCATCTCGCTTTCGTCGGTCAGCGAGAAGAGGTCGCCATAGACCTTGTCGCCGGACAGCGCCGCGAGCGACAGCGGCGTGACGAACTTCGCGCCCGAGGCGGTCAGCACCACGCGCACGCTGGCGCCGCGCTCGCGCAAACGGCGGATCAGATCGAGGCTCTTGTAGGCCGCGATGCCGCCCGCGACGAGAAGCAGGATGCGTTTACCCGCCAGCATGTGGGGTGTTCCCGGACGAATTTACGATGGAAAGATGTGAATAAAATAGGGACCGCGGGCCGCTGGTGCAAGGGCCCTATAAAACATTGATATTAATGTAATATTTCGACCAACCCGGTGGGGCGGGATCAGTCCAGGGCGACCACGGCGAGGAGGGCGGCGAGCAGAAGGGCGATGGCCCAAAGCGCCAGCGGGACGCTGCGGGCTGCGGATTCGGTTCGGCCCGTCGGCGCGGTCGGCGTCGCGCCATAGGGCGGGCCGCCGTCGGCCAGCCGCGCGGCGGCCTTTTCCAGGTTGGCCAAGGTGCGCGGCAGCCGTTCGAGGCCAGCGAGCAGCTCGCGCGCGCCATCGCGCAGCTTGGCTTGCGGGCCGAGATTGCCGATCACCCAATCCTCGATCTGCGGCCGGGCGAGCCGCCACATGTTCACATGCGGATTGAGCACGCGGCCGATGCCCTCCATGGCGACCATGGTCTTTTGCAGCAGCAGCAGCTGCGGCTGCGTCTCCATCTGGAAACGCTCAGTGACCTGGAAGAGCTGGCCGAGCAGGCGGCCGATGGAAATCTCGTCGAGCGGCAGGCCGAGGATCGGCTCACCGATCGAGCGGCAGGCCTGCATGAATTCCTCGAGCGGCTGATCGGCCGGCACGTAGCCGGCCTTGAAATGCACCTCGGCGACGCGGCGGTAATCGCCGTCGAGAAAGCCGATGAACATTTCGCCCAGGAAGCGCCGCGTCTCCAGGCTGAGGCGGCCCATGATGCCGAAGTCGACCGCCTGCACCGTGCCGTCGATACCGACCGAGAGATTGCCGGGATGCAGGTCGGCATGGAAGAAGCCGTCGCGGAACACCTGGTTGAAGAAGGCGGCGGAGGCCTTGGTCAGCACCTCGTTGGGATCGAGGCCGGCTGCGATCATTGCCGCCCGGTCGTCGATCTTCAGGCCGTAGATGCGCTCCAGCGTGAGCACGCGGCGCGCCGTGCGGCGCCAATCGACGGCGGGCACGCGCAAGCTGTCGTCGCCGATGAAATTTTCCGCCAGCTCGCTGGCCGCGGCGGCTTCCATGCGCAGATCCATCTCGGTGGCGACGACGCGCGCGAAGGTGGCGACCACCTCGATCGGCTTGAGGCGGCGCAAGGACGGCTGGACACGCTCGATCCATTGCGCGGTCCATAGGAACAGCTCCAGATCGCGCGCGAAGGCCCGTTCGATGCCGGGCCGCAGGATCTTCACGGCGACGTCACGCTGCGTCTCGACGCCGTCCGCATCGATGTCGCGCACGACGGCGAAATGCACTTGGGCGATCGAGGCGGCGGCGACCGGGCTGTCGTCGAAGGCGACGAACAGCGCATCCATCGGCTGGTCGAATTCGCGCGCGATGGTGGCTTTGGCTTCCGCCGTCGGGAAGGGCGGCAGGCGATCTTGCAGGCCCGAGAGGTCGGCGGCGACGTCGGCGCCGATCAGGTCGGGGCGCGTCGATAGCGTTTGGCCGAGCTTGATGAAGGTCGGGCCCAACTCGCGCAAGGCGAGCGCCAGGCGTTCGCCCGGGCGCAGGCTGGTCTTGCGCCGCACGCTGCGCGAGAAGAAGCGGACCGGCCAATCGATGACATGCGGCAGGCGCAACACGTCGAGCGGAAACAGCGCGTCATGGCGGCCGAGCGTCCAGGCGATGCCGGCAAGGCGGGCGAGATTGCGGAGATCGCGCAGCATGCGGGTGCGCTTACAGACGCCAGGCGGAGTGGAGCGCGGCGATGCCGCCCGACAGATTGCGCACCTTGACCTGTTCGAGGCCGGCGGCCTTGATGCGCTCGGCGAAGGCGCCCTGCACCGGGAAGCGGCGGATGCTTTCGGCGAGATAGCGATAGGACTCGCCGTCCTGGGCGACGATCTCGCCGAGCTTGGGCAGCACGGCGAAGGAATAGCGGTCGTAGATCGGTCCCAAAAGCGGCAGCGCCGGCTTGGAGAATTCGAGGCAGAGAAAGCGTCCGCCCGGCTTGAGCACGCGGCGCGCTTCGCGGAGCGCGGCGTCGAGATCGGTGACGTTGCGCAAGCCGAAGGCGACGGTGTAGGCGTCGATGCTGGCATCCTCCACCGGCAGGCGCTCCGCGTCGGCGGCGAGGAATTGCAGGCTCCCGGCGATGCCGCGCTTGCCCGCGCGCTCCGCGCCGACCTCGAGCATGGCGGGATTGATGTCGGCGACCGTGATATGCCCGCCCTGGGCCGCCAGCACGGCGGGCCCGCCGACGGCGCGCAGGATGGAGGCCGCGATATCGCCGGTGCCTCCGGCGACGTCGAGGAAGGTCCAATGGGCGCGCGGCATCAGCCAGTCGATCATCGCCTGTTTCCACAGGCGATGGACGCCGCCGCTCATCAGATCGTTCATCAGGTCGTAGCGCTTCGCCACGCGCGCGAAGACGCCGCGCACCAGAGCTTTCTTTTCGCCGCGCGGGACCTGCTGAAAGCCGAAATCGACGGTCTCGGGCGTTTCGCCTGGATTGTCAGGGACATGCTGTGAGGACATGGCCTCAAGATAGCCGAGGGCCGGCGCTTGCGCTACCTTGCGCAACCCTTGGTTCCCAGTCTGTTTTGCCGCTCTTTCATCCTATATTCCGGCCATGCCCGAGCTTCCTGAAGTCGAAACCGTCTGCCGCGGCCTTGCCGCGGTGATGACCGGCGAGCGTCTCGCCCTGGTCCAGAACCATCGCGCCAATCTGCGCATTCCCCTGCCGGAGGGCTTCGCCGCCCGGCTGACGGGCCGGCGCGTCGTCGCCATGGAGCGGCGCGCCAAATATATCCTGGCGCGGCTCGACGACGGGCTGATTTGGCTGATTCATCTCGGCATGTCGGGGCGCATGAGCATCCTGCCCAAGGGCCATAACCAGCCGCCGCTCGGCAAGCACGACCATGTCGTCTTCGAGCTCGGCTCTGGCGTGCAGGTGCGATTCAACGACGCGCGCCGCTTTGGCCTGATGACCTTCATCGACGGCGCGCCGGAGGATCATCCGCTGCTCGCCGGGCTCGGTCCCGAGCCGCTGGGGGGTGATTTCACCGGCGCAGTGCTGGCTGGCGCCCTCAAGGGCAAGAAGACGCCGATCAAGGCGGCGCTGCTCGATCAGCGCGTCGTCGCCGGGATCGGCAATATCTATGCCTGCGAGGCGCTTTATCACGCCGGCATCTCGCCCAAGCGCTCGGCTCATCTGGTGCAGGGCGAACGGGCCGATAAGCTGGTCGGCGCGGTCAAAGACGTCCTCAAGGCAGCCATCGCGGTCGGCGGCTCGACCCTGCGCG
>CAMAVH010000183.1 GCA_945861615.1 Rhizobium sp. Q54 | reverse complement strand
GAAAACATCGGCTGGGCATTGCCGGCGCGGCGCGCCAAGAGGCAGCGTTCGCCGTTGGTCACCAGCATGATGACGGCGGGATCGGTGCGCGGAAAATGGCTCGCGCCGCAGTCGGCATTCAAGCAGACGCGGACATGGCCGCCTTCGCGGCTTTCTGTTTTGCTCCCGCATTTGGCGCAGAACTTATGCCCGGCATGCCATTGGACCAGCGCGCGGGCCTGCGCCAGCATGGCGCTCTCGGCATGGGCCAGCGTGCCGGCAAGATCGCGCAGATCGGCCGTCTTGGCGTCCGCAAGCCCGATGTCGTCGAGCGGTGCGGCGAGATGCGAGATGTCGAGGGCGAAGCGGGTCTCGCCCTGGCGCGTGACGCCGAGCAGGATCATGTCGGCCTCGGGCGCGAGCTGTCGCGCCGTGGCGACGTCGAGCAGCAACAGGGTCGGCGGCAGGTCGCCGCCGCCTTCCGCCGAATCGCTGACCGGCTGCAGCACGAGATTGGCGTTGCGCCACAGCGGCAGCACGCGCGTGTCGCCGGCTTTGAACTGCGCCGCGACCCAGGCGGGATCCTTGCGCTCCATGCCGACGCGGTCGAGCTCGTCGCCGGCGAAGATGTTGGGCCTGATCACGAAAAGAACCTCATGCGAAAACTTGGTTGAGCCAGGCGATGAGCATCTTCGCCCCGGCGAGCCGCATGGCGCGGTCCTGCTTGGCGGCTTCGGCGCGCAGCGCCGGAATCGAGATGTTCTCGGCCGCCAATTCGCCGGCATGGCCGACGAACCAGCGCTCGAGATCGCGCGCCGTGCCTTCGGGATGGAATTGCAAGGCGAGCGCCTGGTCGTTCGGGCCCCAGGCGAAGGCCTGATGGGCGCAGGCGTCGGTGCTGGCGAGATGGCGGGCATCTTTCGGCAGATCGAAGGTATCGCCGTGCCAATGCAGCACAGGGGCGCCGTCGAGCGCGGCGAGCGGCGAGGCACGCCCCAGATCGGTCAGCGTCACCGGCTTGATGCCGATTTCCTTGACCTTGTTGGGATAGACCTTGGCGCCGAGCGCGCGGGCGATGAGTTGCGCGCCGAGGCAAAGGCCGAGCACCGGCTTGCCGGCCTTCAGGCGCCGCTCGATGGCCTTGATCTCATCCTTGAGGAAGGGATAGTCGGTTTCGTCATTGGCCCCGATAGGTCCGCCAAGCACGACCAGCAGGTCGGCGGCGTCGGTTTCCGTCAGATCGAGCGGATCGTAGCCGGCGTCCTGATAGCGGATGCCGAAGCCGCGCAGGATCAAGGGCGCGACGAAACCGCCGAGATCCTCGAAGGCGACATGGCGCAGCGCCAGAATTTTGCGCAGCGGCGCGTCTTTCGGCGTCGGGTCGTCGTCATGGCCCTCGGGCTTGACAGTATCGGCGGCGGCTTGTGCGGTCATGGAACCTGGGAAAAGCGAGGCGGACGGGCGCGCGGATCATAGCAGCGCGCGCGGCGCGCATCCTGCCTTAACCACCGGGGATATGTGGATAATTTCCGGCGGATTTTCAATGTCCGGCCTTGTGACTCTGCGCCGCGCTCCTGATATAGTCGGCTCGGGAGGCTGGCGATGGACGGATTCCTCGCCAACCCGGTCAGGTCCGGAAGGAAGCAGCCGTAACGAGATTCGATCCGGGTCGTTGTCCAGTCTCCCACCTGTTTCTTGCGGCTTTTCAGTCGCGCCCTTCCAAGCATCTCCGGGTTCATGAGCGACGACGTTACCGCCAACGCTGGGTCCGCCTATCGGGTGCTCGCCCGCAAATACCGGCCCAACAGCTTCGCGACGTTGGTCGGGCAGGAAGCCCTCGTCCGCACCCTCAGCAACGCCATACGCTCCGGCCGCCTCGCCCATGCCTGGCTGCTGACCGGCGTGCGCGGCGTCGGCAAGACGACGACTGCCCGCATCATCGCCCGCGCGCTCAATTGCATCGGCCCGGACGGCAAGGGCGGCCCGACGCCGGAGCCTTGCGGCGTTTGCGAGCATTGCGTCGCCATCGCCGAGGACCGCCATGTCGACGTCATGGAGATGGACGCCGCGTCGCGCACCGGCGTCGACGATGTGCGCGAGCTGATCGAGGGCGTGCGCTACCGCCCGACCTCGGCGCGCTACAAGGTCTACATCATCGACGAAGTGCACATGCTGTCGAACAACGCCTTCAACGCCCTGTTGAAGACGCTGGAAGAGCCGCCCGAGCATGTGAAGTTCATCTTCGCCACCACCGAATCGCGCAAAATTCCCGTCACGGTGCTGTCGCGCTGCCAGCGCTTCGATCTGCGCCGCTTCGACGAAGCCGAATTGGCGAAGCTGCTGTCCAGCGTCGCCGGCAAGGAAAACGTCGTCATCGACCCGGCCGCCCTGGCGCTGATCGCCCGCGCTGCCGACGGCTCGGCGCGCGACGGCCTGTCGATCCTCGATCAGGCGATCTCGCACGGCCTCGGCGCCGAGGCCAAGACCATCGGCGAGGCGCTGGTGCGCGACATGCTTGGCCTCGCCGACCGCACGCGCATCTTCGACCTGTTCGAATCGACCATGAAGGGCGAGGTTGCCAAGGCGCTCGCCGTGCTCGGCGAGCAGCATGTCGCCGGCGCCGACGCCGCCACCGTGATTGAGGACCTGCTCGAATTGGTCCATTGGATCACCCGCATCAAGGTCGCGCCCGACGTCGCCAAAGACGTCACCGTGCCGGAGGCCGAGCGCGTGCGCGGCGCGGGCCTTGCCGAGACGCTGTCGATGCCGGTGCTGGCGCGTGCCTGGCAGATGCTGCTCAAGGGCCTGCAAGAGACGCAGTCGGCGCCCAATCCGATGCAGGCCGCCGAGATGATCCTGGTGCGTCTGGCCTATGCCGCCGAACTGCCGCCGCCCGGCGATCTGGTCAAGACTTTGACGGCGAATGGCGGGGCCGCGCCCGCGCCGCGCGCCGGCGCCGCCTCCACGCCGACGACGGCCGCGCGCGCCATGTCCAGCGCGACGATGACCTCCGCCCCGACAGCGGCGCCGACGATGATGGCCGTCAACGGCGGTCAGGCTCAGGCGCAACCCGTCATTGCGCAAGCGCCGCAGGCCAATCCGGACGCCTCTCCGATGCCGCAGAACTACCGCGAGGTCGCGGCGCTGTTCGACCGCAAGCGCGAGGCCATCCTCTACACCTTGCTCGTCAACGACGCTCATCTCGTGCGCTTCGAGCCCGGCCGCATCGAATTGCGCCCCGCACCCTCGGCGCCGCGCGACTTCACAAATCGCGTCGGCTCGATGCTCACCGCATGGACCGGCCAGCGCTGGATCGTCAGCGTCTCGCAGGATCGCGGCGAGCCGACCCTCGCCGAGCAGAACGCCCAGCGCAAAAGCAACGACCTGGCCGAAGCCGCCACGCATCCCTTCGTGCGCGCCGCCTTGCAGATGTTTCCCGGCGCCAAGATCGTCGCGGTGAAGAATGCCGCCGCCGCGCCGACGCTCGATGCGCCGAGCGCCGACGGCTTCGACGGCGAAGTGCCGCTCGTTGATGAAGTGGGGACCGACGAAGCGCCCAGCAGTTACGATGACGCGCCGCCGCCCGACGAGGGATCCTACGGCAGCGACATGATGGCCGATTTTGACGGAGGTGACCGCTCATGAAGAACCTTGGCAATATGCTGAAACAAGCCCAGCAGATGCAGACCAAGATGGCCGAGATGCAGGCCAAGCTGGCCGAGAT
>CAMAVH010000182.1 GCA_945861615.1 Rhizobium sp. Q54 | reverse complement strand
TATGTTGATCCCCTAGCATTGCGCGACGGGCTGGCGCAGACAACACGATTCGGAGATTGACTGCCATGAGCGGAGCAGAGCTGACCACCCTCGATCATTTCGTCGATCACGTCTCCACCGTGCCGGTCATCGCCGGCCAGGCGGTGCAGCTTTATGTGCGCGAAAAAGCCCGCGCCGATCTGCTGGATCGTCCGGCCGGTTTCAAGGGCGCGCTGCTGATGCTGCACGGCGGCTATTGGCCCTGCACGCCGTCCTTCGATCTCGCTCATGAAGATTACAGCTGGATGGCGGCGCTGGCGCGGCGCGGCTGGGATGTCTATGCCATGGACATGACCGGCTACGGCCGGTCGCCGCGGCCCTTGATGGACGATCCGCGCAATCTCGATCCGGCGCAGCAGCCCTTGCTGATTCCCGGTACGCTGGGCGCGCCGGTCGCGCCGCCCTATCCGTTCGATCTCGTCACCAGCGACAGCGAAGCGGACGACATCGACCGCGTGGTCGACTTCATCCGCGCACGCCGCGGACTGGACAAGATTTCGCTGATCGGCTGGTCGGGCGGCGGCTGCCGCAGCGGCACCTACATACTGCGCCACCCGGAGAAGATTGCGCGCCTGGTCATCTATGCTTCGTCGAACTATCGCCGCGACGGCTCGCGCAAACCGGCGCAGGTTCCCGAGCCGGGCGCGCCGATGACAATTCAGATGTACGACGATTTCATCGAGAAGCGCTGGGATCCCGCGATCCGTTGCCCAGACCAGGTCGCGCCCGGCATGAAGGAACGCGCCTGGACATTGAGCGCGTCCTCCGATCCGGTCGGCGCGACGTGGGGCAAAGGAGGCTTGCGCGGCCCGAACCGCACCTATTGGGGCTGGAACCGCGATGGCGCGGCGCAGGTGAAATTGCCGACGCTCGTCATGGTCGGCGAGGGCGACCGCCTGTTGCCGTCGAACCGCGAACTCTTCGCCGATCTCGGCGCCGCGCCCAAGGCGATGGTCGAGATCGCCTGCGCCTCGCATTTCGCGCAATGGGAGAAGCAGCGCCATCTGCTGCATCGCCTGTCGGCGGCCTGGCTCGAAGGCGAGACTGTCGATGGCGGTAAGCCCGGCGTCTATCGCGCCGATGAGTCTGGCGGTTTGACGCTTAGCTAACGCCGCTCACTTCATGAAATGCATGACGACGGCATAAAGAATGCCGCCGCCGAACAGCAGCCAGAGCGGATTGATGTTGCGCCAATAGAGAATCGCGGCGCTGCCGCCGGCGACGACCCAGGCGAGCCAGCCGGTGCCCGCTGCCTGGAAGATGGCGAGGGTGCCGGCAAGGATCAGGCCGGCGGCGACGGCGGCCAGGCCGCGCTCCAAGGCGGCGTGGACGTTGGTACCGCGATATCTGTTCCACAGCCGCGCGACGCCATAGGCGAGAACCGACGATGGCAGGAACATGCCGATCGACGCGACGATGGTGCCGCCGACGCCCGAGACCTTCCAGCCGATCAGCGGCACGATCATCGAGCCGGGGCCGGGCGCTGCGCGCGAGATGGCGAACACTTCGACGAATTGCTGCTCGGTGAGCCAGCCGAAGTTCAAGACGGTGGCTTGGTGCAGCGGCGCGATGATCGAGACGCCGCCGCCGACCGATAGCAGCGACAGCGGCACGAACAGCAGGAACAGCGTGACCAGGAGATTGTTGCTGTCGTTCATGACTTCGTCTCCGCGCGGGCGTGTTGCTCGGCCATGACGGACCTGTAGGACAGCCATACGCTGAGCGGCCCGAGGAGCAGGACGACGATCACCATGTGGATTTTGAGGATGCCGACGCCGACGAAGATGGCAGCGACGATCAACAGAAGCGGGATGCTGCGCGCCGAACGCTGGGTCGATTTCACGCCCATGTGGATCAGCATGCCAATGGCGGCGGCGGCGATGCCGTTGAGCAGATCGCTGACCCAGGCGTAATGCGAGAACAGGTCGTAGACCGTCGAGATGCAGATCACCAGGATCGTCGGCGGCAGCAGAATGCCCATCACCGCGGCGACCGAGCCGGTGACGCCACGCAGCCGTTGGCCGCAGAACAGCGACAAGTTGACGACGTTGATGCCGGGCATGATCTGCGCCAGCGCCAGGCTGCTCAGCACCTCGGTCTCGCTCATCCAGCGCCGTTTGACCGAAACCTCGCGGTGGATCCAGCTCGACAGCGCGCCGCCGAAGCTGAAGATGCCGATCTTGGAAAAGACCCAAAACAGCTCCAGCAGGCCGGGCGGCGGATCGAGCGGGTCATCCCCGCCGAGCGGCGGGATCGGGGAGCCGGCACGGCGGATCGGTTCGGACATGGCACCCCGTGAATGAAGATTGGTGCCGGATGAGGGGATTGAACCCCCGACCTTCGGTTTACAAAACCGCTGCTCTACCGCTGAGCTAATCCGGCGCGCTGTAGGATTGTTAAAGCGTTGTATCGCTGGCGACGCGAGCGGGCAAGACGCTCACGCCTTGCGCGCCAGTTCATACAGCGCCACGGCGGCGGCGGCCGAGACGTTGAGGCTCTCCATGCGCGGCGAGATCGGCAGCTTGACCAGGATGTCGCAATGTTCGCGCGTCAGGCGGCGCAGGCCTTCGCCCTCGGCGCCGAGCACCAGGGCGATCTTGCCGCTCAAGTTCGCGGCGGCCAGCGTCTGTGTCGCCTCGCCGGCGAGGCCGGCGGTCCAGAAGCCGGCTTGCTTCAATTGTTCGAGGGCGCGGGCGAGATTGACGACGCGCACCAGCGGCACGATCTCGATCGCCCCCGAGGCGGCCTTGGCGAGCGCCGCGGTCTCGGGCGGGGAATGGCGGTCGGGGACGACCACCGCGGCGACGTTGAAGGCCGCCGCCGAGCGCAGGATGGCGCCGACGTTCTGCGGGTCAGTGACCTGATCGAGCACCAAAACCACCGCGTTTTGCTGGTCATCGACCTCGTCGAGCACGTCTTCGAGCGCCACATCGCCGAGCGGATCGGCCAACAAGGCCGCGCCCTGATGGACGGCATGGGGCGGTAAGAGCTGCGAAATCAGCTCGCGGGTCGCCGGTTCGACCGCGATCTGCGGATACATCTCTTTGACACTACTGCGATTTCCTGCAATCGCCGCGATCGCTTCGTCGGTCGCTAGCAGCCGCAAAACCTTGCGCCGGGGGTTGTCGAGGGCCGCTTTGACGGCGTGAAGGCCATAGAGCCAATTGCCGCGCGCTGGCTTGCCGCCGCCCTTGCCGGCCTTTTCAGGGGCGCGGGGATGCTCGACGAGCGGCTCGTGACTCGGCTCGCGGCGGTTCTCGGGGCGTGCCTTGGAAGATTTGGCGCTCTCGGGACGGGGAAAATATTTGCCTGTTTCCGGCCGAGCGGAGGATTTGCCAGCCTCCGGGCGGGCTTTTGGATAGTGGCCAGGCTCCGGCCGGCGGTCGGTCCGTTTGCCGGCTCCGGGCCCCTTGGCCTTTGGACCGGGCGCCGCGGCCTTGAGATAGCGGCCATCCACCCACTTGCCGCCTTCCGCGCGATTATCCGCTGTTTTGTGGGCCTCCGGCCGCTTTCCGGCCGCCGGACGGGCGGGCGACCGAGGGGGGCGATGCCCCTCGGAAGAGGAGAGGTACTCGGGGCGGACGGGGCCGGATGAGCGGCCTGGGTGCTTGCGCTTGGTCATGATGGCCCCTATATTCAGCGCCTTAAACCAAGTTGCAAGGACGCTCCTCGCCACTGTCGCAGGACGGGCGCGAAGGCGGCTTATGCGCTTGATTCGCGGTTGACTTTAAACACTAAATC
>CAMAVH010000181.1 GCA_945861615.1 Rhizobium sp. Q54 | reverse complement strand
CTAAAGAGAGCAGTGCGAAAAAATAACCGATACGAAATTATGATAGAAAATATTTAACGAAAAGGGCCGGCGCTGATGCACCGGCCCGTTTCGTTTAGGCTTTACGCGGACGGGTACGCTTGATGCTTACGGAAGCTCGAAGCGGCTTTGACGCACGCCGCGCAGCTCGCTTAGGGCCGGCGTGCGGCGCAGCGCATAGGCACCGTCACCCAAAAGCGCGACGACGCCGGCGATCACCACCAGAAACAGCGGATATTCCCAGCCGCCGTTCGGCGCGTTGAACACCCAGCCGTTGCCGGCATGGACCCAGCGCGCGCCGAGCAGCACCGGGATCGTCGCCACGGCGGCGAGGCGGGCCCAAAAGCCGACGACGAGCGCCAGGCCGCCGAGGATTTCGGCGAGGATGGTGGCCGGCGCGGTCCAGGCCGGCAGGCCGATACTGACGAAGAACTGCGTCGTGCCGTCGAGCCCGAAGACGCCGAGCTTGAGCAGCAACGCGTGCGCCAGGAACATGACGCCGAGCGAGACGCGCAGGACGAAGGCGCCGAGCGGCGCGGTTTTGTTGTCTATCATGATCGGTCTCCTGAAGGGGAGCGGACGACGCCGCTCCCCTCTGTTCTGGGTTAGGCCGCGACCGCGATTTTCGCCGCGGCATGGATGCGGGCCAATTCGGCGACGCGGCGGCCGAGATGCTCGGCGGTGCGCAGGTCGCTGGCGCTCGGGCCCTTTTCGGGGCCTTCATCGGCATTCGACTGCGCCATGGCGCCGAGCGATGCGCCGAGCCGGTTCAAGTCGTCCGGGCTGCCCTTCGAGCTGTTGTTGCCCGGCGGCAGGCCGAGGCTGACCCACAGCATCTGCTGCTGCGCGGCGAGCGTGGCGATCTGCTGCAGGCTGTTCTGCTTGTCGCCGTTGAGCGACGCCGAGTTGGTGAAGCCGGCGGCGAGCTTGTCCTTCCAGCCGCCGACGAACCAGATCTTCGAGGTCCAATCGATGAAGGTTTTGAACTGGGCCGAGACGCCGCCCATATAGGTCGGCGCGCCGAAGATGATGGCGTCGGCGGCGTTCAACTCTTCGGCGCGGGCCTCGGCCTCTTCGACCGGGATCAGCGCGACCTTGGCCCCGGCGACGCTGGCGGCGCCGGCGGCGACCGCTTCGGCCTGCTTTTTGGTGTGGCCGTAGCCGGAGTGATAGACGACGGCGACCTTGGGGGCGTTCGAGACGGAGGTGACGGCGTGGGTGACGGCGTTCATGGGTGAAATCCTTTCGGTGGGTTCTCTTGCTCCCCCCTCTGACCCGCCCACTGGTTTCCTCATGGTAAGGGTATCTCTAAGGGATCAAGTATTTTTTAGTAACTTCACGCCATATGCGCCTATTGATTTCGTCTGTAAAGTAGTTATCTTTTCGTAACCGAAATTTCCACCCGGCGGTCGAACCGCCAGCGTCCAAGAACCCCAGCGTCCCAAAACCGAGGTCATCATGCGCGAAGCTCACCATGCCGAATGCCCGATGGATTCCCTGCTCCGTCTGTTGATGGGGCCCTGGACCAGCTACATCATCTGGGTCCTGCGCAACGAAGGGCCGACGCGCTTCGGCGAATTGAAGCGCAAGGTGCCCGGCATCTCCGCCAAGGTGCTCACCGAGCGCCTGCGCATGCTGGAAGGCGCCGGGCTGATCACCCGCCACCACGAACCGACGATCCCGCCGCAAGTGACCTACGCCCTCGCCCCGCGCGGCGAGGAACTGCGCGGCATCCTCGACACGCTCAATAGCGTCGCGCTGCGTTGGCGCGCCGAGGATCAGACCCAGCAGGCGCAGAGCGGCGAGCCGACCTGCGTGCCCGCCCCGGCCGACAAACCCGCCACGTCCCCCGCCGACAGCAAGACCGTTTCGGCGTAACGGCCCCCGTCGAGTCGCCGCCGATCGCCCATTCCCTGGGCAATCGGCGGGCGGCGACGCCGGGCGGGCCGACATCGACATTTTGAAAAATGCTTAGAGGGCTAGGAATCTGCGCGCCCCGCCCCTAGACTTGGCCGCAGATCGGCAGAAGCCGGCAGTATCGAACAGGGAGATGGCATGCCTGCGCAGCCGCAGGCATCGGGACGCCCATAGTCCGCTTCGCATCAGTCCGCGTAAACGTGACCCGCGCCCCCTAGATCAGGACAAGACCGACCGACCGCTGCGCCATGCTGCGGCCTATGCGTTCGGAAAAGAGTCTTGCCTCTCACAACAGGAGAAACATATGAGGCTTTTGCGTCCGTCGCTCGCTTTGTGCGCGTTGCTTGCCCCGCTGGCCCTGGCCGAGACCGCCAGCGCGCAGCAGAATTTCTACGCCGGCAAAACCGTCAACATCGTCGTCGGCTTCTCGCCAGGCGGCGGATACGATGCCTATGCCCGCCTGCTCGCCCGCCATTACAACCGCTTCATCCCAGGCAACCCGAACGTCGTCGTGCAGAACATGCCGGGCGCCGGCAGCTTGCTGGCCGTGCGTAACCTCGAGGGCGCTGCGCCGAAGGATGGCACGGTGATCGCCGCTTTCAATCCGGGCCTGTTGATCCAGTCGATGACGATCCCCGAGAAGATCAAGGCCGACTTCCAGGAGTTTTCCTGGCTCGGCAGCATCGGCAACGATCTGCGCGTCTGCTACACCTGGGGCGCGAAGGGGATCAAGAACTTCGACCAGATGCTCAAGCGCGACCAGATCGTCATGGGCGACACCGGCGCCGGCTCGTCGGCCTACGTCAATCAGAAGATGCTGCAGCAGATCTTCGGCGTGAAGATGAAGCAGGTGCTCGGCTATCCCGGCAGCGCCGAAAAGCGCATCGCCATCGAGCGTGGCGAGCTGGACGGCGACTGCGGCTCCTGGACCTCGATCCCCGAAGACTGGATCCGCGACAAGAAGATCGACGTGCTGATCCGCTTCCAAAAGGAAGTCTCGCACGGACTGCCCGCCAGCGTCACTTATGCCGGCGACATCGTGAAGGATCCGAACAAGCGCAAGCTGCTCGATCTGCTGAACGCGCCGTCTGAGATCGGCCGTCCTTACATCCTGTCGAAAGCCGTGCCGGCCGACCGCCTGTCGGTGCTGCGCGACGCCTTCGACAAAACCATGAAGGATGCGCAATTTAAAGCCGACGCCGACAAGCAGCAGCTCATCATCGACCCGATCCAGGGCGCGAAGGTGTCCGGCATGCTGAAGGAGCTCTATTCGACTCCGCCGGACGTGGTGCGGGAAGCGAAAGAGATCACCGGCAGCTAAGCGTTGCCTGATGCAAACGCAGACGGCCGGAGAGCGATCTCCGGCCGTTTTTCTTAAGGCCTAATGGCGCAGCGCCCAGCTTTGCCGTTCGGCAAAATCGTCGCCGCAGGTCTCCCAGGTCAAAGCGCGGATCGAATGCGTCGGCATGCCGCCGTTGCCCGATCGCGATGCGCCGCCAGCAATCGTCAGGCATAAGCCGGACTGTCCCGCCGGCGTGATGCGCGGCCCGTCGAACGCGACCACGGCATCGGATGCGGCGGAACAGGGCGTCAATGTCGCAGGACCGCCGGCGCGCGCCGATGCGCCGTCGAGACAGACGCCAAAATGGGGAAAGCGCAACACAGCGTGGGCGGCGTCCTCGAGCGATACGCCTTGATCGACCGCGATGCGGCCCTGATAGGCGTAGCAGGTATGCGCTTGCAATGGCCGGTCGGCTGACGCGCGCCCCTGCGAGCCGATCATGTCGACGCAGTAGCCGCGCGGCTCGTCGAGCACGGCGCTGGAGCGGATTTCTGCCAAGCTGTCGGCAAAAGCCGCCGAGGCCCAGGAGAAGGACAACGCCGCAACAAGCCCCACGCGCTTCAT
>CAMAVH010000180.1 GCA_945861615.1 Rhizobium sp. Q54 | reverse complement strand
GAGACGACACGCCGCAGTTTCTCGCTGGAACTGACGGCAAGCGACAGCGACAGGCTTTCGCGTTCGCGCGGCTCTTCGACGGGTGTGACGGTACAGTCGCCGACGAGAGCGCAACCGGCCGGCTGGACGGCATCGACCGGAGCGCCCAGGCCGAAGGCCAGGCCGAGCGCGACGATCAGGACGCGAGGCAGGTTGCCGAAACCCGAAAGGTGGCGAAAAGCCAGCATGGGCAAAGCCTACCCCGCTCCCTACCGGCCCGCAATCCATCGCTGGCGACCATCCGACGGCCTTGCCGGCCGTTTCGCGCAGATTGCCGCTGCGCAAGGAGGATCGGGACGTGAAAAGGGCGGGACCGATGGTCCCGCCCAATCCTGGCGGCGCTTAAGCGCCGTCCATTCCCCGACTTGAAGTACGACTAGGCTTAGTTGAACAGCGGCTTGATCAAGACCCAGTTATCGACGGTCAAGATGATGCCGAAAGCGATGACCATCGCGACGATGGAGATCGGACCCGGACGCGAGGCCGGAATGTCCTCGACGGCGCGAACGGCGGTATTTTGGTTCTTATCCATGGAATAAACCTCGACTGCGTATGATTCGGTGCGGCCATCGGTCATCGATGGCCGAAGCATGGGGCGAATCAGGCGCGCGGAGGACCGGTCTTGTCGGGCAGGACATCATGGCCACAGATGTGGCGCTGGTCTCTGTCGAGGCCTGCCGACGGCAGGGATTGAAGCGCGAAGACGGCAACCGGCGGCAACGCCGTCGGCATCTGATCGAGCAGTTCGCTTTGCAGGTTTTCGCTCGCCACGCCGACGATGAAGACGGTCGCATCCTGCTCGCGCGGGTTGTCCGACGGCGATAGCAGGCAATCGCCGGAGAGGGCGCAGGCTTGCACCGGCGCAGCCTCGAGCGGCAGGCTTCCAAAAGCGAAAGTCAGCCCGAGCGCCAGGATGAGAGAGCGCGCGATATGGAGGAAGCTGCGCTTGCCGTGCAGGATGGTCATGGGGGAAGCCTAACCCGCGTCATCGCGCACCGCAACCGGAGTGCGTTTCGCCCGTCGAATTGGGATCAAAATCATATGCTGCATGTGCTCAGAGCGCCCCGAGCCGGTCCATTTTGCGCGATTCATTCGCAACCGACCCCCGGCGCACTGCTCAAACGCGCTTGCGCGGCGGGAAGATGCCGCGCGGGATGCGCACATGGATGCCCTGGCGGCCGTCGACCACTTGCGTCACGGCGAAGTCGGCGGCGACGCTCATCAGCGAATAGGCATCGACGCGCGACAGGCCCCGGTGATCGGTGAGCAGCCCGAGCATATCGAGCGAGGCGTTGCGCATGGCGACGTTGAGGTCCGTGTCGAAGCCATGCACGATCCAGTCGGTCGGCGTCTCCAGCAGCGGCGACGGAAAGGCGAAGTCTTTGCGCAGGCGAATCTGCAGAAGCACGTTGAGCGAGGCTTCGATCGCCGTGCCGGACAGCTCGCCGTCGCCCTGCGAAATATGCGGATCGCCGACCGAGAACAGACCGCCGTCGCATTGCACCGGGTAATACATCGTCGCGCCGGCGCCGATCCGCCAATTGTCGATATTGCCGCCGTGGGCGCCGGGCGGCACGGTCGAGACGCGGCCCTTGGCGTCGGGCGCGACGCCGGCGGTGCCGAGATGCGGCCGCACCGGAATGCGCACGCCCTCCAGCGCTTGCTCGCGGCAACAGTCGTCGGGCTGGGTGACGGTACCGGGAATCAGATATTTTCCGGGAAAGTCGTAAGCGAAAGCGGCGGAGGCCGTGTTGCTCGCAGCATCCAGCTGATAGATCGTCACGCGCTCCCTCTCGCCCATCTCCTTATAGAGATGGCCCCAGCTCGCCGCGAGGTTGGAGCCGTAGGGTAGGCGCGGCGTCATCTCCAGGTAATGCACTTCGAGCATGTCGCCCGGCTTGGCGCCCTCGACGAAGATCGGCCCGGTCATGATATGCACGCCGGGATAGCGGTCCGATTCGGGGGTCTCGTCGAAGATGCGCTTCACGCCCTCGTCGAACATCAAGTCCGGCGCGTCGCCGGCATGATGAGTCACCGCCTCGATCTGCACGCAGTCGCCGCTTTTGATCTTGAGCACCGGCGCGCGCGTCGCGTCGAAATAGCCCCAGTGGACCGTATCCGGCGTCGCCTTGACGACATGCAGCATCGCGATCTTCCCCCTCGATGGATCGGCCCCACCGGTCCGCCCGATAAAATATCGGTCCCTTTATAATTTGGAAAGCGCTCCGTTTGGGCGTTATGATCCGCCGATTGAACACGGAGAGCCAGCCATGCACGCGCCCTTCGACCGCGCGGCCGCGAACGTCGGCAATATCGTCAAATTAGAGCATGTCAACGTGCGGGTCACCGACCAAGCGCCGGCGACGCTGTTCTATCTCGCCGGCCTCGGCTTGACGCGCGATCCTTACGTCAACGTCAGCACCAATCTGATGTGGGTGAATGTCGGGCGCCAGCAATTCCATCTGCCGACCGGCGCGCCGCAAGTGATCCGCGGCTGGACCGGCCTGGTCGTCCCCGACCGCGCCGAATTGCTCGACCGCCTCGCCCGCGTCGCCAAGCAGCTGACGGGCACGAAATTTTTCCTGCGCGAGCATGACGAGTTCGTCGAGGTCCATTGCCCCTGGGGCAACAAGCTGCGCTGCCACACGCCGGACCGCGAAGCGTTCGGCGCGATCCAGCTCGGCCTGCCCTATGTCGAGTTCGACGTGCCGGCCGGCACGGCCGCCGGAATCGCGCGCTTTTACCGCCAGATCATGAAAGCGCCGGCCGAACTGATCACGACGAACGCCGGCGCGGCGACGCGCGTGGCGATGGGCGAGCAATGGATGCTGTTCCGCGAGACCGATGCGCCGCTGCCCGACTACGACAACCATCATATCCAGATCTATGTCGGCGATTTCGGCGGGCCTTACGCCGAGATGCAGGCGCGCGGCCTGATCTCGATGGAGACCAACGCCCACGAATACCGCTTCATCGACATGATCGACCCCGAGGACGGCCGCCTGCTCTACAAGCTGGAGCATGAAGTGCGCAGCCTCCTGCATCCCGGCTACGGCCGCGACTTCATCAACCGCAATCCGGCGCAGCAGGGGCTCAATTACGTCGCCGGCAAGGACAGCCTGCACTGGGCTTTGCCTTAGGGCGCACACGATCGCCAGCCCATAAACCGTCATGCTCGGGCTTGACCCGAGCATCCATCATGCCGGCGCTCAAGCAGTTGAAGCATGGACCCTCGGGTCAAGCCCGAGGGTGACGATTTCTAATCACTCCGCCGCGTTGGCCTTGCCGAGCGGGCCTTCGGCGCGGCTCATGTTCTGATCATAGACGTCGAGCCAATCCTGGCTCGCCGGGGCAATGGCGTCGCCGCCGCGGGCATAGCGCGCGAGCGACGGCTGATCCAGCAGGCCGGGCAGCGTGCCGTCCTTGGCGAAGGCGAGGGCGGCCGCGAGCAGGCGCTGGCGCGTGATCATGATCATGCGGTCGCTGACCGCCAGATGTTCCAGGGTGCGGTCGACGATCTCGCCCATGCTTTCCGTCACCGCCATGTCCTGATGGGTGACGCCGGAGATGCCGGTGAAGCTGCGGTCGCGCTGGATGTCGCGGTCGATCATATAGTCGTTGTCGCGATTGACTGCCGAGCGCCAACGGCCGAACCAATCGTCGCTGTTGGGCAGATATTCCGCCCGCCGTTCGAGGCCGGGAATCGGCGCGCCGTCCTTGAAAGTGGCGAGCGGCGCGACGCGCTTCTTCCAACCGACATTGAAGACCATGGTGTGCGTATCGTCCATCGGCACCCAGATATTGCCGGCGACGTTATGGGTCAGCGCGCCGTTGGGGTAGAGCGTCCAGAACGGCAGCACGAAATGGGCGAAGCGGTAATAGGTCTCGCCAGCCTCGGCCGGACGGTGCGCGGCATACATGGCGCCCCACTCCGTCTCCTTCACGTAATACTCCGGCGCGCGATGC
>CAMAVH010000179.1 GCA_945861615.1 Rhizobium sp. Q54 | reverse complement strand
ACACGCCGGCCGAGGTGATCGATATTATTAAGTCCAATTTCAAATAGGCCGCACAGCGAAAATCAGGGAGTAAGAAAATGATCCGGTCCGACGATCTCTCTGGCCTCATGGCCATGATGCCGGCATTCGCCACCGACGATGCGGACAGCATTCACGCCACCAACACGATCGCCCTCGACCGTCTGGAAAATGGCCTCAACCGCATGATCGGCGATGGCGCCGACGTCATCTCGACCGCCGGCAGCTTCGGCGAATTCCATACCCTGCTGCCCGACGAGTTCGAGACGCTGACCCGCGCCGCCACCGAGATCAACAACCGGCGTGTGCCGATGTTCGTCGGGGCCACCGGACTAAACACCCGCGAGGTGATCGCAAAGCTGAGAATCATCGAGCAGACGAAGGCCGCCGGCGCCCTGATCGGCGTACCGTTCTATTTTCCGTCGTCGCCGCAGAACGCGGCGCGATTCTTCCAGGACATCGCCGAGCTGTTTCCGAAACTCGGCATCATGGTCTACCACAACCCGCCGCTCCACAATATCAAGCTGAACCTCGGCATCGTCCAGGAGTTGCTCAAGATTCCGAACATCGTCGCGATGAAGGACAGCCATCGCGAGCCGCCTGAGTTCATGCGGCTGATCGACATGGCGCGCGGCAAGATGACGGTGTTCTGCAATCAATGGCAGTACGCCACCTACGGCCAGGTCGGGGCGCGCGGCTTCTGGTCGATCGAGGCCTGGATGGGCCCTTGGCCGCAACTGGCATTGCGCAACGCCATGGCGCGCGGCGACATCGCGCGGGCGACGGAAATCACGCTCGACCTCTCGCCCCCGGTCGGCGCCACGCCGCCGAGCCTGTCCTGGCGCGAGACCGCGGCGAAGATCGCCATCCGTTATGCCGGGTACGTCGACCCGGGCCCCTTGCGCCCGCCGTTTCTCGAAATTCCGCCGGACGTCGACGCCGCGCAGAAGCGCAAGGCGGAGCGCTGGAAGACTCTGTGCGAGAAATACCGGGCCGATACGAAAGTGCCGGCCTAGGCGCAAATCTCAGGCGCTGGCGGCGATTTCGCGCAAGGTTTCAACCGAGCTGACGCGATTGCGTCCGTGGTCTTTGGCGAGATAGAGGCCCTGGTCGGCGCGGCTGACGAAGGCGGCGACGTCCTCGTTCGGCCGGTAGCGCGAAATCCCGAGCGAGAGCGTGATCTGCCCGAGGCTCTCGCCGGTGCTGCGGCGGGTGATCTTCTTGGCCGCGACCTTGTTGCGGATATTGTCGGCCACCGCATAGGCGCCGTCGAGATCGGTGCTCGGCAGCAGGATCGCGAATTCCTCGCCGCCGTAACGCGCGGCGAAGTCCTGGCCGCGCACGCAATCGACCAGCGTCTGCGCCACCAGGCGAAGCACCTGATCGCCGGTCTGATGGCCGAAGCTGTCGTTGAATTTCTTGAAATGGTCGATGTCGATCATGACCATCGAGAGCGGCCAAATCTCGGTGTTCTTGGTGAGATCGGCGAGGCTCTGATCGAAGCTCTTGCGGTTGGCGATGCCGGTGAGCGCGTCGGTCATGGCCTCGAGACGCACCTGGTCGAGGCTCTGCTTCAATTCCACCAACTCGCTGTTGGCGGCGGCGAATTGCGTTTCCAGACGGCGCGCGTTGCTTTCCATCTTGCGCGTTTCGGCGAGCATCACGGTGAGCGCCGTTCGCAGGTCTTCCAAGGAGATCGGCGCGCCGCCGTCGCCCTCGATGCGGCCGGAGAAATCTTCCAGGGCCTGGCCGTAGGCGCGGCTGTGGTCGCGCGCCTCGCCCATCTGCGAGAGAATTTTGTCGAGCATCGCCTCGATGACGCCGCTCGCGTTGTGAATCGCCTGCACCTCGGCAGCGCCGCCGAAATGGCGCTCATACAGGGCCTCGAGAGCCGCATCGCTGAGCGGCGTGCCGGTCTTGAGGATTTGATCGAGTTCGCGCGTCAGCGACGGGCTCTTGCGCGAGAAATAGCCGTAAAGCAAAGCGAAGTTGCGCGGATGCGGCGGCTGCTGGGTTTTGCCCAGCAATCCGATCGTTTGGTCGGCCAATTGCTTGGCCCGCTGAAGGTCGTCGAGAAATTCCACCGCAGCCCCCGTGAGCCGGGCCGTCATGGCCCTACGCTCGCGAAGACGACCCTACTCAGAAGGAGTAAAGACTTTGCTAAACTCCACTTGGCCGCACCGGGAAAATTTGCTGAAAAAGCAGGCGGTTATGACAGGCGATGGACTCAATTGCATTGGCCGAGCGAGCTGTCGGCGCAACGCGTCTTACCATCGGTCCACAATGCGCCGCCCAGCCGGGCGCGGAAAAAATCGGCGCCGCGCAGATTGGCGCCGGTGAAATCGGCGCCGCGCAAGTCGCTCGCGACCAATTTGGCGCCGCGCAGATCGGCCTTAGCGAAAACCGCGCCGGTCAGATCGGCCTCGCTGAAATCCGCTTCGGCGACGCGCGCCGCCGTGAAGGACGCGCCGGCCATGCTGGCGGAATAAAATTTCGCGCGATAGGCGTCGGCCCCGGCGAAATTCGCCTTGGCGAGATCGGCGCGGGTGAAGCTGGCATCGCGCAACTGCGCGCCCGAGAGATTGGCGCCGACGAAGTCGCGGCCATCCTGATAGCAGCGCCGCCAATCGACGCCGGGGGCGGGCGCATCGCTGCAATCGGCGCGCGCCGGCCATGCCAGCGATAGCAGGAGGCAGGCCAGCACGACCGCGAGGCTGCGGCGCCCATAGGGGGATAGAGCGTTGAAAAACATGGATATGGTTCTAGGGCGACAGACCGCGCCGCGCAACCTGCGCATAAATATGCGCAAATTGATGCCGCCCACCGCAGGCAATTCGCATCGTGAACCTTGGCAGGAACCCCATTAGCCTGTAGTCTTCTAACTAATAAAAATATCCAAAACCCGATCCTCCTGGGAGACTTCTCGTGAACAGACATCAAGGTCGGACTTTGTCCCGCCGCAGCCTGACTCTCGCCGCCGTCCTGACGGCCGCCGCCCTCGCTCTGCCGACGCAAGCGACCGCCCAACAATCGGCCGAGCAGTTCTACAAGGGCAAAAACATCAACCTCTACATCGGCTTCGCGCCGGGCGGCTCCTACGACAGCCTGGCGCGCCTGACGGCGCGTTATATGGGCAAGCATATTCCCGGCAATCCGACCGTCGTGCCGACGAATATGCCGGGCGCCGGCGGCTTCAAGGCCGCCAATTACATGTATTCCGTCGCGCCGAAGGACGGCACGGCCATGTCAGCCTTGTCGCAGACCACGCCGCTCGAAGAGGCGCTGAAAAATCCGGGCGTGCAATTTAAGTCGAACGAGTTCGCCTGGATCGGCCGCTTCACTTCGAACATCGAAGTGCAGGTGTTCTGGCACACCGCCAAGGCCAAGACCGTAAAGGACACGCTGACCACCGAGGTCTCCGTCGCCTCGACCGGCCCCGGTTCGCCGTCGGACGGCTATCCGCGCCTGCTCAACGGCCTCTTGGGTACCAAGTTCAAGATCATCGCCGGCTATCCGGGTTCGACCGACGGCCTGCTGGCGATGGAGCGCGGCGAAGTCGACGGCGCGCTAACCTCGTGGAATACCATGAAGACCGCGCGTGCCCATTGGCTGAAGGACAAGAAGGCCTTCATGATGTTGCAATACGTCACCGAGCGCGCGCCGGAAATCCCCGACGTGCCAGCCGTCGTCGAACTGGGCCGCACGCCGGAAGAGAAGCAGTTGCTGGCGACCTACGCCTCGGGCGGCGATATCGGTCGCGCCTACAACACCACGCCGGGCGTGCCCGCCGAGCGCGTCGCCGCCTTGCGCAAGGCGTTCGACGCCACGATGAAGGACAAGGACCTGCTGGCCGACGTCAATCGCATGAAACTCGACTTCTTCCCGATGGAAGGCGAAAAGCTGCAAAAGCTCATCGCCGAAACGGTCAACGTACCGCCGCAGGTGGTCGCGCGGATGCAGCAACTGCTCAGCGCCGCCAAGTAAGCCTGCGCTCTGGCGTTTAATCGGGCCGCG
>CAMAVH010000178.1 GCA_945861615.1 Rhizobium sp. Q54 | reverse complement strand
GGCGAGATCGCCTATCCGGTCAGCGAAGTGACCGTGGCCGGCAATCTGCGCGACATGTTCCTGCATTTGACGCCGGCCAACGATCTGGAATTCCGCTACGGCACCGATGCGCCGACGCTGCGCATCGACGGCATGACGGTGGCCGGCGCTTAAAACCCCTGCGCTGGCAGGCGAGGCCGGTCCCGTGCTAAGGTCCGGCCCGCCATGACCTTGCCTAAACCCTTGCCAAACCTGGAAAACTTCACCGCCTGGGACCTTCGGTCATGGCGCGGCTGAAGACGTTCCTGCGCCGCCCCGCGATCCAAGAGGCGATCTGCGCCATCGCCGCCGGCTATATCCGCCTGGTGCGCGCCACCAGCCGCTTGCACATCGTCGGGGCTGAGCATCCGCAGCGCCTGTGGGATGCCGGTACGCCCTTCATCCTCGGCTTCTGGCACGGCCGCCTCTTGATGATGCCCTATAGCTGGCCGCGCCCCTTGCCGATGCGCGTGCTGATCTCGCAGCATATCGATGGCCGCCTGATCTCCGGCACGCTGCATCATTTCGCCATCGACAATATCGCCGGCTCGAGCAATCGCGGCGGCGCCGCCGCCCTCGTCGCCATCGTCAAGAGCCTCAAGCGCGACGGCGTGTCGGTCGCCATCTCGCCGGACGGCCCGCGCGGACCGCGCATGCGCGCCAGCCTCGGCATCATTCAGGCCGCGCGCCTGTCCGGCGCGCCGATCCTGCCCTGCATGTACGCCACCAGCCGGCGCAAGGTCCTCAAGAGCTGGGACCGCTTCATCCTGTCGCTGCCCTTCGGCCGCAGCGTCTTCGTGTGGGGCGAGCCGCTCTATGTGCCGCGCGAGGCCGCCGACGCCGAGATCGAATCGTTGCGCGGCGAATTGGAGCGGCGCATGAACGCCGTCGCCGACCAGGCCGACGCGCTATGCGGCGTCGAGACGATCGCGCCCGCGCCGTTGACGGCGACGGTGACAGCATGAGCGCGCTTTACACAGCCGCACGCGGCCTCTATCGCGGCGTGACGACGCTCGCCGGCCCGGCCGTTACACTCTATCTCCGCCGCCGCCTGGCGCGCGGCAAGGAAGATGCGGCGCGCTTTCAGGAGCGCTTCGGCCAGGCCAGCCTGGCGCGCCCTCTCGGCCCGCTGGTCTGGCTTCATGCCGCCAGCATCGGCGAGGCCTTCTCGGTGCTGCGTCTGATCGACAAGCTGCTCGCCGACCGGCCGGACCTGCATGTGCTGATCACCACCGGCACGGTCAGCTCGGCGCAGCTGCTCGGCGAGCGGCTGCCGGCGCGCGCCATCCATCAATATGTGCCGGTCGATCGCATGGCCTGGGTGCGGCCCTTCCTCGACCATTGGCGACCGGGCGCGGCGCTATGGGTCGAATCGGAAATCTGGCCCAACCTGATCGGCGAGACGACGGCGCGCGGCATTCCCATGCTGCTGGTCAACGCGCGCATGTCGCCGAAAAGCTTCGCCAGCTGGCGGCGCTGGCCCTCCGTCGCCAAGGCGCTGTTCGGCGGCTTCGCGCGCTGCCTGGCGCCCGACGAAGCCGAAGCCGAGCGCCTGCGGGCATTGGGCGCGCGCGACGTGCGCGTCACCGGCAACCTGAAGAACGCCGCCGAGCCGCTGCCGGCCGATGCGGCGGCGCTCGCCGCTTTGCGCGAGGCCATTGGCGCGCGCCCCGTCTGGGTCGCCGCCAGCACCCATGACGGCGAAGAGGCCTTGATCGCCGACGCGCACAAACGGATCGCCGCAGGGCGGCCCGATCTGCTCACCATTCTCGCGCCGCGCCATCCGTCGCGTGGGGCGGATATCGCCGCGCAGCTGCGCGCCGGCGGCCTTAAGGTTGCCCGCCGCAGCGCCGACGAGCCCATCACGCCCGATACCGCCGTCTATCTCGCCGACACGCTCGGCGAGCTGGGGCTGCTCTATCGCGCCGCCCCCATCGCTTTCATCGGCGGCTCGCTGGTGCCGCGCGGCGGCCAGAACATGCTCGAACCCGCCCGGCTCGATGCGGCGATCATCGCCGGTCCCCATGTCGAGAATTTCCGCGTCATTGCCGAGGCGATGGACGCCGGCAATGCCTGGTTGCGCGTCGGCGACGCCGCAACGCTCGCCGCCGCCGTCGAACGGCTGCTCGCCGACGGCGTGCAGCGCGAAAAGCTGATCATGGCGGCGCAGCGCGTCGCCGCGACGCAGGACGACGTGCTCGACCGCGTCGCCCGCGACATCGCGCCGTTCTTGCCAACGGGGGAAACGCCCGATGCGCGCCCCTGAATTCTGGCAAAACGGCGGCCCGCTCGCCGCCCTCCTGGCTCCCGCCGGCTGCCTCTATGCCCTCGGCGGCCGTTTGCGCCACGCCATGGCCGCGCCGCGCGCGGCCGCCATGCCGGTGATCTGCGTCGGCAATATCGTCGCCGGCGGCGCCGGAAAGACGCCGGTCGTGCTGGGGCTCGGCGCCAAGCTGGCGGCGCGTCCCGCCCTGGCGGGCCGCGTCCATGCGCTGACGCGCGGCTACGGCGGCGAGCTTACTGGCCCGGTCCGCGTCGATCCGCTGGTCCATGACGCCTGGAAGGTTGGCGACGAACCCCTATTGCTGGCGCGTGCCCTGCCAACCTGGGTGGCGCGCGACCGTGTGGCGGGCGCGGCGGCCGCCGTCTCCGCCGGCGCCAACCTGCTGATCCTCGACGACGGCTTGCAGAATCCCGCTCTGATGAAAGATCTCTCCTTCGTCGTCATCGACGGCGGAGCCGGTTTCGGCAATGGCCGCGTCATGCCGGCCGGCCCGTTGCGCGAACCCATCGCCGACGGCCTGGCGCGCGCCGATGCCGCCGTCGTCGTCGGCAACGACCGCACGGACGCCGCCGCGCGCATCGCCCGACTGCGGCCCGATCTGCCGATCCTGAAAGCGCGGCTCGTGGCGTCGCCCGACTCGGCCGCGATGCTGGCCGGCAAGCGCCTCGTCGCCTTCGCCGGCATTGGCCGGCCGCAGAAATTCTTCGATAGCCTGCGCGATCTCGGCGGCGATATCGTCGCGACGCGCAGCTTCGCCGATCATCATCCTTACAGCCGCAAGGACGCGACGACCTTGCTCGCCCTGGCCGCCGCACATGACGCGCGGCTCGTCACCACCGCCAAGGACGCCGTGCGCTGGCCCGGCGATGCCGAACGCAAGCCCCTCGTGCTCGACGTCGAGATCGCCTGGGAGGACGAAATCGCGCTCGACTTGTTGCTCGCCGCCAAGCTGGCGCAGCAATTGCCGGAGGCTTGGCCATGACAGCGCTCGCCAGCGCCCTCGCCCGCGGCTTCTATTGGCTGCTGTTCCAGCTGTTCGCCCTGTTGCCGCTGGATCGCGCTTCGGCGGTCGGCGGCTGGCTCGGCCGCACGCTCGGCCCGAAACTCGGCGTGCGCAAGATCGCACGGCGCAATCTCGTCGCCGCCTTCCCGGAAAAATCGCCGGCCGAGCTCGACGCCATCATGGCCGAGATGTGGGACAACCTCGGGCGCGTCATGGCCGAGTTTCCCCATATCGGTCGCATGGACATCTACGGCGACCCTCGCTTCGAGATCAGCGGCATCGAACATGCCGATGCCATGCGCGACGACGGCAAGCCCGGCATCTTTCTCACGCCGCATCTCGGCAATTGGGAATTGTCGGCCCATGCGGTGATCCAGCGCGGGCCGTGGACGACGCCGCTCGCCATCGTCTATCGCGCCGCCAACGACCCCGCCGCCGAATGGCTGCTGCGCTACGGCCGCAGGGGCCTCAAGGCCGAGATGATCGCCAAGGGCACGGCGGGCGCGCGCCGCATCGTCGAGGTGCTGCGCGCCGGCGGCCATATCGGCATGCTGCCCGACCAGAAGATGAACGACGGCATCAGCGTGCCCTTCTTCGGCCGCCCGGCCATGACTGCCCCCGCCATCGCCCAACTCGCGCTCAAGTACGGCTGCTACATCCTGCCGGGCTATGTCGAGCGGGTGAAGGGCGCGCACTTTCGCCTTCACATCCTTCCGCCGATCCCGCTGCCCGACAGCGG
>CAMAVH010000177.1 GCA_945861615.1 Rhizobium sp. Q54 | reverse complement strand
CTGGCGCTGGCGGATCTGCGCTCGCGCCTGCAGGCGGCTCCGGCGGCGGCCATCGACCTGCCCGACGAGAATCTTACGGCCGCGCTGCTGGTAAAACTCTTCGCCGACCGCCAATTGAAAGTCGGCGACGACGTGCTCGCCTATCTGCTAGCGCGCATGGAACGCAGCTTCGATGCGGCGCGCCGCCTAGTGGCGGCACTCGATACCGCCGCGCTGGACGCCAAGCGCAACGTCAGCGTGCCGCTCGCCGGCGATGTGCTGGCGCGGCTCGGACCGGATGGCCACGGACATTCTACCTAAGGAGACGACGATGGATTTGGGAATCGCCGGCCGCAAGGCCCTGGTCTGTGGCGCGAGCAAGGGGCTCGGCCGCGGCTGCGCCGAGGCTTTGGCGCGCGAGGGCGTCACCGTCTACATCAATGCCCGCACCGAGGCGACGCTCATGACGACCGCCGAGGAGATCGCCAAGGCGACCGGCGCGACGGTCATTCCGCTCGCCGCCGACATCACTACGGAGGCGGGGCGCGAGACCGTGCTCGCCGCGCTTCCCGAACTGGACATCCTGATCAACAACGCCGGCGGCCCGCCGACCGGCGATTTCCGCGACTGGACGCGCGAGACCTGGATCAAGGCGCTCGACGGCAACATGCTGACGCCCATCGCACTTATCAAGGCGACGCTTGACGGCATGATCGCCCGCAAGTTCGGCCGCATCGTCAACATCACGTCGAGCGCGGTGAAGGCGCCGATCGACATGCTCGGCCTGTCGAACGGCGCGCGCGCCGGCCTCACCGGCTTCGTTGCCGGCCTGTCGCGCAAGACCGTGCGACATAATGTGACGATCAACAATCTGCTGCCCGGCATCTTCGCCACCGACCGGCTGCTCAGCAATTTCGCCGCCATGGCGAAGAACGCCGGGTTGTCGCCGGAAGACTACGCCAAGCAGCGCGAGGCGGCGCTGCCCGCCGGCCGTCTCGGCACTGCCGAGGAATTCGGCCAGCTCTGCGCCTATATCTGCTCGGCGCAGGCGAGCTATCTCACCGGCCAGAATTTCCTGATCGACGGCGGCGCCTATCCGGGGACATTTTAGACGAGGCTTTTCGGGGTCACGAAGTCTTCAAGCCGGCCATCGCCCCAGCCGATGTCGCGCCAATCGTCGGCCAGCGGGAAGGCGATGACCGCCAGCGCGCAGGTCGGATAGGCCTCGCGCAGCCGCTCGCGGGCGGGCCATGTTTCGGGCGTCACCTCGCCGGCCAGGCGCAGGGCGAAATCATGCAGACCGGGGTTGTGGCCGACCATCAGCAGGCTCTCGGCCTCGGCCGGGGCTTGGCGCAGACGGCCGAGCAGGGCGGGGGGTTCCGCCAGATAAAGGCCGCGGTCGCGCGTCACCGGCAGGCTGTCGAGGCTGGCGGCCGGCAGCAGGATCTCTAGCGTTTCGGCGACCCGGCGGGCGGTGGAGGCGAGAATCGCCGCCGCCGGCGGTTTCCGGCCGGCCAAATGCCGCCCCATGGCCTCGGCGGCGCTTCGCCCGCGCGCATTCAGCCGACGCTCATGGTCGGGAAGGCCGGGATCGCCCCAACTGGATTTGGCGTGCCGCAGAAGATATAGTGTTTTCATAGCCTTCCGGATATTCGCCGGGATGGAGGTGGGGCTGCAGGGGCATCCCGCCGCCATGATAGTCGTCGCGCCGCTGTCCCGCGCCTGTCATGGGCGTGTCATCGGCCCGACGATAGGACTGAACCCGGCCGCGTCGCGGCCCGCCAACTCCCGGTCGCAGCAGGACGACCCTAGGGGATGGTCAGGTTCAAGGGAAGGCCACCGCGCGGGATCGGTCCCGTCCGGCCATGAAGAAGGAAGCGATTCCGTGTCCACCAACCTCACATCTTCGGCGTCCGCCCCGCGCCCCGAGACCACCGACACGCCGCCGATCGCCGCCGATTCACCGGCGCGCTTCATCAATCGCGAAGTGTCTTGGCTCGCCTTCAACCATCGCGTTCTGGAAGAAGCCGGCAACATGAATCATCCGCTGCTCGAGCGGGTGCGCTTCCTGTCGATCTCGGCGAGCAACCTCAACGAATTCTTCATGGTGCGCGTCGCCGGCCTCAAGGCGCAACTGCGCGCCGGCGTCGCCGAAATGAGCGACGACGGATTGACGACGGAGCAGCAGCTGGCGGCGATCTCCAAGGAGGTGTCGCAGGTATTGCGCGAACAGCAGGTGCGGTGGAGCGAACTGCGCCAGACCCTCGGCGAGAACGGCATCGCCATCATCAGCGGCGACGAGACGAACCCCGAGGACCGCGGCTGGCTGCAGTCCTACTTCATGGAACATATCTTCCCGGTGCTGACGCCGCTGGCGATCGACCCGGCCCATCCGTTCCCCTTCATCCCCAATCTCGGTTTCACCTTGGTGTTGCAGCTGCACCGCGCGTCTGACGGCGAGCATCTCAAGGCGCTGGTGCCGATGCCGGCCCAGGTGCGCCGCTTTATCCGGCTGCCCGGAAAGAAAATCCGTTTCATCCTGCTCGAAAACTTGATCGAGATGTTCCTCGATCGGTTGTTCCCCGGCTTCACCGTGGAGGGCAAAGGCAGCTTCCGCTTGTTGCGCGATACCGAAGTCGAGCTTGAGGAAGAGGCCGAAGACCTCGTGCGCGTCATCTCCTCGGCGCTCAAGCGCCGGCGGCGCGGCGTCGTCATCCGCCTGACCTTCAGCAAGGGCATTCCCGACGAATTGCGCCGCTTCGTCATCAGCGAGCTGCATGTCGCCGAAGACGACATCTTCGCGGTCGAGGGGCTGCTCGGCGTCGCCGACGTCAAGCAGATCATCGTCGACGACCGTCCCGACCTGCAATTCAAGCCGCTGAATTCGCGCTTTCCCGAGCGCGTCAACGATTTCGGCGGCGACTGCTTCGCCGCCATCGCCGCCAAGGACTTCATCGTCCACCATCCCTACGAGAGCTTCGACGTGGTGGTGCAGTTCCTGCGCCAAGCGGCGCGCGATCCGGCGGTGGTTTCGATCAAGCAGACGCTGTACCGCACGAGCGACGACAGCCCGATCGTCAAGGCGCTGATCGAGGCGGCCGAATCGGGCAAGTCTGTCACCGCCATGGTCGAGTTGAAGGCGCGCTTCGACGAAGAGGCCAATATTCGCTGGGCGCGCGACCTGGAACGCGCCGGCGCCCAGGTGGTCTATGGCTTCATCCGCT
The DNA here is from genome assembly GCA_945861615.1 of Rhizobium sp. Q54. GTDB lineage: Bacteria > Pseudomonadota > Alphaproteobacteria > SMXQ01 > SMXQ01 > CAMAVH01. The sequence goes on along the minus strand of CAMAVH010000177.1, from coordinate 864 downwards.
TGAAAACCCACGCCAAGGTCTCGTTGGTCACGCGCCGCGAGGGCACCGGCTTGCGCAGTTACGTGCATTTCGGCACCGGCAACTACCATCCGATCACCGCGCGCATCTATACCGATCTGTCGCTCTTCACCTGCGATCCGGCGCTCTGCCAGGATGCCGCCAAGCTATTCAACTTCATGACGGGCTACGCGCGGCCCGACAACTTCGAGAAGCTCGCCGCCTCGCCGATCAACTTGCGCGACAGCCTGCGCGATCAAATGGAAACCGAAATCGCCAACGCCAAGGCGGGCAAGCCCGCGGCGATCTGGGTGAAGCTCAACTCGCTGGTCGATCCCGACGTGATCGACGAGCTTTACAAGGCCTCGCAGGCCGGCGTGAAGATCGACCTGGTCGTGCGCGGCATCTGCTGCCTGCGTCCGGGCGTACCGGGCCTCTCCGAGAACATCCGTGTCAAAAGCATCGTCGGGCGCTTTCTCGAACATTCGCGCATCGTCTGCTTCGCCAACGGCAAGACGATGCCGTCGGCCGACGCCAAGGTCTATATTTCATCCGCCGACTGGATGACGCGCAACCTCGACTGGCGCGTCGAAACATTGGTGCCGGTGGAAAACCCGACCGTGCATCAGCAGGTGCTGGAACAGATCATGGAGGCCAATCTGCGCGACGATGTGCAAAGCTGGACGCTGGGCCCCGACGGCGTCTATCATCGGGTCAATCCCGATCCCGCAAATCCGTTCAGCGTACATCAGTATTTCATGACCAATCCGAGCCTCTCCGGGCGCGGCAGCGCGCTCAAGACCTCGAAGCCGCTGCTGAAACGGTTCTTCCCCAAAGCGTGACGTCGTTGGCGAAAACAAAAGCCGC
>CAMAVH010000176.1 GCA_945861615.1 Rhizobium sp. Q54 | reverse complement strand
CCTTTGCGCGCATCGACGGCCCCGACGAAGAGGAAGCGTAGCGGCGTCTGCGGCACGGGGCGATCGGCCGGCGGCTCGGGAAAGAGCGTGGCGTCGAAGCCATAGGGCACCACGCGGATTTTCTCGCGGGGGCAGCCATTGGCGATCATCGTCGCGGCGCAGGAGTCCGAGCCGGCCAACACCAGGTCGGCGAGCGCGACCTCCTCGTCGTTCTGGTCGATCCAGGCCTGATCGTAGAGGACGAAGCTGGCGGGAAAGAACTCCGGGTGGCGGTCGCGTTCGGCCAGCATAACGGCGTTCATGGCGCTGGGATGGCCCACCGCCTGATCGAGCACACAGCGCAGGCCCTGCCGCTTGGCCCAGCGAAACACCTCGACCGAAGCGCAATTGTAGCCCCAGACCGCATCGACCGGGTCACGCTGGATCTGGCGGATGACGCCGGCGGCGAAGCGGCGGTTGCCCTGGATATTGGCGATCTCGGCGACGCGGCGCAGATGCAGGCGGCGGGCCGCCGTCTCGATCCATTCCTCGACGCCGAAGCTGTGCACGAGATCGGGATCGAGTAGCGGCGTCCAACGGCGGCGGAACTCGCGGCCGAGCTTGCCGCCGGCGCCGGCCGGCAACAAGCGCTCGATCTTGTAAGGCCAGCGGCGCGGATCGTAGAACACCGAGGTCGCATACCAGGCGAGCCGGCCGGCCTCTTGAAAGGCCAAGGCCGTCTGCCAGGAATGTTGGGTGCCTGGATGGAAGACGCCGATCCGCTGTGCCATCGCCGGCCGGGGCCCTTCGCGGCTAACGCGCGAGCTGCGCCGCCACCGGGGCCGCGATGCGCACGGCGGCCAGGTTGGCGTATTTGAAAATCTCAACCCGGCTGTTGTAGGCATGCGATGCCGTCGCGACCGGCGCCAGGCCATCTGCGACGATGCGATGGATGTCGTAGCCCGGCAGGATTTTGGCGATCGCCTGCACCGAAAGGCCGGTGAGGACATTGTGGGCGTTAAATTCCATCTGGATCACGTCGATGCGGCCCTGCGCCAGAGCGCCGGCCGCGCCGGCCAGCACGGCCTTCTCCAGGCCTTCGACATCGACTTTCAAGAAATCGACCATGTCGATTCCCGCCTCGGCGAGATAGGCATCGAGCGTCGAGACGCGCGCCTCGACCGCCTGGGTCGAGGATTTGTAAACGTCGGTGAAGGTCTCGGCGAGGAAGGAGGCATGGCCGCTGCCCTCCGAACCGGCGTAATCGTAGAGCGTGAAGGTTCCGGGCTTGTCAGACAGGCCGATATTGTTCAGCGTGACCCGGGAATCGCCGGCGAAGCGGGCCGACAGGCGCGCGAAGGTCTTGGGATTGGGTTCGAAGCAATGGATGCGGCAGTCGCCGACGGCCGCCAGGGCGGCCGCGGTGAAGTCGCCCTCGTTGGCGCCGACATCGAGCAGCAGCGGCAGCACGCCTGGGTTGCTCGCTTTGCGGGCGCGCGCCCAATCGCGCATGAAGCGGTCCTCGCCGTTGAATTGCGGATCGGCGTTCATATGGCCGAGTCCGCCGATGGCGACGCGGTACAGCCCCCACCACAACGGCTGCAACTGCTTGCGCGCCATCCAGCCCAATACGCGATTGATCATCCAGCCCCTCCGGTTCGTCTCGTCGCGCAGCCCTTCAAGGCCGCCAGCATGTCGCCGATCACCGTCAGATCGTCGCGCCGCGGCAGCAACAGATCCGCCGGGCGGATGCCAGTGGCCTGTTTGATGCGCAGCAGCATGAAGGCCAAGGCGCCGCCCTGCGCCAAGACCGACGCCGCCGCCGCGCCCATCAAGCCGAAATTCGGCACCAAGGCCGCCAGGGCCGCCGCCGACAGGCCGAGCGTGACGATCTCCGCCTGGCTGACGATGGCGCCGCGATTATAGCCTTTCAGGCCGGCGGTGATCATAGCCTTGAGACTGAGCGGTACGGCGCCGACGACCAGCAGCCACGCGAGCGGCGTCGCCGCCGCGTAAGCCGGGCCGAAAAACCAGCGCAGCAGCCAGGGCATCACGGCGGCCAAAAACAGCGCCGAAGGCAGCACCGCCAGCATGGTCGCGCGCGCGTAACGCCCGAACAGTTCGGTGCGCGAATCGTCGTCTAATGCCGCAGCGATCTTGGGAAAGGCCACGGTACCGAGCGTGCTGGCGACTACCAGCGGCAGGCGCGCCACGGTGACGGCAACGACGAAGAGTCCGAGATCGGCAGCGCTCAGCATGACCGAGATGATCATCTGATCGAGCCGCTCGGCGACGATGGCGATGGTCGCGCCGAGATGGACCGTCAGGCCGTAGGTCGCCAGCGCCGGCACGGCTTTGCGCAGAGGTTGCGCCGCCGCCGAGGCAGACGACAGCCAGCCGGCCCGCGCGCAGCCGATCAACGAAACGACGGCCACGAGGCCGAGCGAGAGAAGCGAAGCGGCCGCGAAGCCCAACACGCCGCCCCAGCCGATCGCATAGAACAGCGGGATCAGCAGGACATAGGCGACATGCATCAACACTCGCAGAAGATTCCACTGCGAGAAGCGCAACATGCCCTGAAACAGTCCGACGGCGAAGGACGCGACGAAATGCAGCGGCAGGAAGGCGACATAGAGGAAAGCCGCCTCCCGCACTTCGGGACGGTCGTCGGCAAAAATGAAGTGCGCGACGATGGCCGCGAGCGGCATGAGCAGCGCGCATAAGCCGAGACCGAGAGCGAGGCTGCCGCGCAGGAAGCCGCCGGCATCCTGCGGCCGGCGCGCGGCGTAATAGGCCACCGCTTCATGCAGGCCAATGATGCCGATGCCGCCGATCACCGACGGCCAAAGGATCACCGCCGCCAACTCGCCGCGTCCGTCGGGCTGGAGAAAACGCGCCAGTAAGACGCCGCTGCCGATATTCGACGCCTGAATGAGCGCCGTCGCCGTGAAGGACGAGACGATGTCTTTCATGGGCTCGCGCTGTCTCGGCCGCCGAGCGGCGCGAAATGCGCCTGATGCCAACGCCAGGCATCGGCGACCTGCAGCTCGAGCGCGGCGCGCTGCGGCTTCCAGCCGAGCGTGGCCTTGGCCTGGGTGGCATCCGCCACCAACGACGGCGGATCGCCGGCGCGGCGCGGCGCGCGGCGCACGGCGAAGTCGCGCCCGGTCACCGATTTGGCCGTCGCGATCACTTCGCGCACGGAAAAGCCGTTGCCGTTGCCGAGATTGAAAAAGCGCGTCTCGCCGCCGTCTATCAATCGGCGCAGCGCCAGCACGTGGGCGTCGGCCAGGTCGGCGACATGGATATAGTCGCGCAGGCAGGTGCCATCGGGCGTTTCATAGTCCTCGCCGAACACGGCGATGTCGGGCCGCCGGCCGGCGGCGGCATCGAGCACCAGCGGAATCAAATGGCTTTCCGGCATGTGGTCTTCGCCGATCTCGGCCGCCGCGTCGGCGCCTGCGGCGTTGAAATAGCGCAACGCCGTGGCGCGCAGGCCATAGGCCGACGAGAAATCCGTAAGAATCCGTTCGACCGCGAGCTTGCTCTGGCCATAAGGATTGATCGGCGATTGCGCCTGGTCTTCGACGATCGGCACGCGTGCCGGAATGCCGAAGATCGCCGCTGTCGAGGAAAACACGAAGTTTTTGACGGCAGCGGCGTGCAGGGCCTCGAGCAAGGTGAGCGATCCGGCGACATTGACGCGCCAGTAGCGCGCCGGATCGGTCATCGATTCGCCGACCTGCGACAAGGCGGCGAAATGCAGCCCGGCGACGGGCTTGTGCTTGGCGATGACGGCGTCGAGCCGCGCGCGGTCGAGCACGTCGCCTTCTTCGAGCGGGCCCCATTTCACCGCCCAGCGATGGCCGGTGGAGAGATTGTCGTAGACGATCGGCAGAAAACCGGCGGCGGCGAGGGCCTTGCAGCAATGGCTGCCGACATAGCCGGCGCCGCCCGTGACGAGAACCGGAACGCTCATCGCCCTGCCCTTAGGCCTTCCGGCATACGATGCCGAGCGACCAATAGGTCTCGGCCTGCGCCGCGCTGCCGTCGTCCTCGACGGACTTCTGCCGCGCCGTGCGCCGATTGTGCAGCAGATTGTAGATGCAATAGCCCAGGGTC
>CAMAVH010000175.1 GCA_945861615.1 Rhizobium sp. Q54 | reverse complement strand
CGTTTTGTTCGAGACGTCGCATCTGCGCAAATACGGAACTTCTTTCCCGGTCGAGGTCAGCTCGCGCATGCTGGAGATCGACGGTAAGCAGTATCACCAAAGCTTGATCCGCGACATCACCGCCCGCAAGGCGACCGAGGCCGCGCTCAAGGAAGCCAACCGGATCACCATGGCCACGCGCTTGGCCAATAGCGTCCTGTTGCGCAGCCAGACGGAAGACGGCATCTATGCCGACATGTGCCGCGCCATTGTCGAAATTGGCGGTTATCGCATGGCGGCAGTCTGCTTGGCCGAAAACGACGACGCCCAGTCGGTCCGCATCGCCGGCTTGGCCGGAACCGGCCAGGAGTATCTGGCGCAGGCGCAGCTCAGCTGGGGCGACAATCCGCATGGCCAAGGACCGACCGGAACCGCGATCCGCAGCAGCAAGACCCAGGTCAACCAGGATTTCGCCACCAATCCGGCGATGACCCTTTGGCGTGACCAGGCGCTGCGCCACGGTTTCAAATCGAGTATCTCGCTTCCCTTGCTGGATAAGGGCAAGGCGTTCGGCGCGTTAGCGATTTATTCGCACCAGATCGACGCCTTCAACATGCCCGAAGTGTTGCTGCTCCAAGATCTCGCCGAGGATATTTCATTCGGCATCAGCGTTTTGCGCCTGCGGACCAGCGAACGCGCGACAACAGAGAAGCTCAATCAGAGCCTGGAACGCACCATTCGCCTGCTCGCCGAGACGATGGAATTGCGCGACCCTTACACCTCGGGCCATCAGCAGCGCGTCGCCGATCTCGCCCGCGCCATCGCCATCGAAATCGGCATTGCGCCGCAGGATGTGCACGGCATCTATTTGGCCGGCCTGATCCATGACATCGGCAAGATCGCCGTCCCGGCGGAATTTCTGTCCAAGCCGACGCGCTTGACGCCGCAGGAAATGGCCCTGGTGCAAACCCATAGCCAGGTCGGCGGCGATCTCATCAAGGATATCGATTTTCCCTGGCCGATCGCCGAGATCGTACGCGGCCATCATGAGAAGCTCGACGGCTCGGGCTACCCGAACAAGCTCAAGGGCGATGAGATTCCCATCGGGGCGCGCATCATGGCGGTGGCCGACGTGGTGGAGGCCATCTCCGCCCATCGCCCCTATCGTCCGGCGCTCGGCCTCGACAAGGCGCTGGAGGAAATCACCGCACAGCGCGGCAAGCTGTTCGATCCCGCCGTGGTCGATGCTTGCCTCGCCCTGTTCGCCAGCGGCCGCTTCGCCTTCGCGCCGCGGCAAGCGGCGATCTGAGGATCTGCCGCCGGCGCCAGCCCCTGCGTCGCGCCCGGCGCCTGGAGTCATGGGAATCACCATGACAGGAAAAATCCATGCGCTAAACTTCGCCGATAAAATCACAGGGAGACTTTGAAATGGCGACGGAAGACTTGACGAAACTGCGCATGATCGGCTTCGGCGGCGCGTCCAATCTGCCGACCTGGCTCGCCATGGAGGCCGGCATTTTCGCCAAGCACGGGCTCGATGTGTCGATCACCCGCACCGAAGGCTCGATGCCGCAGATCCAGGACATGATGGCAGACAAGTACGACATTGCCACCACCTCGATCGACAATATCATCGCCTATACCGAGGGCCAGGGGCCCGCCAAGCTGGATGCGCCGTTCGACATGGTCGCCGTCATGGGCGTCCACTCGGGCATGAACAGCATCGTCACGCGGCCCGAGATCAAGTCCTACGCCGACATCAAGGGCAAGGTCGTGGCGGTGGATGCGCCCAACACCGGCTATGCCTTCGTCATCTTCCGCCTGCTGGAGGAAAAGGCCGGACTGAAGCTCGACCGCGACTACACGATCCTGTCGGTCGGCAACACGCATCTGCGCATGGACGCGCTGCGCGACGGCCGCGCCGTCGCCGCCGTGATGGGCGGTCCGAGCGATCAGGAAGCCGCCGAAGAGGGCTACAACATCCTTTCCGATTGCGCCGCCGAGCTCGGCGGCTATCAGGGCAGCGTCTATGGCGTGCGCCGGACCTGGATGGCGGCGAACGGCGAGACGCTGCAGCGCTACATCCGCGCCACCGTCGAAGCGCATGAGCGCGTCTTCGCCGACAAGGCGACGTCCATGTCGGTGCTGATGAAACGCATCAAGGGCCTCGCCGACAAGGGCGCCGAGCAGCTCTATAAGAGCCTGACCTCCGGCGCCGGCGGGCTTTCCAAACATGCCGAGATCGACCTGCCCGGCATGCAGACGGTGCTGTCGATGCGCACCGCCTATGGCACGCCGAAGCTGGTGCTGACCGAGCCGCGCAAATATCTCGACCTTGGCCCCTACGAAAAGGCCACCGGCCGCGTGCTCGCCGGCTGAGCATCCGCCACCGCAGATAAAAACGGCCACCGAACCGGCACGGGGGGCGCCGGGTCGGTGGCCGTCGAAGTCGGCGCTACATGCGCCGTATCACTCACGCCTGTCGCCGCCGTAAGCGGCGGCGGGCTTAACGGCTCTTGCAGGGGCCGTTGTTCAGCGTGTCGTAATGGCCCTGGGCGTTGGGATATTCGATCACCACCGGCGAGCCGTCGGCCGAGCAGTTGTTGAAGCCGGCCCAGCGGCCGCCATCGGCGCAAGCCGACAGCATCAGCAGGGAGCCGAAGATCACCGCGGTGCGAACCAGCGGCGCGCGCATCTTATGGGACGTTTTGTCGACGAAGTTCATGGCATAAGGCCTTTCATCAGGAATGGTGCAGCCGAGCGGCGCCGATTACAGCGCGCGGCCCGGAACGAAGGTCAGGAACATGGTCGAGGTGCGATCCACGAACTTGTAGGTCGAACCTTCCGGATAGACGCGCTGGCAATATTCCTCGCCGTCGTGGAAGTTCGCCCACTTGGCGCAGAACTGGCCGTCGCTGAGAATACGCCAGTTGCCGGCTTCGATGCCGGTGGGCAGGCGTAGTTCGGCTTTGCCGTCGGGCGAGACATACATGATATAGCGCACTTGCGAACCGCTCATCGGGCCGGACCCGGTATTGCCGACGACAAGCTGTTGGATCTGCGCCGCGCCGAGGCCCGCCTGGGCCGGCACGACGACATCGGGGCCGAGAGACGCCGGCTTTTGCGCGCAGGCGGCAAGCGCCAGCATGGCGGCGCCGGCCAGCAGATATGTTTTCATTTGTAGCTCTCCGTGAAATTCTTATGGGCCATTCCGGCCCGGTGGGGGACGCCTGGGAATGACTGGTTTCATTCCGACAAACGCCGCCCACGGCGCGTTGGTTCCCGCCCTTAAGACAAGATTCTTAGGGGCTGCTCGCGCTAATCTCAGAAAAACCACATAAAGCCGGCGAAAGCCGACGGTGTTCAGCCGATATGCTGGCCGAGGAAGGCCAGGGTTCGCGCGCGCGCCAAGCCATGGGCCTCCGGGCGATAGCGCGCCGGGCGCGTTTCGTTATCGAAGCCATGCGGCGTGTCGGGATAGGTGTAAACCGTCACGCCCGGTTGGGCCGCCTTGAAAGCCGCCACGCGTACCGGCGGGAAGCTGGTATCGAGATCGCCGACATGGGCGATCACCGGACAGTGCGGCGTCTCGTCGGCGTAATCGGGCATGGCCGACCCGTAATAGGCGACGGCGGCCTGATACTCCTGGCGGCAGGCCGCCATCCAGGCGAGCGAGCCGCCCCAGCAGAAACCGATGATCGCCGTCTTCATCGCAGGATCCGGAGCGGCCTGGGCGACGAACCGCCGGCCGGCGTCGAGATCGAGCAAGGACTTGTCCCAGTCCATCGACTGGTAAAGCGCGTGCACCCGGTCGCGGTCGGCCTCGTTATAGGCCAGCACCGTGCCGCGGTCGTGGCGGTCATAGAGCGCCGGGGTGATCGTCAGATAGCCCTGGCTCGCGTAGAACGCGGTCGCGCGCTTGAGATAGTCGGTGACGCCGTACATTTCCTGGGCAATGACGATGCCGCCTCTCGGCCGGCCGGCCGGCGTGGCGAGCCAGGCGTCCAGCGCGAAACCGTCCGCCGCGGTCAGCCGGACCATTTCCTGATCGACAATGACGTTGCTCATGCTGGGACGCTCTTCTTCGCTTTGCGCTTGGCTTCGAGCATCAGGATATAAAGCGTGCTGACGACGATGACGAGCGCGCCGGTCAAGCTCCACAGGCCCGGCACTTCGCCGAACAGCAGATAGCCGAAAACGGCGGCATAGACGATGCGCA
>CAMAVH010000174.1 GCA_945861615.1 Rhizobium sp. Q54 | reverse complement strand
GCTGGCGAGCTTGGCGCGCGCCAGGGCGGCATCGCCGGCGGTGGTGACGCGAAAGCCGTTCTCGGCGAGATAGCGCTGCAACAGGTCGCGCAGGCGGCGGTCGTCGTCGACCACCAGCACATGGGGCTGATCGGCGGGCGCATCGGGGGCGGCGGCGCTCTGCGTCTGCTCGTTGCTTGATGCGTTCATGGGCCGATTATAGAAGGCTAGGGCCGTTTCGGCGTCGGCAAAGTCGTGCTGCCAGCTCGTTCGGCGGCAGCCGGCGGTTGCAGCAGGCGGCGGTCATGCTCGTTGACGATGCCGAGCAGCACCTTGCGGAAGCCCTCGACCGCTTCGGCGCCGGCCTGGCGGTAGGCCCGGGCGATCCGCGTGCGCTGCTTCTCGGTGATCTGGCGCTCGAGGTCGAGGCCCTTGGGCGTCAGCTCCAAATGGCGGCGGCGGCGGTCGCTCATGCCGGCGGTCTGGGTGATGAAGCCCTGGCGCACCAGGTCGTTGAGCACGCGCGCCAGGCTCTGCTTGGTGATGCGCAGGATGGCGAGCAGTTCGGAGACGCTGATGCCCGGATGGCGGCCGACGAAGTAGAGCGCGCGGTGATGGGCGCGGCCCAGCTTGTAGCGCACCAGCATGGCGTCGGCTTCGTCGGTGAAGTCGCGATAGGCGTAGAACAGCAATTCCATGCCCTGGCGAAGTTCTTCTTCGCGCAGGAAGAGCGGGTTTACGCCGGATTTTATGTCAGCCATGTTGACTTATATGCCTGAGGATGCTAGTTGACGCAATAGGCTTGCACATCCCCCGACTCCTGCGAAAGAAAATTATCATGGCGGCTCCCTTCGACGATCGCGACGGCCTCATCTGGTTCGACGGCAAGGCGGTGGATTGGCGCGACGCCAAGATCCATGTGCTCAGCCATGGCCTGCATTACGCCAGCGTCGTCTTCGAGGGCGAACGCGCCTATTCGGGCAAGATCTTCAAGCTGCACGAGCATACCCTGCGGCTGTTCAAGTCGGCCGAACTGCTCGGCATGACCATTCCCTACAGCGTCGCGGAGATCGACAAGGCGAGCGAGGAGATGGTCAAGGCGTCGGGCTTCGCCAATGCCTATGTCCGCCCGGTCGCCTGGCGCGGCACCGAGATGATGGCCGTCTCGGCCCAGGCCACCAAGATCCATGTCTCGATCGCCGTGTGGGAATGGCCGTCCTATTTCACGCCGGAAGCGCGCCTGCGCGGCCTGCGTCTGACGCGCGCCCTCTACAAGCGCCCGTCGCCCGAGACCGAGCCGGTCCATGCCAAGGCCTCCGGCCTTTACATGATCTGCACGCTGTCCAAGCATGCCGCCGAGGCCAAGGGCTACGACGATGCGCTGATGCTCGACTATCGCGGCCAGCTCGCCGAATCGACCGGGGCCAACATCTTCCTGGTGCAGAACGGCGAGATCCACACGCCGACGCCCGACTGCTTCCTCAACGGCATCACCCGCCAGACGGTGATCGACCTCGCGCGTAAGCGCGGCATCAAGGTGACCGAACGCGCGATCATGCCGGAGGAGCTCGCCAAGTCGCAGGAAATGTTCCTCACCGGCACCGCCGCCGAAGTGACGCCGGTCTCCGAGGTGGACGAATATAAGTTCACCGTCGGCCCGGTCACCCGCGCGCTGATGGAAGACTACGACAAGCTGGTGAACGGCAAGGCGCCTGTTACGGCGTAAGCTGCGGGTGCATCGCTGAATCGAAAAGGGCGCTCAAACGAGCGCCCTTTTTATTTATGGAAACAGGTCTCTGATGCCAACGTAAGGCAGTCCTGTTTCAGCAGCTTTGCGGATTTTTTGTTCAAGTAAGCTATTCAGCGGTATTTCCCGTTCCAGCATCTCGAATAAATCAAGGCCATCCATGCAAATTACGCTTTTGCGCCGACCAAATGCATCTAAGCCTTCTTGGGTGAACCCACTGATGCTTACGAAAAGACCACGAGACCAAGTGGCCTTTTGATCGATCTTGCTCTGAAAGACATGAAGTTCAGCGGCGCTTGTGGCGTTGCCAGTATATTTAGCTTCGACAAGATAAGTTTCGTGACTGAGTTGAAAACTTCCGTCTATCTGTTCGCCGCGATTCCTGAATGGCTCACGAGGTGATAGGCCATGCAAATTAAAAAGTTTTGTTAGAAATTTTTCAAAAGCGTACCCGCGTGCTTGAGGCTCTAATGAAGTGATTTTTAGCAACTCATCTTTTAGTTCGAAAAATTGGGGGCTGTTAGAGGCAGGTATTGGGCTTGAGCCACTGGGAGCAGTTTGAGCCTGCCCGCTAAGTTTGTTGATTATTGCCAGTAAGCGACCTTGAGCATTGTTAATATCTTCTGGCTCTCCGCTTTCTTCCCTCTCGGCCTCTCGGTATTCCCATAAAGCCTGAAGAGTTCTCGCTGCTGTTGCATTGTCGACAGTTCTTAGAAAATAACGAAGCCGTTTACCCTTCGATGTTCCCTCTCGCTCATAAATAGGGTTATCGATATCAATATTTAATTCGCCAGAAAAAAACTCAGAAAAAGTTCGATCTGAGAATTTCAGAACGTATCCGTTACCCATGCGGAAAATCTTGTCTAAGAAAGACATTTCTATGGGCCGAATATCACTCATGGCTTACTTCTTCCACCGCGCTGCCAACGCATCGTCCTTGGCGTCGGCCTCGACCCAGCGCGGGCCGGTGGCGGTGTCTTCCTGCTTCCAGAACGGCGCCGATGTCTTGAGCCAGTCCATCAGGAATTGGCAGGCGGCGAAGGCGTCTTCGCGGTGGGCGGCGGCGCAGGCGACCAGCACGATGCGTTCGCCCGCCGTCAGCTTGCCGTAGCGATGGATGATGAGGCTGGCGGACAGCGGCCAACGCTTGTTGGCCTCGGCCTCGATCTCGGCGAGGCGCTTCTCGGTCATGCCGGGATAATGTTCCAGCGTCATGGCCGAGACCTCGGCGCCGGCCGCCTTGTCCTTGCCGACGAAGTCGCGCACCAGGCCGGCGAACATGGCGAGGCCGCCGATATCGCTACGGCCCGCCGTCAGCTTGTCCAGCTCGGCGCCGATGTCGAAATCCTCGCGCTGCACGCGGATCATGGGGAAGGCCTCGGCTCTCTCATTCGTCATTGCCCGGCTTGACCGGGCAATCCAGGGGCAAGCGCGCAAGCGCCGGAAAAATGGACCCTCGGGTCAAGCCCGAGGGTGACGATTATAGAACGGGAAAATCGCGGGTCCTACCCGCCCGTGACCGGGGGAAACAGCGCCACTTCGTCGCCGGCTTTGACCGGGTCGCCGCTTTGGGCGAATTCCTGGTTCACCGCGACGCGCACCACCGATAGGTCTTTCAGGGCCTCGGCATAGCCGGGACCGCGCGTCGCCAGCCAGGCGAGCAGCTCGCCGACCGTCGTCACCTCAGGCGGCGGCGTGACGGTTTCCTCGGCGCTGCCGATGCGTTGGCGCAGCCAGGCGAAATACAAAAGCTTCATGCCAGGATTATTCAGCGGGCCCGGAGGCCGGGTCTTCGCGCATGTGGCGCAGACCGGCGCGCAGGTAGTCGTAGCCGGTGATGAGCGTCAGCGCGGCGGCGATCCACAGGGCGATGTCGCCCAGCGTGACGATCGGCAACCAATGGGGCCCGGCGTCGCCAAGCAGCAACAGCGTCAGGGCGATCATCTGGATCGCCGTCTTCCATTTGGCCAGCTTGCTGACCGGCAGACCGACGCGCAGCTCGGCGAGGAATTCGCGCAGGCCCGAGACGAGAATCTCGCGGCAGAGAATGACCAGGGCGGCGAGGATCGACCAGCCCGAGATCATGTGAAAGGCGACCATCATCAGGATGGCGGCGGCGACCATCAGCTTGTCGGCGACCGGATCGAGGAAGCGCCCGAGGTTCGACTGCTGGCTCCAGGCGCGGGCGAGATAGCCATCGAGATAATCGGTCACGGCGGCGAGCGCGAATAGCGCGCAGGCGACGATATTGCCGAACGGATCGTCGAGATAGAAGGCGGCGACCAGCAGCGGAATCACCGCGATGCGCGAAAAGGTCAGCAGGTTGGGGAGCTTGAACATGGCGGCCATTTTAACCAGCCGGCGGCGGAACGGCCACAGGCAAAGCGCGCGAACTTAAGAAGTCACGGAAGCGTCACCTAGACCAAAGCTCGTCATGCTCGGGCTTGACCCGAGCATCCATTAGGCCGACGCCTGAGCGCTTGAGGCATGGACCCTCGGGTCAAGCCCGAGGGTG
>CAMAVH010000173.1 GCA_945861615.1 Rhizobium sp. Q54 | reverse complement strand
AGCCGGAGACGACCAATTCGCTGGCGACCATCAGATCGGCGCCGGCGCGGCTGGCGGCATCCCGCGCGGCGGCGAGCTTGGCGAGGTTGCCGTCGATATCGCCGACGGCCGGATTGATCTGGGCGAGCGCGATGGTGAGAGGGCCAGTCATTGCACCACTCATTTGCGCAGCAAAAATTCGCGGCCGATCTTGACCGACGGTTCGCCGTCATAGGCGATCACATCGGCGGTGGCGTAGGTTTCGTGCCAATCGTCGGGCAGGAAAGAGCCGCTACCGACGACATCGAGCGGCGCCCCCGATTCGGCCATGACGCGGCATTTCGCCGGGCCGAAACCCGAGGTGCCGACGATCTTCACCTTGGGAAAGCCGGCGCCGTTGAGCGCCTCGCGCAGATGGAAAATCGCCGCCGCCGACACGCCGGTGCCGACGAGATGGCGCAATTCGACCTCGTTGCGATAGCGGCGGATCGCCGCCGGGTTGTGGCGTTCGAGCACGGCGTAGGATTCCTGGGGGCCGAGCCCTTCGACATAGCGGCCGCCGTGGGTGTCGAGACGCATGGCGAGTTCGCCCTTGGCGGCGAGATCGGGAAAGCGCCGGCAGACGTCGAGCGAATCGCTGATCTCGCGGCCGAAGTAATCGACCAGCACGGTCATCGGCTCGCCGGGAAAGGTCTCATGGAACATCTCGGCGGCGCGCAGGGTCGAGCCGGCATAGCCGATCATCACATGCGGCATGGTGCCGATGCCTTCGCTGCGGCCGAAGTAATGCGCCGTGGCGTCGGTCGCGTTGCCGACGAAGCCGACCGCGCCGGCCTCGCGCTTGGCGGCGGCCGAGCCGACCGAGGCGGCATAGGCCATCATCTCGGCCATTTCCGTGCCGGCGCAGTGGCGCGCGTCGAACGCCATGAAGGCGACCTTCGGCAGGTCGCGGCACATGGTGTAGGCGTTGTAGGCGGCGACGCAGGCGGCGCCCAGCTTCTGCAACAGGATGGTTTCCAGCTCCACGAGCTGGCTCAAGGGCCCGGTGACATAGACCAGCGGCTCGCCGGCACCGACCCACTCGCCCTCCTGGTAATGCGGCTCGATCTGCAGCACGACGCCGCGCGCCTTGGCGATCTCCGCCAGCCAGCCGAGCGCCAATTTGGGCGCAAACGCCACCGGCCGGCGCATGAACAAGGCGTAGGTCACGCGCTTGTCGCCGTAGCGTTCGGCCACGCGCCGCGTGCGGACGAAATACTTGTCCGTGAGACGCGGGATATCTTCGTTGGTGGGCGACGTCATGTCCAAAGCGCTGTTCGAGTTCGACGGAGGGAGGCGAAGGGCCGGAGCGTCTCCCTCGCCGGACCCATCGGACTGGGTCGGCTCAGGAGACGGCGGCGATTCGGGCGCTTTGAATGGCCGAACGGCCGACCTTCAGCCGCTCGGCGATGGTGAAGGCGAGCTCGATCGCCTGGCTGGCGTTCAAGCGCGGATCGCAGTGCGTGTGGTAGCGGTCGCCGAGCGAGGATTCGCCGATCGCCTGGGCGCCGCCCATGCATTCGGTCACGTCCTGGCCCGTCATCTCGATATGCACGCCGCCGGCATAGGTGCCTTCGGCCTGATGGGCGGCGAAGAAGCCGCTCACTTCCGAGAGGATGCGGTCGACATGGCGCGTCTTGTAGCCGTTCGACGCCGTCACCGTGTTGGCATGCATCGGGTCGCACGACCATACGATGTTGAGGCCTTCGCGCTTGGCGGCGCGCAGCAGCAGCGGCAACTTCTCTTCGACCTTGTCGGCGCCCATGCGGGCGATGATGGTCAGACGGCCGGCCTCGTTCGCCGGGTTGAGGGCGTTGGCGAGGCGCAGGAAGCTGTCGACGTCGAGCGTCGGGCCGGCCTTCATGCCGACCGGATTCTTAATGCCGCGCAAGAATTCGACCTGGGCGTTGTCGGGCTGGCGCGTGCGGTCGCCGATCCACACCATATGGGCGGAGCAGTCGTACCAGTCGCCCGTCAAGCTATCGACGCGCGTCAGCGCCTGCTCGTAGCCGAGCAGCAGCGCCTCGTGCGAGGTGTAGAAATCGGTCTCGCGGATCTGCGGCGTCGTCTCGGAGGTCAGGCCGCAGGCTTCCATGAAGCCCAACGTCTCGTCCAAGCGGTCGGCGAACTCGCGGTATTTCTGGCCGGCCGGGCTTTTCTCGACGAAGCCGAGGTTCCAGCGATGCACGCGATGCAGGTCGGCATAGCCGCCCTGGGCGAAGGCGCGCAGCAGGTTGAGCGTCGAGGCCGACTGGAAATAGACCTGCATCTGACGCTGCGGATCGGGCAGCCGCGCTTCCGGCGTGAACTCCATGCCGTTGACCATGTCGCCGCGATAGGACGGCAGCGTGACGCCGCCGCGCGTTTCGGTCGGGGCCGAGCGCGGCTTGGCGAACTGGCCGGCCAAACGACCGACCTTCACCACCGGCACGGCGGCGCCGTAGGTCAGCACGATCGCCATCTGCAGCAGCACGCGGAAGGTGTCGCGGATGTTGTCCGGGTGGAATTCGGCGAAGCTCTCGGCGCAATCGCCGCCCTGCAGCAGGAAGGCCTTGCCGGCGGCGACCTTGGCCAGATCGTCCTTCAGGCGGCGCGCTTCGCCGGCAAAGACCAGCGGCGGATAGGCGCGCAGCTTCGTCTCGACAGACTCAAGGGCTGCCAAGTCCGGCCATTCGGGCTGCTGCTCGATCGGTTTCGACCGCCAGGAGGCGGGCGTCCATTTCTGCGCCATAACGTCCTCAATCCGGTTCCCATCACAACGGGGCGCCGGCACTTATCCACAATCGGGCAGTTTATATACGCCCTCCGCCCCGTCATTTCCAGCCCTGCGACGGCGTAAAAGCCCAAGGATTCCGCCACCATCCGCCGCTTTTAGAGGCTGGCGTGGCGGGAAAGCCACCTTTCCCGACCGCCCCCAGCCTCAGGGGGCGACCGGCGAACGCAGCTGCACGAACTCCTCCGCCGCCGTCGGGTGGATGCCGATGGTGGCGTCGAACTGCGCCTTGGTCAGGCCCGCCTTCACCGCGACGGCGAAGCCCTGGATGATTTCGGCGGCGTCGGCGCCAGCCATATGCGCGCCGCGCACCTTGCCGGTCTTCTTCTCGACGACGAGCTTGATCATGCTGCGGTCGTCGCGCCCCGACAGCGTGTGCTTGAGCGGCTTGAAGGTCGAGCGGTAGATGTCGACGGCGCCGAATTCCTCGCGCGCCTCCGCCTCGCTCATGCCGACGCTGGCCGCCTGCGGATTGCTGAACACGGCGGTCGGCACATCGCGATGGTCGGGCCGCATCGGATTGTTCTTGTAGAGCGTCTCGATCAGGCAATGGGCCTCGTAGATCGCCACCGGCGTGAGATTGAGCCGGTCGGTGACGTCGCCGATGGCATAGATATGCGGCACCGAAGTCTGCGAATGCTCGCCGACGACGATGGCGCCGTCGCGGTTGCATTCGACGCCGGCCTCCATCAGGCCGATGCCATGCGTGTTGGCCTTGCGGCCGATCGCCATCATCACCTGACCCGCGACGAAGGTATCGCCGTGGTTGGTGGTGATATGCAGGCCATCCGGCTTCTTTTCGATCTTGTCGAACACCGTCTCGAGGCGGAATTTCACGCCCTTCTTGGCCATCTCCTGATGCACCAGCTTGCCGATATCGGCGTCGAAATGGCGCAGCAGTTCGGCGCCGCGATAGACGACGGTGGTCTCGACGCCGAGGCCGTTGAAGATCGAGGCGAATTCCAGGGCGATATAGCCGGCGCCGGCGATCACGATGCTCTTGGGCAGGGCCGGCAGGTCGAAGGCCTGATCGGAATTGATCGTCAGCTCATGGCCGGGAAATTGCGCATGCGACGGCTTGCCGCCGGTGCAGATCAAAATCGTCTCCGCCGTATAGCTCTTGCCGGCGACCTCCACCGTATGCGCGTCGGTCATACGGGCGCGGCCGAGCACCACCGTCACCTTGTTGTCGGTCAGCACCTTGCCGTAGATCCCGCCGAGCCGCGTCAGTTCCTTCTCCTTGGCGGCGACGAGCTTGCTCCAATCGAAACTGCGTTCCCCGACGGTCCAGCCGAAGCCGGCGGCGTCCTCGAAATCCTCGGCGTAATGGCCGGCATAGGAATAAAGCTTCTTGGGAATGCAGCCGCGATTGACGCAGGTGCCGCCGAGCCGGTTGTCCTCGGCCACCGCCACGCGCTTGCCGAGCGCGCCGGCGAGACGCGCGGCACGCACGCCGCCTGAGCCCGCGCCGATGACGAAAAGGTCGTAGTCGTAGGCCGGCATGATCACCTCGGAGAA
>CAMAVH010000172.1 GCA_945861615.1 Rhizobium sp. Q54 | reverse complement strand
GACGCGCCGCGGCGCGTCGCACGCGCGGAACTTTTTCCTGCCGGGTGGCGTTGCTGTAGGCCGGGACTGGATCCGGCGGATCTTGCCGGACGGGCCCCGTGACCTTCGATCAAATCGCCATTTTCACCATCCTCTCCGCCGCCCTCGGGCTCTTCGTGTGGGATCGTATCCGCTACGATCTGGTCGCCATGCTGGCCCTGCTCGCGGCCATCGCCTGCGGCGTGGTCGGACCGGAAGACGCCTTTAGCGGTTTCAGCGACGATATCGTCATCATCATCGGCTCGGCGCTGGTGATCAGCGCGGCGGTCGCCAAGTCCGGTTTGGCCGAAGCGGCGCTTCGGCCGATCGCCGGTTGGATGCAGAGCAGCGAAATGCAGATCGGCGTACTCGCCTCCATCGTCGCCGTGTTGTCGGCCTTCATGAAGAACATCGGCGCCCTGGCGATCATGATACCGATCGCCTTCCAATTGTCGCGGCGCAGCGGCAAGCCGGTATCGCGGGTGCTGATGCCGTTGTCCTTCGCCGCGCTGCTCGGCGGCATGATGACGCTGATCGGCACCTCGCCCAACATCATCGTCTCGAAAATGCGCCAGGAAATTCTCGGCGAACCTTACGGCATGTTCGATTTCATGCCGGTCGCCGCCGTGCTGACCGTCATCGGCGTCGTCTTTCTGGTGTTCGGCTGGCGCCTATTGCCGCGCCGCGACGAGGCGGATGCCAAGGATGGTCTGTCCGACGACAATTATCAGACAGAAGTGCGGCTGCCGGAGGAGAATCCGCTCGTCGGCAAGACGGTGGCCGATTTCGAAGCGCTCGGCGAAGGCGACATTTCTGTCGCCGCCATCCTGCGTGAGAACAACCGCCGTTACGTGCCGAGCGCCCATTGGATGCTGTTCGCCGGCGACATTCTCGTCGTGCAAGGCGATGCCGGCGCGCTCGAAAAGATCGTCGGCGATTCGAAGCTCGAATTGGTCCATGACCGCGAGATGCCGGACGAGGATGAGAAAAAGACCGATCAGGCGGTGATGGAGGCGGTGATTCCGCCCGACTCGCTGCTGGTCGGTTCGACCGTCGAGCAATTGCGTCTGCGCGACCGCTATGGCCTGAATCTGCTGTCGCTCAGCCGGCGCGGCGGCAATATCCGCAGCCGGTTGCAGCGCGTCCGGCTGCAGGCCGGCGACGTGATCGTGCTGCGCGGCGCGGCCAAGAGCGTCAATGACGCGCCGGCGGCTCTCGGCTGCCTGCCTTTGGCCGAGCGCAATTTGCGGCTCGGCGAGCGGCGCCATCGCTACCGCGCGGCGCTTATTCTCGCCGTCGCCATGGCGGCGGCGGCGAGCGGCACCGTTTCGGTCGCCATCGCCTTTTTCGGCGCGGCCGTCGCCATTCTCGCCACCGGCGCCTTGACGTTGAAAGAGGCCTATCAGGTCATCGAATGGCCGATCCTCATTCTGATCGGCGCCCTGATTCCGGTCAGCGACGCGCTGCGCAGCACGGGCGGCGCCGAACTGATCGCCGCAGGCCTTGCCGTCGTCGCCGACATGGTGCCGCCGACCGGCGCGGTCGGCCTCATCCTGATCGCCGCCATGGCGGTCACGCCCTTCCTCAACAACGCGGCGACCGTGCTGGTGATGGCGCCGATCGGCGCCAGCCTGGCGCTGCGCCTCGGCCTCAATCCCGACCCTTTCCTGATGGCGGTCGCGGTCGGCGCGGCGTGCGACTTCCTCACGCCGATCGGCCATCAATGCAACACGCTGGTGATGGGGCCGGGCTGCTACCGTTTCAACGATTACTGGCGCCTCGGACTGCCCCTGTCGGTGCTGGTCGCCACGCTCGGCACCTTCCTCATCGTCATGGTCTGGCCGTTGTCATGACCGCGCCGCGGCCGGCCACGCCGGACGGCCGCTATTTCGTCGTGCGCGGCCGCCTGTGGCGCGCGGTCAATCCGCATCTGTCGCCGGCCGAGCGCGACAGGCATGTTCACGCGCTGATGGATGCGCGCCGCGCCGTGAAGGCGGCGTTGCAGGCGGACGATGCGGCGGCGCTGGCCGCCGCGCGCCAGGCGGTCGATGCGGCGAAGCGCGCGCTCGGCGAACGCGGACCCGTCTGGTGGAACGACGGCGCGCCGGATTACAACCGCCATCTGGCGAAGAATACGCCCTACGCCGATTGGTTCGCAGCCCAGGGCGGGCTATGATCGGCCATCGTTTTGCCGGAGGCTCCGATGAGTGACGACGACTCCCTGCCGCCTTCCTTCGATCCCGAATTTGTCGATATCGTCATCGAAGCGCGCAAAGCCGATCTCGGCGGCGGCTTCGTTGTCGGCCGCCTGCTGCCGTTCCGCCTGCATCGCACGGTCGGCCCTTTTGTTTTCTTCGATCATGCCGGGCCCATGAGCCTGCCGCCGAACATTCCGCGCGCGGTCGACGTGCGGCCGCATCCGCATATTGGCCTTGCCACGGTGAGCTATCTCTTCGCCGGCCAGATCACCCATCGCGACAGCCTCGGCGTCGAGCAGGCGATCGAACCCGGCGCCGTCAATTGGATGACGGCAGGACGCGGCATCAGCCATTCCGAGCGTTTCGAGGGACGGTTCAAACAAGAGGGCGGCGCGCTCGATCTGATCCAGAGCTGGGTCGCGCTGCCCGAGGCCGACGAGGAGATGGCGCCGGCGTTCGATCACTATCCGGCTGGCGATCTGCCGGTGCAGCAGGACAAGGGCCTGTGGATGCGGCTGGTGGCCGGCGACGCCTTCGGCCTGACGAGCGGCGTCAAAACCCGCTCGCCGTTGTTTTATGTCCATGTCGAATTGCAGCCCGGCGCGAAGATCGCCGTGCCGCCCGGCCATGCCGAGCGCGCCGTCTATGTCGCCCATGGCCGCGTGCGGATCGAGGGGCGCGACCACGGCCAGGGCCGGATGGTGGTGTTCAAGCCCGGCGCGGCGCCGGCGATCGCGGCGCTGGAGCCCGCCACGGTGATGCTGCTCGGCGGCGAATCTCTCGGCCCGCGCCATATCTGGTGGAACTTCGTGTCGTCGCGCAAGGAGCGCATCGAACAGGCGAAGGCCGATTGGAAAGCCGGCCGCATCGCCTTGCCGCCGGCCGACCAGGACGAGTTCATACCGCTGCCTGAAGATGCGCCGATCAAAGCGCCGTCGCGGAACGTCGCCAATTAATCCGGCAGCTGCATTTTTAAGTGGCTGACTCTTCAGGCGATTCCCTTGACGCTTGCCGTGTTGCGGCAAATTTCCTATATCTGGCCGACCAGGCCGGGCCCCTCTGACAGCCCTTCTACGGCTGTGATGTCGGACTGGACAACAGGAGTGGCCCGCCGACTTTTCCACGTACATGGCGGTTCCACGTCTTTGTGTCGGCTCGCAGCTGATGCGAAGGCTGGCTCATCCATGTTCGTGGCGATCCGCCGCGTGGGACCCTCCATAAAAAAGGAACGGGTACACTATGAGTGAGTATCTGACTGCAGAGGCGATGACCGCTCTGCTGCAGGTCATCATGATCGATCTCGTATTGGCGGGCGACAACGCCATCGTGATCGGTCTCGCCGCCGCCGGCTTGCCGGCGGCGCAACGCACCAAAGCCATCATTATCGGCATTGCCGCAGCGACGTTGCTGCGTATCGGCTTTGCCGGAGTTACGACCCAACTGCTGCAGATCATCGGCCTGCTGTTGGCCGGCGGCATCCTGCTGCTGTGGGTGAGCTGGAAGATGTGGCGCGAATTGCGTGCGCAACATCATGAGGAGAAGGCGGCGCTGGAAGCCCTGGCGAATCAGGACCTCAACGCCGACGGCACGATCGCGGGTGGCGCTCCACGCAAGACCCTCGGACAAGCGGCGTGGCAAATCATCGTCGCGGACGTGTCGATGTCGCTCGACAACGTCCTCGCCGTCGCGGGCGCGGCGCGCGATTATCCTTATGTCCTGATCTTCGGCCTCGTGCTGTCGATCGCGCTTATGGGTCTCGCCGCCAACTTCATCGCCCGGCTACTGCAAAATCATCGCTGGATCGCCTACGTCGGCTTGGCGGTGATCGTGTATGTCTCGCTCGACATGATCTATCGCGGCGGTCTCGAAGTTTGGCCGCTCGTCGCGTCGGCGATCTAACCTGCGATCATGCGTAAAAAAGCCCCCGCGGTCGGATCCCGCGGGGGCTTTTGTTTTGCCAACCCAGTTTTTGAAAAGTCAGGCGGCGGTGAGATGCTGAAACAGGATCACGCCGCCGATCGCCATGAAGGCGACGCCGCCCCAAAACTCCGGCTGGCGCCGCAGCGGCGCCGGCGCATGGCGCGCCAGCGCCGCGCCGCCGGCGGCGCCGAGGAAGGCCAGCAATGCCG
>CAMAVH010000171.1 GCA_945861615.1 Rhizobium sp. Q54 | reverse complement strand
GCGGCGGGAATTCCCACCGCGGCCCGATCTATTTCAGAAGGCGGCTGTTCTATGGCCGCGCACCGCCTGCCGCAGGCCGGAATCGCTTGACCCTGTGCCGGCCCGGCCCCATCATCGCCGCAGTCCTAGGGGTGCTCCCGTTCGGAGCTGAGACCGCGCTGCGGAAACCCTTGAACCTGATCCGGATTGTACCGGCGTAGGAAACGGACAGCGTCGCGGACCCTTTTCAGAAGTCCCCGGCCCCTCCCGTTCCTCCCCGATGCCCTCCGCCATAAATCGCGCTTGCGCGCATAACCCCGCGCGCACAGAACGCCATCCAAGGAGGCCACCCCATGCCCGACGGCGCCGCATCGAAAGACTTCTCCGTCACCACCGGCTCGCTGCCGGCCTCGACCAAGATTCACGTGCAGAGCCCGCGCTTCCCCGACGTGAAAGTCGCCATGCGCGAGATCGCACTCGACAGCAAGACCGACGCGCCCGTGCAGGTCTACGACACCTCGGGCCCCTACAGCGATCCCAACGCCCGTACCGACATCCGCAAGGGCCTGGTGGCGCTGCGCGATCCGTGGATCCGCGCGCGCGGCGACGTCGAGGAATATATCGGCCGCAGCGTTCATCCGCTCGACAACGGCCTCAAGGGCGCGCGTCAGGCCGCCTTCATGGAGTTTCCGAGCAACGGCCGCAAGCCGCTGCGCGCCAAGCCGGGCAAGAACGTCAGCCAGATGTATTACGCCCGCCAGGGCATCGTCACGGCCGAGATGGAATATGTCGCCGTGCGCGAGAACGAAGGCCGCATGGCCGCCGCCAAGGCGATGAGCGGCGGCGAGAGCTTCGGCGCCGAGATCCCTGACTTCATCACCGGCGAGTTCGTGCGCGACGAGATCGCCCGCGGCCGCGCCATCATCCCGAACAACATCAACCACCCGGAAACCGAGCCGATGATCATCGGCCGCAACTTCCTGGTGAAGATCAACGCCAACATCGGCAATTCCGCCGTGGCCTCGTCGGCCGCCGAGGAAGTCGAGAAGATGGTGTGGTCGATCCGCTGGGGCGCCGACACGGTCATGGACCTGTCGACCGGCACCAACATCCACAACATCCGCGAATGGATCATGCGCAACTCGCCGGTGCCGATCGGCACCGTGCCGATCTACCAGGCGCTGGAGAAGGTCGACGGCAAGGCCGAAGAGCTGACCTGGGAGATCTATCGCGATACGCTGATCGAACAGGCCGAGCAAGGCGTCGACTATTTCACGATCCACGCCGGCGTGCGCCTGCCCTACGTCCCGATGACGGCCAAGCGCCTCACCGGCATCGTCTCGCGCGGCGGCTCGATCATGGCCAAGTGGTGCCTATCGCATCATAAAGAGAGCTTCCTCTATACGAATTTCGAAGAGATCTGCGAGATCATGAAATCCTACGACGTCGCCTTCTCGCTCGGCGACGGGCTGCGTCCGGGCTGCATCGCCGACGCCAACGACGAAGCGCAGTTCTCCGAGCTGCGCACCCTCGGCGAGCTGACCCAGATCGCCTGGAAGCATGACGTGCAGGTGATGATCGAAGGCCCCGGCCACGTGCCGATGCACAAGATCAAGGAGAACATGACCGAGCAGCTCAAGCATTGCCACGAAGCGCCGTTCTACACGCTCGGGCCGCTCACCACCGATATCGCGCCGGGCTACGACCACATCACCAGCGCCATCGGCGCCGCGATGATCGGCTGGTTCGGCACGGCGATGCTGTGCTACGTCACGCCGAAAGAGCATCTCGGCCTGCCCGACCGCGACGACGTCAAGGTCGGCGTGGTGACCTACAAGATCGCCGCCCATGCCGCCGACCTCGCCAAGGGCCACCCTTCCGCGCAGATTCGCGACAACGCCCTGTCCAAGGCGCGCTTCGAATTCCGCTGGCGCGATCAGTTCAACCTGTCGCTCGATCCGGAGACCGCCAAGGACTTTCACGACGAGACCCTGCCGGCCGAAGGCGCCAAAGTGGCGCATTTCTGCTCGATGTGCGGCCCGAAATTCTGTTCCATGAAGATCACCCAGGAGGTGCGCGAATATGCCGCCTCCGGCATGGCGCAGATGTCGGAGACCTTCCGCGAGACCGGCGGCAAGATCTATCAGCCGGCCGACAAGGCCGCCGAGCGCGCCCCGAGCTTCCCGCCCGCGGCCGAATAGGCCGTAATGCCGGAGCCAACTGTATCGTCCGGGGGTCTCGACCCCTGGACGCGGCTTACCGCCGTGACGGTCGCCTATCGCAGCGCGGCCGTCATCGGCGACTGCCTGCGATCGGTGGCCCGCGCCCGGGCCGCCGTGGTCGTCGATAACGCCAGCGACGACGATTCGGCCGGCGCGGCGCGGCGCGCCCTGCCGGGCGCCACCATCGTTTCCAACGCCGTCAATCAGGGCTTCGGCCGCGCCAACAACCAGGGCGTCGCCCTGGCCGAAACCGAGTTCGCCCTGCTCATCAATCCCGACGCGACGATGACGCCGGGCTCGGTCGAGGCGCTGATCGCCGCCGCCGACGCCAATCCCAACGCCGGCATCCTGGCGCCGGCGATCCTCAATGCCGATGGCACGCGGATCGCCTCGCACAATGTCAGCCTGTTCGACCAGGACCGCATCGTCGGCAAGGAGCGCCTGCCGCCCGACGGCGACATCTGCGCCGATTTCCTCTCCGGCGCGGTGATGCTGGTGCGCACGGCGCTGTTCCGCGAGGTCGGCGGCTTCGACTCCAACATCTTCCTCTATTTCGAGGACGATGACCTTTGCCTGAAGATGCGCCGCGCCGGACATGCGCTGGTCCAGGTGCCTGCCGCCGCCGCCGTTCATCAGGGCGGCCTGTCGTCGCCGCCGACGCCGGACGTGTTGCGTCGCAAATATTGGCATCACGCCTGGTCGCGGCTCTATCTCGAGACCAAGCACCGCGATCCCGCGAGCGCCCGGGCCTGGGGCCGGCGCAACCTGCGCGCCTATACGGTCAAAGCCCTTTGGCACAGACTCGCGGGCCATCACGACAAGGCCTGGCGCGACCGTGCAAGGCTCGACGGCACCCGCGCCTTCCTGCAGGGGCGCAGCGCGCTGACGGAAGCGGGAATCGCCTCATGAGCGATAAAACCCTGCTTACGTTCGGCGGCGACGGTCAGTTCGGCCGCGCTTTGGCCAAGACGGTTGCACCTGCTGGATGGCGCGTCGTCTCGCTCGCGCGCGCGGCGGCGGACATCACCGACGCCGATCAGGTGATCCGCGCCATCGCCGCCCATGAACCAGCCGTCGTCGTCAATGCCGCCGCCTATACCGCCGTCGACAAAGCCGAAAACGACAGCAAAGCCGCCTTCCTCATCAATGAATATGGCGCGGGCATCGTCGCGCGCGCCGCGTCGGAAGCGCAGGCGATCCCCATCCATCTTTCGACCGATTACGTCTTCGACGGCCAGGCCAGCCGGCCCTGGCGCGAGGACGATCCCGTCGCGCCGCTCGGCGTCTATGGCGCCAGCAAGGCCGCCGGCGAAGACGCCGTGCGCGACGTGGCGCGCCGCCATGTGATTCTGCGCACCTCTTGGCTGTTCGGCGTGGATGGCAATAATTTCGTGAAAACCATGCTGCGGCTCGGCGCCGAACGGCCGGCGCTGAAGATCGTCGCCGATCAGGTCGGACGGCCGACCTCGGCGCATGATTTGGCCGACGCCATCCTCGCCATCGCCGCCAAGCTCGGCGCCGGCGTCAGCACGGCCAAGGCCTACGGCACGTTCCATTTCGCCAACGCCGGCGCGGTCAGCTGGCACGACTTCGCCCGCGAAATTTTCGCGCAAGGCGCCAAGCGCGGCGGCCCATCGCCGACATTGACGGCGATCCCGACAAGCGATTATCCGACTCCGGCGAAACGGCCGGCCTATTCCGTCCTGGACTGCGACAAGCTGGCGGGGTTATACGGCATCGAACCGCGCCCCTGGCAGGCGGCCCTCGGCGACGTGCTGGAGCGCCTCCTGCCAAAAGCCTGAGGGCGCAAGCTTGAAGGCCAAATCTTGAAGGACCGCCCGTGAAATTCACTCCCCTTGCGCTCGCCGGCGTCATCCGCGTCGAATTGGACGTGTTCCGCGACGCGCGCGGCGCCTTCATGGAAACCTGGCACGCGCATAAATATGCCGAAGGCGGAATTTCCGCGCCTTTCGTGCAGGACAATTGGAGCGAATCGACCAAGGGCGTGCTGCGCGGCCTGCATTATCAAGTGCAGCAGCCGCAGGGCAAACTGGTCGCCGTGGTGTCAGGCGCGATCTTCGATGTGGTGGTCGATCTGCGCAAATCCTCGCCGAGTTTCGGCAAGTGGCTCGCCGAGCCGCTGTCGGCCGAGCGCGGCTCGGCGCTCTGGGTGCCGCCCGGCTTCGCCCA
>CAMAVH010000170.1 GCA_945861615.1 Rhizobium sp. Q54 | reverse complement strand
CAGGCGGTGCGCACGGGGCTCGGTCTCGAAGCGCAGATCAACCTGGTCTCGGTGTTCGACCGGAAAAACTATTTCTATCCGGACTTGCCGCAGGGCTATCAGATCTCGCAGTTCACCCAGCCGATCGTCGGCAAGGGCAAGCTGACGATCGACTTGGCCGACGGCACCAGCCGCGAGATCGGCATCACCCGCCTGCATCTCGAACAGGACGCCGGCAAGAGCATCCACGACCTGCATCCCAAGATGACCATGATCGACCTCAATCGTTCGGGCGTCGCGCTGATGGAAATCGTCTCCGAGCCGGACATGCGCTCGGCGGAAGAGGCCGGCGCCTATGTGAAGAAGCTGCGCTCGATCTTGCGCTATCTCGGCAGCTGCGACGGCAATATGGAAGAGGGTAGCTTACGCGCCGACGTCAACGTGTCGGTGCGCAAGCCCGGCACGCGCTTCGGCACGCGCTGCGAGATCAAGAACGTGAACTCGATCCGCTTCGTGCAGCAGGCCGTCGAGGCCGAGGCCCGCCGCCAGATCGATCTGATCGAGGAGGGCGGCGAGGTCAAGCAGCAGACCCGTCTGTTCGACCCAACGCGCGGCGAGACGCGCCCGATGCGCAGCAAGGAAGAGGCGCACGACTATCGCTACTTCCCCGATCCCGATCTGCTGCCGCTCGAACTGGACCCGGCCTGGGTCGAGCAGATCAAGCAGGGCCTGCCCGAGCTGCCCGACGTGAAGAAGGCGCGCTTCGTCAGCGACTACGGCCTGTCGCCTTATGACGCGGGCGTGCTGTCGGCCGACATGGCCTCGGCGGCCTTCTACGAGAGCATTGTTAGTGGTGGGGGCGCCAAGGGCCGCGATCCCAAGATCGCGTCGAACTGGCTGACCGGCGAGCTGTTCGCCGTGCTCAATAAGCAGAACCTGACCATCGAGCAGTCGCCGGTCTCCGCCGACGCGCTCGGCGGCCTGATCGATCTGATCGCCGACAACACGATCTCCGGCCGCATCGCCAAAGACGTCTTCGCCGAGATGGTCGAGACCGGCAAGCCGGCCAAGGACATCGTCGCCGCCAAAGGCCTGCAGCAGATCACCGACACCGGCCCGATCGAGGCCGCCGCCGATCAGATCATCGCCGCCAGCCCCGACAATGTCGCCAAGTACAAGGCCGGCAACGAGAAGCTGATCGGCTGGTTCGTCGGCCAGGTCATGAAGGCGACGGGCGGCAAAGCCAACCCGGGCGTCGTCAACGAGATTTTGAAGAAGAAGCTGAGCGCTTAGCGCAGTCTTCAGGTTTTCGTCATGCCCGGGCTTGGCCCGGGCATCCACGCCTTAAGGCGCGGATTAAGTAAAAGGCGTGGATGGCCGGACCAAGTCCGGCCATGACGTCGTAAATATAAATACGTGAAGGGGTCTGCCCGCCGTGATCGATCTCTATACCTGGACCACGCCGAACGGCCGCAAAGTGCAGATCATGCTCGAAGAGTGCGGTCTGCCCTATAACGTCCATTCGATCAATATCGGCAAGAACGAGCAGTTCGCGCCGGACTTCCTCAAGTTCAGCCCGAACAATAAGATTCCGGCCATCGTCGATCACGAAGGGCCGAACGGCAAGCCGATCTCGCTCTTCGAGTCTGGCGCGATCCTGATGTATCTCGCCGAGAAGACCGGCAAGCTCTGGCCGCAGGACATGCCGACGAAATATCTCGTCATGCAGTGGCTGATGTTCCAGATGGGCGGCTTCGGCCCCATGCTCGGCCAGGCCCATCACTTCTTGAAGTTCGCCCCGGAAAAAATTCCCTACGCCATGAAGCGCTATGGCGACGAGGCCAAGCGGCTCTACGGCGTGATCGACAAGCGCCTGGGCGAGGCCGAGTACCTGGCGGGGGATTATTCCATCGCCGATATCGCCACCTTCCCCTGGGCGCAGTCTTACGCCATGCAGGGCATCGATTTCGCCGACTATCCCAACGTGAAGCGTTGGTTCGACGCCATCCTGGCGCGTCCCGCCGTGCAGCGCGGCATCGCGGTCGGCGTCAAAAGCTAGCGTCTCAGACGGCATTTTGCGGCCTGTAACCTCCAACGGCTTGGCGCGAACCTAATACAGTTCGTCCTCTTGCCGAAAGGGCCGTCATGCGTCCGATCCTGCTGTTCGCCCGCCGCCGCCTCTGGGTTTTGCCGCTCGCCTTCGCGGGCCTCGCCGTCATCGGCTTCACCGGCCGGACCGGCTCGACCGCGTCGGCTGCATCGGCGCTGACCGTCGTCGAGCTGTTCACCTCGCAAGGCTGTTCGTCCTGCCCGCCGGCCGATGCGTTGCTCGGCGAGTTGGCCAAGCGCGGCGACATCCTGCCGCTCGCCTTTCATATCGATTATTGGGACCGGCTTGGCTGGAAGGATCCGTTCTCGCTGGCCGAGGCGACGACGCGCCAGCGCGCCTATGCGCGCACGCTCGGCAAGAGCAATGTCTATACGCCGCAGATGTTGATCAACGGCGCGCGCGACGTGGTCGGTTCGGACCGCATCGCCGTGACCAATGCCATCGCGGGCGCGGCGCCCGCCATCGTGCCGGTCGCCTTAACTGCGAACAAAAGCGAGCTGGCGATCCGCGTCGGCGGCGGCATGGGGGAGGCCAAGCTCTGGTTCGTGACCTTCGATCCGCGCCACGAAACGCAGGTGCGGGCCGGCGAGAACGCAGGGCGCAAACTCGTGAACGTCAATATCGTGCGCAGCCTGGAAATGCTCGGCGATTGGAACGGCCAGGAATTGACGTTCAGTCATGCCCTGCCGCCCGCCGGTCGTGGCGCGGCAGTGCTGCTGCAAGCGCCGAGCGGACGGATTCTCGGCGCGGCGGCGATCAAGCTTCCCGCGGCAAGCTGAGGGCGGTTATGCTCGTCTCCTCACGGGCGGGAGATGCGCGATGCTGGACGTCTACAATTGGCCGACGTCGAACGGCCGCAAGATCTTCATCATGCTGGAAGAATGCGGCCTGCCCTACAAGGTCCATCCGGTCAGCATCCGCAAGGGCGAGCAGTTCAAGCCCGAGTTTCTCAAGTTCAGCCCCAATAACAAGATCCCGGCGCTGATTGATTCGGACGGGCCGGACGGCAAGCCGCTCTCGCTGTTCGAATCCGGCGCCATCCTCATGTATCTCGGGCAGAAGTCCGGCAAGTTCTTCCCCAAGGACATGCGCGGGCAATATGAAGTGCTGCCCTGGCTGTTCATGCAGGTCGGCCATGTCGGGCCGATGTTCGGCCAGGCCCATCATTTCCATGGCAACGCGCCACCGGGCAGCGACTACGCCCTTCAGCGCTTCGACAACGAACAGAAGCGCATCTACAACGTGCTCGATAAGCGCTTGGGCGAGGTGGACTATCTCGCCGGCAGCTATTCGATCGCCGACATGGCGGTGTTCCCCTGGACGCAGGCCGACGAGAAGAGCGGCATGCTCAAGGCTTATCCCAATGTGAAGCGCTGGTTCGACGCCATCTTGGCGCGGCCCGCCGTGCAGAAGGCGCTGACGATTCTGGCCGCCGAGCGCGCGGCGCAGCCCGAGATGACGCCCGAGGCGCGCGAGATCATGTTCGGCAGCAAGCAATACGAGCGGCGCTGAGATGTCCGCGCCGATGAGTTTCAAACAGTACGGGGGACTATGATGATCGATCTCTACACCTGGTCGACGCCGAACGGACGGCGTGCGCCGATCATGCTCGAGGAATGCGGCCTGGCCTATACGCCGCATTACCTGGAACTCGCCAAGCATGAGCATAAGACCGAAGAGATGAAGAAGATCAATTGGGATCAGCGGATTCCGGTGATCGTCGATCCCGACGGGCCCGACGGAAAGCCGATCGCCGTCTCGGAATCCTGCGCCATCCTGCTCTATCTCGCCGAGAAGACCGGCAAGCTGCTGCCGACATCGGGCGCGGCGCGCGTCGAGGCGCAGAAATGGCTGTTCTTCGCGGCGACCAACGTCGGCCCGGCGGCGACGCAGCATTTCTGGTTGCCGACCAAGAGCAAGCTCAAGGGCGGCCTGCCGCCGGTCGAGCCCTTCGTCGATCTGTTCAACGACGAGCTGAAGCGTCTATACGGCGCGATGGACGGCCGCCTCGGCGAGGTCGAATATCTTGCCGGAGACTATTCCATCGCCGATATCGCCGCCTATGTCTGGGTGTGGCGGCGCTTCCAGCAGAAGATCGATCTTGCGGCCTATCCCAATCTGAACCGCTGGTTCATGGCGGTGAACGCGCGCCCAGCCGTGCAGAAGGGCGAACAGATCCCGCCGCGCAACGACGGCCTCTAAGCCGGCATAGCTTCGCCCACAAACAAACGAGGACGCCTGGGAAGGGCGTCCTCGTCGCATGTTCGACCGGGCCATCCGGGAGGGGTTTGCTCCTCCGGGGTTCAGGAGCGCCCCGA
>CAMAVH010000169.1 GCA_945861615.1 Rhizobium sp. Q54 | reverse complement strand
TTCGTCATGGTCGACGACGAGGAGACCAAGCAGGCCGAGACCTCGGGCGGCTATGCCCGCGAAATGTCCGACGAATATAAGCGCAAGCAGGCGGCGCTGATCGCCGAGACCATCACCAAGCAGGACATCGTCATCACCACCGCGCTGATCCCGGGCCGCAAGGCGCCGGTGCTGGTCAGCGAGGAGATGGTGCGCACGATGAAGCCGGGCTCGGTGATCGTCGATCTCGCGGTCGAGGCGGGCGGCAACTGCCCCCTGTCCAAGCCCGACGAGATCGTCGATGTCGGCGGCGTCAAGATCGCCGGCTACACCAATCTGCCGAGCCGCATCGCCGAAGACGCCAGCGCGCTCTATTCGAAGAACCTGCTCGCCTTCGTCACGCCGCTGATCGACAAGGAGACCAAAGCCTTGAAGATCGACACGGCCGACGAGATCGTCGCCGGCACGCTGGTGACCCAGGGCGGCCAGATCGTGCATCCAAGCCTGAAAGCGGGAGCCTGAACATGGAAGCCGTCGATCCCTTCATCTTCCGCCTCGCCATTTTCGTGCTCGCGATTTTCGTCGGCTATTACGTGGTGTGGAGCGTGACGCCCGCCCTGCACACGCCGCTGATGAGCGTGACCAACGCCATCTCGTCGGTCATCGTCGTCGGCGCGCTGATCGCCGCAGGCCCGACCGGCTTCGAGCTGTCGAAAATCTTCGGCCTCGTCGCCATCGCGCTCGCCGCCGTGAACATCTTCGGCGGCTTCCTGGTGACGCAGCGCATGCTCGCCATGTACAAGAAAAAAGAAAAGAAGTAGGGGCGCCGCAACCATGTCAGCCAATCTTTCGGCGCTCGCCTACCTCATCAGCTCGATCCTGTTCATCATGGCGCTGCGCGGGCTTTCCAGCCCCGAATCGTCGCGCCGCGGCAATGCCTACGGCATGATCGGCATGACCATCGCCGTCGTCACCACGGTGGCGCTGCCGAGCATCTTCTCCTATGCCGAAATCCTCGGCGCCCTGGTCATCGGCGGCGGCATCGGCGCTGTCACCGCGCGCCGCGTGCAGATGACGCAGATGCCGCAGCTCGTCGCCGCCTTCCACTCGCTGGTCGGCCTGGCCGCCGTGCTGGTCGCCGCCGCCGCCTTCTACAATCCGGCGGCCTACGGCATCGCCGACGCGGCGGGCCAGCTCAAGCTCGCCTCGCGCATCGAGATGTCGCTCGGCATCGTCATCGGCGCCATCACCTTCTCGGGCTCGGTCATCGCCTTCCTGAAACTGGCCGGTATGGTCTCGGGCAATCCCGTCACCTTCAAGGGCCAGCATTACCTCAACCTGCTGTTCGGCCTGGTGATCGTCGGCCTGATCGTCGCCTTCTGCGTCACCCCGGATCCGCGCTGGTTCTGGGCGATGACGGCGCTCGCCTTCCTCGTCGGCTTCTTGATCATCATCCCGATCGGCGGCGCCGACATGCCGGTGGTGGTCTCGATGCTCAACAGCTACTCGGGCTGGGCGGCGGCGGGCATCGGCTTCACGCTAGAGAACACTGCGCTGATCGTCACCGGCGCGCTGGTCGGCTCGTCGGGCGCGATCCTCAGCTACATCATGTGCAAGGGCATGAACCGCTCCTTGTTCAACGTGATCCTCGGCGGCTTCGGCGGCGACGCCGCGGCGGCCGGCGGCCCCGGCAAGTCCGACCGCCCCGTGAAATCGGGCAGCGCCGATGATGCCGCTTTCATCATGAAGAATGCCGGCAAGGTCGTCATCGTGCCGGGCTACGGCATGGCGGTGGCGCAGGCCCAGCACGCGCTGCGCGAAATGGCCGACCGCTTGAAGGCCGAAGGCGTCGAAGTCTCCTACGCCATCCATCCGGTGGCCGGCCGCATGCCCGGCCATATGAACGTGCTGCTCGCCGAAGCCAACGTGCCCTACGACGAGGTGTTCGAGCTGGAGGAGATCAACTCCGCCTTCCAGACCGCCGACGTCGCCTTCGTCATCGGCGCCAACGACGTGACCAATCCGGCGGCGCGCGACGATCCGCAAAGCCCGATCTACGGCATGCCGATCCTCGACGTCGACAAGGCCAAGACCGTGCTGTTCGTGAAGCGCTCGATGGCGTCCGGCTACGCCGGCGTCGACAACACGCTGTTCTACCGCGACAACACGATGATGCTGTTCAGCGACGCCAAGAAGATCTGCGAAGACATCGTGAAGAGCCTGTAAGGCTCAGGCGATATGAGAACCAAAAGGCCGCCCCACCCGGGCGGCCTTTTTGTTTGGGGCATGACACAAGCAGAAGTGTCACAGTCCCAAATAATCCCTATATGAAGGATTTCTGTTGTTTGAAAGTTTCTTACTTGCTGAGAATCGGCAGTGTAGAATCGTTAGAGTTTCAGAAAGGAAATAGCTTTGACGCGCGTGATCAAAATTCAAGTTAGTGGGCGGGGCATGGATAGCGATGCACCGAACGCTGAAGACTTGCTTGATCAGATACGCGATTACCTTGAGCTTCTTAAAGAAGTGGAAGGTGCCATTTCTGATGGCGGACATAGCGCTATCGATTGGCTCGTTACTAACGCGAGCAAAAAATCTCCAGTTACTTTTGAATTGTCTGCGACCTCTAAGCAGTATGCGGTCAACATTGATCAGCGAGTTGATATTGTAGCAAGGCAGACAGCTGCAGGTTTGGCGTTGCTTCAAAATCGTCCTGAAAGGCCCGACTACTTCACAAATAAGGCGATGCAACGTGCGGAAAATATTTTTGAGCGCCTGACCAATGGATTGAATTTTTCCAGCATAGATTTCGGGCCGGATGTGAGCGCAATAGCTACGACACGAGATGTCGCGCGTGTGGCTCTTAAAAATACGCAAATAGCACTCAATCCAGTCGCAGATCGTCCTTATGACGAAATCGGTTCTGTAGAAGGTTTCCTTCAGAACGTTTTTCGTGATGGTCATGGCCATCGAGTTTTAATGATGAAGCATCGTTTAACTGGCGCTGATGTGAAGTGTTACCTCACGGAAGCGGCGACAGGGGTGGTTGAGCAGCATACGATTGGCGATGTTTATGCCGGTAAGCGCATTTCTGTTTTCGGAGAAATTCACTTCAAAGGTTATGGTAAAATTCAACACGTCGATGTGGTGAACGTAACTTTTCTTAAGAGCCGTGGCGCACTTCCGTCTGTGGACGACATCCTCGACGAAAACTTCACTGACGGGCTCTCTTCCGGGGAATATTTAGCGAGGCTGAGAGATGGCCGCCTTACCTAAGCGGGTGTGCTGGGATGCCTGTACTTGGATCGCTTTAATTCAAAAGGAAAATGTGGTGGTCGGCGGTAACCTTGAGGACCGCTACACCATGTGCCGTTCAGTGATCAATGTTGCCTCCAATGGAGGCGTCGAGATCATCGTTTCGGGGTTGTGCTTCGTTGAAGTTTGCAAAAATCCGGGCGTGAACGCCTCAAGCGAAGATAAAATCGCGGCTTTTTTTGAGAACGATTATATCGTTGCTGTGGCGGTTGACCGATACGTCGGCACACGGGCGCGCGGGCTGATGCTTGCTAAGTATCCCGGTCTTAAGCCGCCCGATGCTGTTCATCTTGCTACCGCTCTGATAACGAATGCTGACGAGTTCAATACTTTCGATGATGCTTTGCTGGCTCTCGACGGCAAAGTTATACGAGATGATGGTGTGGCACTTAAAATTTGCAAACCTGGTAATAGCGGTCCGGCAATGCCGCTGCTCGATCAGGCTGGCGTCTAAATTATTGACCCCAAGAAGCCACAAACAAAAAACCCCGAGGTTTCCCTCGGGGTTTTTGATTCGGTATCGCGTATCGGCCTAGTAGCCTTCGCGCTCCATGCGCTTGCGGAGCAGCTTGCGATAGCGGCGAACCGCTTCGGCGTGCTCGCGGGCGCGCTTCTCGGAGGGCTTCTCGAAATTGCGGCGCATCTTCATCTCGCGGTAGATGCCTTCGCGCTGCATCTTCTTCTTGAGCGCGCGTAGGGCCTGATCGACGTTGTTGTCTTTAACGTGGACTTGCAAGTGAACTGCTCCGGTTTGCGTCCGTCCCCCTTAATTTTAATGTCAGGGGAGGTTCGGCGAATTTGGGCCGCGAAAACTCCGCTGAGAGCGGGTTCGCGAAAGGAACGGCGTTGTATCACAGGGATTTAGGGGCTGCAAGCCGACTCATGCGCCGGTGAATTAGCCAATAATTCCATAAAAACAATGGCTTGACCCTATTATAGGGCGCCACGCCCCTTTGACGCCGGCCGATTCAGCCCCCATATTGCCGTTATGGCCATTTTGAAAATCGCCCGCATGGGCCACCCCATCCTCCGCCGCCGCGCCGATCCGGTCGCGGATCCCACCGCGCCGGAGATCGCCCGCCTGGTCGCGGACATGCTCGAGACGATGGACGACGCCCATGGCGTCGGCCTCGC
>CAMAVH010000168.1 GCA_945861615.1 Rhizobium sp. Q54 | reverse complement strand
CGGCCCGGCGGCGACGCAGCATTTCTGGTTGCCGACCAAGAGCAAGCTCAAGGGCGGCCTGCCGCCGGTCGAGCCCTTCGTCGATCTGTTCAACGACGAGCTGAAGCGTCTATACGGCGCGATGGACGGTCGCCTCGGCGAAGCTGAATATCTCGCCGGCGATTATTCCATCGCCGACATCGCCGCCTATGTCTGGGTCTGGCGGCGTTATCAGCAGAAGATCGATCTCGCGGCCTATCCGAATCTGAATCGCTGGTTCATGGCGGTGAATGCGCGCCCCGCCGTGCAGAAGGGCGAGCAGATTCCGCCGCGCGACGACGGCCTCTGAGCCGACATAGCTTCGCCCCATAAAGAAACGAGGACGCTCGGGGAGGGCGTCCTCGTCGCATGTTCGACCGGGCCATCCGGGAGGGGTTTGCTCCTCCGGGGTT
The DNA here is from genome assembly GCA_945861615.1 of Rhizobium sp. Q54. Lineage (GTDB taxonomy): Bacteria > Pseudomonadota > Alphaproteobacteria > SMXQ01 > SMXQ01 > CAMAVH01. Next base: position 4,002 of record CAMAVH010000168.1, on the reverse strand, counting down.
TAGGAGCGCCCCGAATGGCCCGGCCGAAATCGTCTCGTGGTTACTGCGCCGTGAAGTACTTGGCGACGGCCTGGTTGGTGCTGACGACCTGGCCGTTGACGGCATTGTCGTCGCTGGCCTGGACGATCCATTCCCACTGGGCCGGCGCTGCGATCGGGCAGGCGATGGTCAGCGGCGTCGTCACCGTCTCCTGCACGCTGTCGCCGCGCGTCGGCGCGGTGAGCGGCACGCCGCCCGGCGGCAGGGCGACGGCGGTCGGCGTCGTCGGCGCGGCGACGACGACCTGCTGCATGACGCCCGGATTGACGATGGTGTAGCTGCCGTTCGGCTGCGTCACCACGGTGCTCTGCGGCATCGTCATCACCGTGCCGGGAGCGACCGGCACGACGCTGGCCGACTGCAGCACGTAAGGCGTCGAGACGGCGACGCTGGAGGTGCCGCGCACCTGCACGACGCGCGGATCGCGCATGTCATTGGCGCCGTTGGCGTCGGTCACCGTATAGGTGAGCTGGACGTTGACCGGCTGGCCGGCGCAGGCGAGCACATTGTGCGACGGCGGATTGATCTGCGCCGCGACGATCGTGGCCGGGGTGTTGTTGACCGTCAAAGTGCCGATCGGCGTGTCGCTGACCTGGCCGCCGCGGGTGGTCACGCGCAGGCTGACGGGATAGACGCCGTCCTTGGCCGGCGCGCGCAACGCGACATTGGTGCTGCTCATGGTGCCGGCGGTGGGGATGGCGAGCTTGGCCACCGTGCCAGCGGTCATGCTGTTGGCCGGCAGACCGATCAGATCGACGCTGGCGACGTCGGCGGCGCCGCTGGACAGGCGGTAGTTCACGACCAAGGCCTGGCCGGGATCGATCGCGCGCGGCGACATGGTGACGTCGGTGGCGCGCGGGCTCATCGAATTGCCGGCGCAGGCGGCGAGCGCGAGCCCGGCGGCGCCGAGCAACGCGGTGGTGCCGAGCAGGCGAGCGAGATTGCGGGTGGTGGACATAATGTAGTCTCCGGTTTCTTTGTTGTTGGTTTTTTATCTGTCTTAGACGGGGGGCGGCGGAACGCCACGGCCGCGCAGCAAATGCGCGATGAGGCTGACCGCGAAGAGAACGAGGAAGATGAAGAAGAGAATGCGCGCGATATCGACGGCGACGACGGTGATGCCGCCGAAACCGAGCAGCGCTGCGATCAAAGCGATAACGAGAAACGTAAGGGCAAGGCGCAGCATGACGGCCTCCTGTATGGCCCGTTGTTTGGCAGGCGTCCGGAGCGGCCTCGGCCATCCGAATCGTCTCAGTTCCATCAACGCGGCCTGCACTTAAGGGTTCCGTTGCGATAGCTCGCCGACGAACTAAATAAACAGTCCTGCATAGGGAACCGAATCGCACGTCGTCGCTTTGGGCCGCGAATCTGTTGATGACGAACGCCGATGCCGTCCGCAGGGTGAGCCGCTTTGATCGATGACGCCGACAAGTGAGGCGACAAAAAAAGCCCCGCCAAAGTTTGGCGGGGCTTTTAGGTTCGACGGGTTTAGTCCGGAGGCACGTGAGGTAGAACCGGATCGCTTCTACATGAAGCGCGGCCGTGTTCTGAAGAAAAACTTAGGCGACGTAGCGGCGGGGCAGGTCGCTGTAGCCGGGCTTCTCGCGATGCAGGCTGAGCGGCTCGCCGACGGCGGGTTCGGCCTTGCGGCGGCGGGTGACGCCGCTCTGGGGCGAGATTTCATGGATCGTCAAGCCGTCGACCATGCGGATTAGGGCGTGGCGCGCACGCGACAGACGCGAGCGGACGGTGCCGACCGGCACGCCGGTCACCTTGGCCGCTTCCTCGTAGCTCATGTCTTCGAGTGCGACGAGGATCAGCGTGGTGCGCTGTTCTTCCGGCAGGCGCTCCATGGCCTGCTGCAGATCGCCGAGCTGCAGGCTTTCGACCTGGTTCGGGCGGGTGTAAAGGCCGCTCATCATCGATTCGGCCGATTCATCCGCATCGCGGGCCCGCTTCGCCTTGCGCACGCCGTCGATGAAAACATTGTGCATGATGGTGAGGAGCCAAGCGCGCAGGTTGGTGCCTTGCTCGAAACGGTCCATGTTGACGATGCCGCGCATCAGGGCGGTCTGCACCAAATCGTCGGCGTCGGCGGCGTTGCGCGTCAAGGCGCGGGCATAGCGCCGCAAATAGGGGATCTGTCCAACCAGGACGGATTCGATCTTCTTATTGTCCATGCTGTCGAGTTGGCTGGGGTTCGTCATTGCGTGGTTCCTTCCGTTGCTAGCGTGTGTTCCACGGCGCTCTGTTCGTGGCGTTCGCGACGTCCGGAGGGGCCTATTTAGGCCTTATGGAGCCTTTCCGGGGGCCGCGCCGACCGCGTCTCAGCTGCGTTCGACGAGAAGACTTTCCCAGGCTTTCGGGGGCATTGGCGTGGCAAAGCCCCGGTCCCCTGTGTCAAAACTAGGACCCAGGAGAGCCGTTCCCCGGAAAAAATGCCTTTGGGGAACGCTTTTGGTCACAAGTCGTTAATGGACTAAGACGGAAGGAATAGAGCGGGGGACTTTCCGGGTAGCGAGGATCCCCACTAAGGTGACAGAACCCCATGAATAGTGCTCAGACGATGACCCAACGTAAAAACCCCAATCTCAACGGATCCGCCGGCAACGGCCATGGCAGCAATGGCCACGGCGCCATGATCAACGCTTTGCGCAAGCTGTACGATCCGGTGTTGGAGGAACCCGTGCCGGACGATCTCCTGCGCATCGCCTCGATGACTCGAGAGGACGCGCAAAAGGGTCTCGCCAAACGCGAGGGCAAGACGACCGCCGAGGGCAGTGCGGAATCGGTTAAGCCCGAAAGCGATGCCAAGCCATAAAGTCGCGTCAGGCAGCGATCCAGAAAACCGGCGGTCCTCTCAGGGGCGCCGGTTTTCCTTTATGGACGGTTTAGAACGAGGCGGCGCGGTGGAACCGGCGGCCTGGGCGAGCGTTGCCAATTGCGGACAAAAGTCCGTGCGCCACGCGCTTCATGCGCCTTTTCAGGAGACTTCGACAATGGCTGACAAGATTTCCCGCTGCGCCCGTTTCGCCTTGCCGGCGGCTCTGGCGCTCCTGCTTGCCGCTTGCGGCAGCACGCAAGAAGACCGCGTCGGCGGCGGCGCGGCGGTCGGCGCCGGCACGGGCGCAGCCATTGGCGCGCTCTTCGGCGGCGTCGGCGCCATTCCCGGCGCGCTGATCGGCGGTGCGGTCGGCGGCGGCACCGGCGCGGTGACGAACGAAGAGCAGGTCGACCTCGGCGAGCCGGTGTGGAATCGCTGGTAGCCTATTCGCTCGTGTAAAAAAGAGGCTGCGCAGATAAAGGCGCAGCCTCTTGATCGTCCTGGCGTCTGTCGCTTTGGCGACAAGCCTCTTGTCAGCGCGGCGGCATGGTCGCCTTGGCTTTGTCTTTCAGCGTTTGCGGCGCGCCGAGAACCGTTTCGAGCAATTGCGCCACCGTCTGTCCGTCCATCGGGCCGATGTCGGCGCTTTGCTTTTTCGCTTCCTCGATAAAAGCCGGATCCTTCAGCATCGCATCGAAGGCCTTGCGTAGGGCGGCGACGCGATCGGCGGGTACGCCCGGCGTGGTGCCGATCGGGCGTCCGACAGCGAGGCCCTTGGAAATGAATTCCAGAATCGCCTTTTTCTCCGGATCGTCGGTCAATTGGCTGAGCAGAGGCACTTCCGGCAGCAGAGGGTCGCGCTTCAGGCCGACTTGCACCAGGATCGCGTAGAGCTTGTCCTTGAAGGCGTTGGGCTGGACCGACAGCACCGCCGAGACCGGATTGGCGCCGTAGCCTTCGGCCTCGCCGCGCTCCATCGCCAGGCGCACTTCCCCGACGCTCTTGTAGCCGTCGATGACCTTGAACTTGGTGCCAAGCACCTTGTTGTAGACTTCCGGAATCCACGACGAGAGATCGCCCGCGCCGGTGGCGGCGATCAGCGTTTCGCGCTTCTTGGCGTCTTCCATCGTCTTGGTCGG
>CAMAVH010000167.1 GCA_945861615.1 Rhizobium sp. Q54 | reverse complement strand
GCCGGCGCCTTCTGGCCGGAGACCTGCAGCAGGATCTTCACCTTGCCATCGTCGAGCAGTTGCTTGCCGCGTCCGCCGAGAAAGCCGATGATGTCGCCGCCAGAGGCGTGCACCTCATTACGCTCGATAGCGAGTTCGATGTCCTTATTGCGGTAGCCGTAGATCATGTCCATGTTCAGCTTGAAGGCGTCCTTCAGCATCTCTGGCACCAGGCCGTAGCCGGTCGAGCCCTTCGCCGTCGCGCCGAACTTAATCGGCTGCGGGCATTTCGCCAGCTCTTCGATCGTCTGGCAGGGAAAGTCGGTGCGCATCCAATAGAGCACGGTCGCGGTGTAGAGATTGGCGATCCATGTGAACTTGTCGAGATCGAAGCGGATGTTCGGCTGCGAGATGGCGCGGCTGAACAGGCCCGACGATCCCGCGCCGATGGTCAGGCCGTCCTTCTCCGCCACGTTGTAGATATGGTTCGCCGCGGCGATCGATTCGGGTTGCGGCATGTTCTGCACGATAATCGTCGGCTTGCCGTCCATATGCTTGGGCAGATGGCGGGCGGCGACGCGTGCGAGAATATCGACGCCGCTCGATTCGCTGCTGCCGACAACGACGCGAAAAGTCTTTCCCTTGTAGAAATCGGCGACGCTTTGCTGCGCCCATGCCGTATTGAATGTGGCGTCGGTCGCGGCGACAGCGAGCGTGACTGTCAGGATCGCAGCGGACAGGGTGAATCTGTGCGGCATGTTCGGTATCCTCCCATGTGAGCCAGCCGTGCGTTCCGCTCCTGAGAGAGGCGCCGGCCTTTTGATTGCTTGGTTCGATCATATTCATTTTTCGCTTTGAGACGCCAGCCTGTCGCAGGCATCTTGCAGCGCATCATTTCAAGACGATCGCCTATAAAATGAAACGAATGGCAAAGTGGCAGTTCTGGATCGATCGCGGCGGCACCTTTACCGACATCGTCGCGCGGGCGCCGGACGGCGCGATCGTCACGCGCAAGATGCTGTCGGAGAATCCGGGGCGCTATAGGGACGCCGCGCTGGCCGGGATTCGCGCGGTGCTTGGGCTCGCCAGCGATGCGCCGATTCCCGCATCGCAGATCGACGCCGTCAAAATGGGCACCACGGTCGCGACCAACGCGCTACTCGAACGCAAGGGCGAGCCGCTCGCCCTGGTGACGACGCGCGGCTTTCGCGACGCTCTACGCATCGCCTATCAGAATCGCCCGCGCCTGTTCGATCTCAAAGTGACGCTGCCGGAAATGCTCTATGCTCGCGTCATCGAGGCGGACGAGCGCCTCGCGGCGGATGGCGAGATTCTTCGCGCGCTGGATGAAGCGGCGCTCAAGCGCGATCTGCGCGCGGCTTACGACGCGGGCCTGCGCTCGGTCGCCATCGTCTTCATGCATGCTTGGCGCGACGGCCGGCACGAAAGCCAGGCGGCGGAGATCGCCCGCGAAATTGGCTTCACGCAGATCTCGGTGTCGCATCAGGTTTCGCCCTTGATGAAGCTGGTCGGGCGCGGCGACACAACAGTGGCCGATGCCTATCTCTCGCCGATCCTGCGCCGCTATGTCGCGCAGGTGGCGGGCGAGCTCGGCGGCGCGTCGCTGCTGTTCATGCAGTCGAACGGCGGTCTGGTCGCGGCGGAGAATTTCCAGGGCAAGGACAGCATTCTCTCCGGCCCGGCCGGCGGCATCGTCGGCGCCGCCAAGGCGGCGACGCGCGCCGGCTTCGACAAGCTGATCGGCTTCGACATGGGCGGCACCTCGACCGACGTGTCGCATATTGATATGTCGCCAGATGGCCAGGGCCTCGAGCGGACCTTCGAGACGGTGGTCGCCGGCGTGCGGCTGCGCGCGCCGATGCTCGCCATCAACACGGTGGCGGCGGGCGGCGGCTCGATCCTGTCGTTCGACGGCTCGCGCTTAAGAGTGGGGCCCGCATCGGCGGGCGCCAATCCGGGGCCGGCCTGCTATCGCAAGGGCGGGCCGCTGACCGTGACCGACGCCAATGTCATGGTCGGCAAGCTGCGGCCCGAATTCTTTCCCAAGATTTTCGGGCCGAACGGCGATGCGCCGCTCGACGCCGCCATCGTGCGCGAGAAGTTCGCCGCGCTGGCTGGCGAGGTCGAGCGCGCGACGCGCGTCAAACGGTCGCCCGAGGAACTGGCCGACGGATTCCTGCGCATCGCCAACGAGGCGATGGCCCACGCCATCAAGCAAATCTCGATCCAGCGCGGGCGCGACGCCGGCAAATATGCGCTCGGTTGCTTCGGCGGGGCCGGCGGCCAGCATGCCTGTAAGGTCGCCGATGCGCTCGGCATGACGACCGTCTTCATCCATCCGTTGGCCGGCGTGCTGTCCGCCCTCGGCATGGGATTGGCCGACCGCGTCGAGATGCGCGAGCGCGCCGTCGAGGCTAAGCTCGCCCCCGAATTGGAGCGCCACTTGGCCGGGACGCTGGAAAGCCTGGTCGATCAGGCGCGCGGCGCGCTTCTGGCGCAGGGCGTGGCGGGCGAGCGCATCGCGCTGCACCGCCGCGTGCATCTGCGCTATGAAGGCACCGACACGGCCGAGCCTGTCGCCTTCGCCGCGCCCGCCGCGATGCGTGCGGCTTTCGAGGCGGCGCATCAGCGCGCTTACGGCTTCGTCATGACGGGCAAGGCGCTCGTCGTCGAGGCCGTCTCGGTCGAGGCGGTCGGCGCCATGGACGGCATCGAAAGCCTGCGCTTCGCCGCGCCGCCGGCGGGCGAGGCCTTGCCCGCGCCGCTCGGCGGGGCGGAGCTTCACGCCGATGGCGCCTCGCATCAAGCGCCGATCCACGCTCGCGACAAGCTGCCGGTCGGCGTGCCGCTCGACGGCCCGGCCATTGTCATCGAAGCGAACGCGACGACGGTGATCGAGCCGGGCTGGCGGGCGCGCATGACGGCGGATGGCGATCTGCTCCTGACGCGCGCGACGCCGCTGCGCCAAGCTCCTGCCATGGGCACCAACGCCGATCCGGTCATGCTGGAGATTTTCAACAATCTCTTCATGGCGATCGCCGAGCAGATGGGCGTGGCGCTCGCCAGCACGTCGCAGTCGGTCAATATCAAGGAGCGCTTGGATTTCTCCTGCGCGGTGTTCGACGGCGCCGGTAATCTGATCGCCAATGCCCCGCACATGCCGGTGCACCTCGGCTCGATGGGCGAATCGGTCGCCGCCGTGATCGCGGGGCGCGCCAAAAATAATTCAGGAAGCAAGCTCAAGTCCGGCGAGGTCGCCGTGCATAACGCGCCCTATAACGGCGGCACCCATCTGCCCGACATCACCGTCATCATGCCGGTGTTCAGCGATGGGATGGCGGCGCCGCTGTTCTTCGTCGCGGCGCGCGGCCATCACGCCGATATCGGCGGCATCACGCCGGGCTCGATGCCGCCCGATTCGACGAGCATCGCCGACGAAGGCGTGCTGTTCGACAATGTCGATCTGGTGCGGGGCGGCGTCTTCTGCGAGGCCGACATGCGCGCGCGATTGGCCGCCGGCCCCTGGCCGAGCCGCGCCATCGAGCAGAACATCGCCGATTTGAAGGCGCAGGTCGCCGCCTGCGAGAAGGGTGCGCAGGAGCTGGCGCGCATGGTGGCGGATTTCGGCATCGACGTGGTGCGCGCCTATATGGGCCATGTGCAGGACAATGCCGAGGAGGCGGTGCGCCGCGTCCTCGCCGGTCTGAAAGACGGCGCCTTCGCCTTGCCGCTCGATGACGGCGGCGAGATTCGTGTGCGCGTCTCGATCGACAAGGCGGCGCGCCGCGCGACGGTGGATTTCACCGGCAGTTCGGCGCAGCGGCCGAACAACCGCAACGCGCCTTCGGCGGTCTGCCGCGCCGCCGTGCTCTACGTCTTTCGCACCCTGGTGGCGGATGACATTCCGATGAATGCCGGCTGCCTGCGCCCGATCGACATCGTCATCCCCGAGGGCTCGATGCTGGCGCCGCGCTATCCTGCCGCCGTGGTGGCCGGCAATGTCGAGACGTCGCAATCGCTGTGCGACGCGCTCTACGGCGCGCTCGGCGTGCTGGCCGCCTCGCAAGGCACGATGAACAATTTCACCTTCGGCAACGCGCGCACGCAATATTACGAGACGGTGGCGGGCGGCATGGGGGCCGGTTGCTTGAATGGGGGCGAGGGATTCGACGGGGCGAGCGCCATCCAGACCCACATGACCAACTCGCGTCTCACCGATCCCGAGGTACTGGAAACACGCTATCCGGTGCTGGTCGAGGATTTTTCCTTGCGCGTGGGGTCGGGCGGCGCGGGAACCTGGCGCGGCGGCGATGGCGTGATCCGGCGCATCCGCTTTCGCGAGGCGATGGACGCGGCGATTCTGTCGAGCCGGCGCACGACCGACCCCTTCGGCCTGGCGGGCGGCGCGGCCGGCGCGCGCGGACGGAGCTATGTCGTGCGGGCGGGCGGTGGGATCGAGGAACTGGGCGCGACCGAGCGCACATCGCTCGCGCCAGGGGACGTCTTCGTCATCGAGACGCCGGGCGG
>CAMAVH010000166.1 GCA_945861615.1 Rhizobium sp. Q54 | reverse complement strand
GCGCCGGCCACCGTCATGCCGTCGATGCGCAGCGTCGGCGCATCGGTGCCGTAGCGGAATTCCAGATCGTTGGCCGGCGTCAAATGCAGGAACATGTCGCGCAGATTGCCGGCCACGGTCACTTCGCTGACCGGATAGGCGATCTCGCCATTTTCGATCCAGAAGCCGCTGGCGCCGCGCGAATAGTCGCCGGTGATCAGGTTGGTGCCCATGCCCATCAACTGCGTGACGTAGAAGCCCTGCTTGATGTCGGCGATCAGTGCTGATGGCGGCAGCGCGCCGGCGGCGAGATAGAGGTTGGTCGGCGACGGCGACGGCGGCGAGCCGGTGCCGCGCGACGCATTGCCGGTGCTCGACAAACCGAGCTGACGTCCGGTCGACAGATCGAGAAACCAGGTCTGCAGCACACCGTCGTCGATCACCACGCGCCGCGCGGTGGCGAAGCCCTCACCGTCGAACGGCTTGGAGCGCAGGCCGCGCTTGCGCAGCGGATCGTCGATGATCGAGATGCCCTTGGCGAACACCGGCTTGCCCATGCTGTCCTTGAGAAAGCTGGTGCCGCGCGCGATCGAGGCGCCATTCACCGCACCGGCCAAGCTGCCGACCAGTCCGCCGGAAATGCGCGGATCGAACACGACCGGGACCTGCGCGGTTTTCGCCTTGCGCGGGTTGAGCTTTTTCACAGCGCGTTCGCCGGCGCTGCGGCCGAGCGCGGCGGGATCTTTCAGATCGCTGGCGGAAATGCCGGTGGCGAAATCGTAATCGGTTTCCATGCCGGTGCCCTCGCCGGCCAGCACCGAAACGGACAGCGAGTGGCGCGACACGCCGTAGCTGCCGGAAAAGCCGTTGCTGATGGCGAGATGCACGCGCGACAGCGACCAGCCGGCTTCGGCGCCTTCCGAATTGGTCACGCCTTTGACGGCGCGCGCGGCGTCCTCGGCGGCGGCGGCGGCCTTGTCCATGTCTTCGGGCGACGGCTCGCGCATGTCGCAGGTGTCGAGGTCGGGATAGTTCCGGGCGATCTGGCTCGGATCGGCGATGCCGCAGAATTTATCTTCCGGCACGGCCTTGGCCATGGCGACCGCGCGGGCGACCAGTTCCTTCATCGCCGCGGGCGAAAAATCGCTCGCCGAGACGATCGCCTGGCGCTTGCCGATGATGACGCGCAGGCCGAGGTCGCGGCCCTCGGCGCGCTCGACGCCCTCGGATTTGCCGAGACGGCGCGCCAGCGACAGCGACACGCCCTCGGCGACCAATCCGTCGGCGGCATCCGCCCCGGCGGCCTTGGCCTGTTTGAGGAGGTCGGCCAGCAGGTTGTCGGCGTCGAGCGGCGCGGTGGTCATGCAGGGCTCCGGGTCGGGGAACGGGAAGGGCCAGTGTAGTCCGGGACGGATCAGAAGGGCAGGGCTCCGGTCAGCCATAACCATATGGCGGCGACGGTCATGCTGATCAAGGTGATGGGGATGCCGCTTTTGGCGTGATCGGCGAAACCGAGCTTCACGCCGACGCTGGCGGCCCGCTCGGCGACGATGATATTGGCAAGGCTGCCGGCGATCAGCAGGTTGCCGGCCAGCGTCGAGAGCAGCGCCAAGCCGTAAAGCGCGCCGGGCGGCGGCGCCTGCCAGACTTGCAGCAGCAGGATGACCGCGGGCACGTTGCCGATGGTGTTGGACAGCACGAGGGCCAGCGGCGTCAGCGTCGCCAAGCGGTCGGGCAGCCAGCCCGCCGCCGCGAGACCCGCGAAGGCGTCCGCCGCCAGCGGCGTCGCGGCAAGCGCGCCAGTCACCACGAACAGCCCAGCGAACAGCAGCAGCAGGCTGTAGTCCACCGCGCCGACCAACTCGCGGCTCGACACCTTGCGGCTGAGCAGCAACAGCGCGGCGATGGCGAGCGCCGACAATTCGCGCGGCGCGTCGGTGAAGAACAGCACGAGCAGCACGGCGGTCGCGGCGAGCGCCTTGACGAACTGCGTCTTGTCGTGCGCCAGCGGAATGGCGGAGAGATCGGGGCCGTCGCCTGCGTTGGCTGTCCAACGGCCGCGCCATTGCACGGCGATCACCGCGAAGACGGTGAGCAGCGCAAGCACGGCGGGCGCGGCGCAATAGCCGAGGAAGGCGACGAAATCGAGCTTGCCGATCTGGCCGATCAGGATGTTCTGCGGATTGCCGATCAGGGTCGCCGCCGAGCCGGCATTGGCGGCGCAGGCCAGCGCGATGAGATACGGCGTCGGGTTGAGGCCGCGCTGGCGCAGGCCGACGCAGAGCAGCGGCGTCATGGCGAAGACGACGATGTCGTTGGCGAGCAGCGCCGACAGGCCGCCGGCGACGACGATAACGGCGGCGAGCAATTTACGTGGGCTGCCGCCCATGCGCGCCACCGTCGCGGCGACGCCGTCATAGAAGCCGGACGCGGCATATTGCGCCGAGACGATCATCAGGCCGAACAGCAGCAGCAGGGTCGGCAGGTCGACCGAGCGCGCCGCGTCATGCAGCGTCAACGCGCCGGCGGCGATCAGCAGGATGGCGCCGATCAGCGCGATGCCGGTGCGGTCGATGGCGAGTCCCGGCCAGCGGCCGAAGGCCATGCCGAGATAGGTGGCGATGAAAACGGCGACGATCAAATCGATCATCGCGATCCTATTTCTTCCAGATCGGCTTGCCCGATCCGGGGAGGCCGAGGCCGGGCCATTTCTTCGTCACCGCGTCGATGATGTCGTCGGACATGCGGATCGGCTTGCCCCATTCGCGGCTGGTTTCGCTGCCGATCTTGTTGGTGGCATCCAAGCCGATCTTGCCGCCGAGCTCGGGCTCGGGCGAGGCGAAGTCGAGATAGTCGATCGGCGTATTGTCGATGATCGTCACGTCGCGCGACGGATCGAAGCGCGTCGCCAGCGCCCACATCACGTCCTTCCAGTCGCGCGCGTTGATGTCCTCATCCACCACGATGACCATCTTGGTGTAAAGGAATTGCCGCAGGTAAGACCACACCGCCATCATCGCGCGCTTGGCATGTCCCGGATATTGCTTGCGGATGCTGACCACGGCGATGCGGTAGGAGCAGGCTTCGGGCGGCAAGTAGAAGTCCACCACCTCGGGAAACTGCCGCGCGAACATCGGCAGGAACACGTCGTTGAGCGCCTGGCCGAGCACCGAGGGCTCGTCGGGCGGCCGGCCGGTGAAGGTCGAGAGATAAATCGGATCGCGGCGCATGGTGATGGCGCTCAGCGTGAACACCGGGAAGCGCTCGACCGCGTTGTAATAGCCGGTGTGATCGCCGTAAGGGCCTTCGGGCCCGGTCTCGCTCAGCGAGACATGGCCCTCGAGCACGATCTCGGCGCTGGCCGGCACCTTCAGCGGCACGGTCAGGCAGTCGGTCAGCTTGACGCGCTTGCCGCGCAGCAAGCCGGCGAATTCATATTCCGAGAGGCCCTCCGGCACTGGCGTCACGGCGGCGAGCATCACGGCGGGATCGGCGCCGATCACCACGGCGGCCGGCATCGGCTCGCTATGTTGCGCCTTCCAGGCGGCGTAATGCAGCGCACCGCCGCGCGTGTGCAGCCAGCGCATCAGCGCTGTGTTTTTGCCCGTCACCTGCATGCGGTAGATGCCGACATTGTCGCCGCCCGGCTTGCCGCCAACTTCCGGTCCGCGCGTGGCGACGAGCGGGAAGCTGATCAGCGGGGCGGGCTCGCCGGGCCAGCAGGTCTGGATCGGCAGCTTGGATAGATCGATGTCGGCGCCTTTGAGCACGATCTCCTGACAGGGCGCGCCCGACACGGTCTTCGGCTTGCGCGCCAGCGCGGTCTTGAGCATCGGCAGCAGGGCGAAGGCTTCGCGCATGTTCTCTGGCGGCTCGGGGTGATCGAGCCAGGCGAGCATCTCGCCGAGTTTGCGCAGCTCATGGGGCTCGCGGCCCATGCCCCAGGCGACGCGCTCGACGGTGCCGAACAGGTTGGCGGCGACCGGCATGGCGTGGCGCCCCCCGGTCGCGTCGGTGACGTTCTCGAACAGCACGGCCGGGCCGCCCTCGGCCAGCAGGCGGGTCTGGATTTCGGTGATCTCCAGGGCGGCGGCGACGGGCGCGGAGACGCGCACGAGGCGCTCGCGGCGTTCCAGATGGTCGAGAAAATCGCGCAAGGAGTCGAACGGCATGGTTCAGCAATGCCACGGTAAGGCCGCGCGGGCAAGCCCCGGCGCGTGCTTTATGGGGAAAGAATCCTTATGCCACAAGGGCTTGTGATTGATGTCGCGGCTATGTGGCAGGATTCACTCTTCAGTAACGGGAGGCTGCCATGATCAATCGGTGCTGGTCCGCTCGGCCCGGCCTTTGCTTTACTTGCATCCTAGCCATCGAGACTTACATGCAGACCATGTCCGTCAACCGGAGAGCCACGACGATGCCGCGTTATTGGGTCATCGGCGGTGAATATAAAACCACCGAGTTCCGCGATATGGCCAATGGCAAGGGCCCCCTGCGCTTCGGCCCGTTCGACAGCTACGAACAGGCCAAGGCCGCCTGGCAGGCCCAGTCCTGGGCCAATGTGGACAGCTGCCATCATCGCTTCACCATCGTGAAGGATGAAGGCGTTCA
>CAMAVH010000165.1 GCA_945861615.1 Rhizobium sp. Q54 | reverse complement strand
ATCTCGGCCAGCTTGGCCTGCATCTCGGCCATCTTGGTCTGCATCTGCTGGGCTTGTTTCAGCATATTGCCAAGGTTCTTCATGAGCGGTCACCTCCGTCAAAATCGGCCATCATGTCGCTGCCGTAGGATCCCTCGTCGGGCGGCGGCATGGTCAAGGTCACGCTCAACGGCAAGGGCGAGTTGCGCAAGCTCAAGATCGATCCGGCGCTGGCCGACCGCGACGAAGTGGAAGTGCTGGAAGACCTGATCGTCGCCGCCTTCAACGACGCCAAGACCAAGGTCGACGCCCAGATGGCCGAGGAGATGGCCCAGGTCACCGGCGGCTTGCAATTGCCGCCCGGCATGAAGCTGCCGTTCTAACCAATGAGCGGTCCCGAGATCGAGCGTCTGATCCAGCTGCTCGGCAAACTGCCCGGTCTGGGTCCGCGCTCGGCGCGCCGCGCCGCGCTGCATCTCTTCAAGAAACGCGAATCGTTGATGCAGCCGCTAATGGCGGCAATGACCGACGCCGCCGAGCGCGTGCGCGTCTGCGGCGCCTGCGGCAATCTCGACACGTCCGATCCTTGCGCCATCTGCACCGACGGGCGGCGCGACAAGGCGATCATCTGCGTGGTGGAAGACGTCGCCGATCTCTGGGCGCTCGAGCGGGCCTCGGTGTTTCGCGGCCAATATCATGTGCTCGGCGGCGTGCTGTCGGCGCTCGACGGCATCGGCCCCGATGACCTGTCGATCGGCCGCTTGGTCAATCGCGCGCGCGGAGACGAGGTGAAGGAAGTGATCCTCGCCATGGGCGCCACCGTCGACGGCCAGACCACCGCCCATTACCTCACCGACCGGCTGCGCGATTGCGACGTCGAGGTGACGCGTTTGGCGCACGGCGTGCCGGTCGGCGGCGAGCTGGATTATCTCGACGACGGCACGCTCGGTGCGGCGCTGAAGGCGCGGCGGCCGCTTTAGGCTTACGAAAACCGTCATTCTCGGGCTTGACCCGAGGATCCATCTATCGGGCGTTTGAGCGCTCGAGGAATGGACCCTCGGGTCAAGCCCGAGGATGACGATCTTTATTTATCAGAGATTGTTCACCAGCCGCGTGATGTCGGGTGCGTCCTTGAAGGACGCGAGGCGCGGCACCGTCAGCATTTTCACCTGTGGCAGAAAGCGCGCGATGCTCTCGGCGGTCTCCGCCAGATCGACCGGCTGCTCCTTGGATTCGCTGAGCACGATGCCAGCGATCGAGAGATCGCGCCGCAGCACCGCCTCGGCGGCCGTCAGCATATGGCTGATCGCGCCGAGATAGCTGCCGCCGACCAGCAGCACCGGCAATTTCAACAAGGCCATCCAGTCGAGCACGGTCTCGTCGTCGTTGACCGGGGCCATGACGCCGCCGACGCCCTCGATGATGGTGATCGTCTCCGGCACCGCCAGCGCCTCCTGGCAGAAGCGCAAGAGCGGCGCGAAGCTGACGCTGCGGCCTTCGCGCTTGGCCGCCATGTGCGGCGACAAGGGCATGGCGAAGCGCCAGGGCGATATGCGCGCGACCGCTTCCGGTGTCGGCTCTTCGCCGAGCGCGGCGAGCAGCAGGCCGCTGTCGCTCGCGGCGGCCTCGTGCGAATCGTAGCCGCTGATCACCGGCTTGAGCGCCTGAACTTTCCGATGTTGCGCCCGCAGCTGATGGATCAAGGCGCAGGAGACGAAGGTCTTGCCGATCTCGGTGCCGGCGGCGCTGACGAACAATCCGCTCATGGCGTCACGAGTCCCAATTTGCGCATGGTCTCGGCGAGGCGCAGCACGTCGGCGTCGTCATGCGCCGCCGAGAAGGTGACGCGCAGGCGCGACGTCCCGTCGGGCACGGTCGGCGGGCGGATGGCGACCACCATGAAGCCGGCCTCTTCCAATTTCGCCGCCGCCTCCAAGGCCCGCTTCGGTTCGCCGAGCCTCACCGGCACGATGGCGCTCATCGCTGGCGGCAAATTCAGCGCGCTGGTGAACAATTGCGCCTTGGCGAGGGGCTTTGCCACCAGCTCGGCGTCGGTTTCGATCAATGCGAGTGCCGCGTTGGCCGCGCCGAGCGCGGCCGGCGGCAGGCCGGTCGAATAGATCAGGCTGCGCGCGCGGTGGCGCACCAATTCGAGCGTGTCGGCGTCGGCAGTGAGATAGCCGCCGTAAGCGCCGACCGCCTTGGACAGCGTGCCCATCTGCAGCGGCACCTGGCCGTCCGCACCGTCTGCGTGAGCGCTGCCTTTGCCGTCGCCGATCACACCGAGCGCATGGGCGTCGTCGGTGAACAGCCAGGCGTCATGCCGTTTGGCGATCTCGACGAGGCTTTTGACCGGCGCGCGGTCGCCGTCCATGCTGAAGACGCCTTCGGTCATGACGAGCGTATGACGATGATTGGGGCGTTCTTTCGCCAGGATCTCGGCGCAATGGTCGGCATCGTTATGGCGGAACAGCAGAATCTTGGCGCGCGACAGGCGCGAGCCGCCATGCATGCAGGCATGCATCAATTCGTCGCCGACGATCAGGTCGCCCTCGCCGAGCAGCGCCGGGACGATGCCGAGATTGGCGAGATAGCCCGAGCCGAAAACGATGGCGCCATCCGTGCCTTTGAGCCGCGCAAGTCGCGCCTCGACCTCGCCATAGAGCGGATTGTCGCCGGTGACGAAGCGCGAGGCGCCGGCCCCGGCGCCGTAGGTCTCGGTGGCGGCGATGGCGGCGGCGATCACCTGGGGATGGCGGCTGAGGCCGAGATAGTCGTTGCAGGAAAAGGAGATGAGTTTTTTGCCGCCGCGTTCGACGATCAGCCCGTCCCCGCGCAGCGTCGGGCGCAGCCGGCGCGTCAAATCGGCTGCGTCGATTTCGGCCAATTTGCCGCGGGCGAAGGCCGCCAAGCTGGGGGATGCTGGGTTGTGCATATTTCTGGCCGAAGTCCTTATCGCCTCAAATTGGCAACAAACACCGGCTTTGCCAAGCGCCAGTTCCGCATGCTGCCATTGACGCCTACCTCCGCCAACGGCAGCATGTAGCGATCATAAAATCGGGGGACATGCGATGGATTTCTTTGCTGCCATAAGGAGCTGCCTCAACAAATACGCCACGTTCAAAGGTCGAGCCGCGCGCTCGGAGTTCTGGTTCTTCGTGCTGTTCAATTTTCTCGCTCAGATGGTTCTGACGGCAATCGACGCCATTCTCGGCTTTGGCCTGCTTGCGGGGCTGTTCACGCTCGCCATGGTGATCCCGAATATTGCCGTGGCGGCGCGACGCCTGCACGATACCGACCGGTCGGGCTGGTGGCAGTTGCTGATTTTCCTGCCCATCATCGGCTTGATTATATTGATCGTCTGGTACTGCTCGCGCGGCACCCAGGGCTCGAACCGTTTTGGCGACGATCCACTGGCTGTTCCGGCCGTATGATTATTGCGTGAAACCGATTGCCGAGGCTTCTCGAGTTGCGGCAATCGGGCGCTTTGCCAAGCGATGCCTTTCGACTAGATTGCCCGTAACGATTCGTTACCAGGAAGCATTCATGGCCACGCAGCTGCGCATCGACCCGTCCGCCGTTTCCGCTGACCCTCATATCCGTCATGATTGGACGAAAGCCGAGGCCGAGGCGCTGTTCGCCCTGCCGCTGAACGATCTCTTGTTCAAGGCGCAGGGGCTGCTGCGGCAATATTTCGATCCCAACGAAGTGCAGCTTTCGACGCTGCTCAACGTCAAGACCGGCGGCTGCCCGGAAGACTGCGGCTATTGCGCGCAAAGCTCGCGTTACGACACCGGCCTCAAGGCCGAAAAGCTCATGGCGCTCGACGAAGTTCTGGCCGCCGCGAAAGCCGCCAAGGATGCCGGGGCGGGGCGCTTCTGCATGGGCGCCGCCTGGCGCAGCCCGAAGGAGCGCGATCTCGACCGCATCGTGCCGATGATCGAAGGCGTCAAGGCCCTGGGCCTCGAGACCTGCGTCACGCTCGGCATGCTCGAAGCGGCGCAGGCCGAACGCCTGAAGGACGCCGGGCTCGACTATTACAATCACAACCTCGACACCTCTGAGGAATATTACCCGCAGGTCGTCTCGACGCGCACTTACGGCGATCGTTTGGAGACGCTGGCCAACGTGCGCGACGCCGGCATCAAGGTCTGCTGCGGCGGCATCATCGGCATGGGCGAGGGCGAACATGACCGCGCCTCGATGCTGGTCACCCTGGCGAACCTGCCGCAGCATCCGGATTCGGTGCCGATCAATGCCCTGGTCAAGATCGAGGGCACGCCTTTCGCCGCCGAGGCCAAACTGGACACGTTCGATTTCGTCCGCACCATCGCCGTCGCCCGCGTCATGATGCCGGCCTCCATGGTCCGCATCGCCGCCGGCCGGATGGAGATGGACGAGGCGACCCAGGCGCTCTGCCTGTTCGCCGGCGCCAACTCGATCTTCTACGGCGACAAGCTGCTGACCACGCCGAATCCGGAAGGCAACGAGGACGAGGCTTTGCTGGACAAGCTCGGCTTCAAACCCATGGCCTCGTCCTGCGATAAAGGCAGCTGCGCCTAGCATGTCCGATCCGGCCTGGCTCACGGAGGGCCTGGCGCATCTCTGGATGCCCTATAGCCAGATGCGCACGGCGCTGCCGCCGCTGCC
>CAMAVH010000164.1 GCA_945861615.1 Rhizobium sp. Q54 | reverse complement strand
CTGGTGAAGAGCCAATGGGAAGCGGACGGCAGCGGCGGCAAGCTCTGGTATGGCAGCCTGCCACCCGGCGATTACGTCTGCGTGACGGTCGCCGACAACGGCCATGGCATGAACGGCGACGTCATGCGCCGCGCCTTCGAGCCGTTCTTTACCACCAAGCCCGTGGGCGAAGGCACCGGCCTGGGACTTTCCGTTTTGCTGGGTATGGTGAAGACCATGCGTGGCGGCATCGTTCTGAGCAGCCATGTCGGCAAGGGAACTACCTTCAAACTGTATTTCCCGTACGTGTCGCAACAACGTGAAGTGTCGGTGCGGGAAGAACTGGCTCCGCAGATCCTGCAGAAGACGCAGCAGACCATCCTCGTGGTCGATGACGAAAAAAACTTGCGTGATGTCGTCGCCAGCACATTGCTCGCGGCAGGATATGCGGTTGAAACCGCCGAAAACGGCGTAGATGCGCTGCGCCTCGTGTCCGCAAATCCGCAAAAGTGGGATCTGATTTTGACCGACTGGTCGATGCCGCAAATGGCCGGCGACAAGTTGGCCCTGGCGGTTCACGGGTTGCGGGCGGATCTTCCGATTATTCTCTGCACCGGCCGCGGCGATCAAATCGAGCAGTTTGCGCCTTTGCCTCTCGCGGCTATTCTATCCAAGCCGATCTTCGGCAAGAGTTTGATCGAGGCCATCGACCGCGCGCTGAACCAAAAGGCGGCGGCTTAAAGCCTCATGACGCCGCGCCGCGGCGGCTGGGGATCGTCATGCGCATCGCCATTTACGCCGATTTCGTCTGTCCTTGGTGCTACATCGGCAAGCGCCGTCTGGAACGCGCAGAAGCGCTTTGGCGCGGCGCCGCCGACCGGCTCAAGGGCGTCAATCTTGAGCGGTTGTGGCGCCCTTTCCAGCTCAATCCGACGATGCCAGCCGAAGGCATGGAGCGCGACGCTTATCTGAATTGGAAGCTCGGCGGGCCGGAACGGGTTGCCTTCATCCATGATCGGCTGGCAAAAGAAGGGGCCGCCGAAGGCTTGCGCTTCGCCTTCGATCGCATCGCGCGCATGCCCAACACCCTTGCCGCCCACCGCCTGGTGGATTGGGCCCAGAGACGCGGCGCTAACGGCGATGCCCTGGCGGAGGCTTTATTTGCCGCTTACTTCGCGGAGGGGCGCGACATCGGCGATCCGGGCGAATTGGCGGCCCTGGCCTCTGATCAAGGCCTGCCGGGCCCGGAGATCGAAAGTTATCTGCGCGGCGCCGGCGGCTTGGAGGCGATGCGCGAGGCCGACGTGCAGGCCCGGGCGCGGGGCGTCAACGCCGTTCCCTGCTATGTCATGGGCGACAGTTATGCCCTCTCAGGCGCGCAGCCACCGGAAGTCTTCTTGCGGATGTTCGAGTTCGCGCATGACAAAAGCGCCGATTAAGCTGTGGCGCGGGCCGCAGCTGCCGTCTCGGCCAAGAGGGCATCGCGCAGGCGTTTGACGCAGGCTTCTGCCGCCGGCGTCAGTGCGCCGGGATGTCGGATCAGCGTGATCGGCACTTCATGCTGCGGCCGGATCGGCAGAACGCGCAGTTGCTTCAAGACGACTTCGGAAGCGGCGCAGCCGCGCGGCAACACGGCCAGTCCGACGCCTGACGTCACCATCAGTTTAATCGTATCGACATCGTCGGCGCGCGCCACCACGTTGGGCAATAATCCCTGATCCGTGAATACGGTCTGCACGAATTGGCCGTAGCCGATGTCGGGCTCGTTGACGATCAGCCGTTCGTCTTTCAGGTCGGCAAGGTTGATCGCGCTTGCGCCGCGTTTTCCGATCGGATGATTCCACGGCACGATCAGCGCCATTTCGATGCTGCCGACCCGCTCGCTGACCAGTTCTTCCGGCACGCTGCGCGGATCGGATTGGATGGCGATGCCGGCGTCCAGGCGGCGCTCCAGGATGAAGCGCTGGATGCGCCGCGTCGTAGCCGTGACGACCTCCAGGCGGACCCGCGGCAGCAGGTCGGCGAGGCTGGCCATGACGCGCGGTACGATGTCCTGGGCGACGCCGGAACTGAAGCCGATGGTGAAGGAGCCGCGCGGGCCGTCGCCGCGCAATTGGCGGGCGGTTTCCGACAGTCCGAGAATGCCCGACATGGCCTGTTCGGCATGTTGCAAAAAGGTGCGGCCGACATATGTGACTTCGACGCCCCGGCCGGTGCGCTGGAACAGCTCGAAGCCCAATTCCGCCTCGAGCATGCGGATCTGGTCGCTCACGGCCGGCTGGGAAACGTTCAAACGGCCTGCAGCCTTGCTAAAACTGCGTTCGCGCCAGACAGTTAGGGCATAGCGTAATTGGCGGTCATTCATCGGTCGTCGCGGCGTTGGAGGGGAAATTCGCGCCATAGCCAGGCCGAAAACTTGAGTTATAAGGTAAACTTATATTAGTATTTGTAAATCCTTTTTGCTTCGCTGGTAGCCCATCCATACCATCCGCCCGACTAAACATTTTCGCGCTGCCAATTCAGCCGACGACGCCATCACAGGCAACAGGAGAGAAAATATGCGCAATGGTTATCGTATTTTGGACGTGGATGCCCACGTCACGCCGTCCCTTGAGGTGCTGCATCGCTATGCCAGCGACTCCGCCAAGGCCCGTTGGGATGAACTGAAGCCCTACGTCAAGGCGATGAACTCCCCGGCCGGCCGTGGTCATCCGACCACCACCTGGCACACCATTAAGGTGAACCCTATCGCTTATGACCGCATCGCCGGCCAGAAGCCCGGCTATGTGAAGCCCAAGGGCGGCACCGCCGTCGAAGGCCGCGTGCAGAACGTCTCGACCGAGATCTGCCATGAGAACATCCAGCACGACAACCCGACGGGCCGTCTGGAAGACATGGACAAGGAAGGCGTCGACGTCAACGTGCTGATCCCCGGCACCTGGGCCCCCGCCTCCTCCGCTCTTGAGGGCGGCCTGACCGCGGGCATCTACGACGCCTACCATAACTACATGCGCGACTTCTGCTCGGCCGACGTGAACCGTCTGCGCGGCCTCTTCCTCGCCCCGGGCCACAACATCGAATGGGCCGTCAAGGAACTGAAGCGTATCGGCAAGGAAAGCTGGGTCTCGGCCGTGTGGCCGTCGCTGCCGGAAGGCATGCCGATCGACGATCCGGACCTGAATCCGCTGTGGGAAGTGATGAACGACCTGCATCTGCCGTTCATGCACCACTCGTTCTTCTACGAGCCGCCGTATTTCCCGGGCGCCCGCGACATTTGGGGCAACGCCGCCATTGCTCGCACCGCCGCGCATCCGTGGGGCGCCCAGCGCGCTCTGGCCTACCTGATCGGCGGCGGCGTTCTCGACCGCTATCCGAACATCAAGGTCGCCTTCGCCGAGACCGGCCACGGCTGGTTGCCCAATTGGCTGCTCCGTCTCGACAGCCAGTTCCACTACGTGAAGGGTGTCATTCCGAAGCTGAACTACTTGCCGACCGAATACGCCAAGCAGGGCCGCATTAAGGTCTGCATCGAGGCCCACGAAGGCCCGCTGATGACCAAGGCTGTCAATGACGTCCTCGGCGACCAGTGCCTGATGTACGCGTCGGACTTCCCGCATCCGGAATCGGCGTGGCCGCACCACGTCGACAACGTGATGAAGTGGAGCAACGTCCTTGGCGACTCCGCCATGCGCAAGCTGTTCGGCACCAACGCCGACGACTACCTGCGTCCGGTCTAAGCCGCTTCGGCTTAGAGCAACCGCTATAGAGAGAGGGTGGCTAGCGAATGGATTTTGAGAAAGCGTTGAAGTTCGTTCTCAAAGCGAAATCCATCGGCGTCGAAGAAAAAGGCGTCGAGGTCAGCGTCGCGATCGTTGACCAAGCTGGCCACCCTGTTCTCGTGGCGCGCGGCAAGAGGGTGTCCTGGCACGGTCCCTACATGGCGACCGGCAAGGCCCGCCTCGCCGCCGCTTTTCTCAAGCCGACCGAAGTGCTGATGGATCAGTGGGCCGATCGGTCCTACTTCCCGATCAGCTTGACCGAGGTGATCCCCGGGGGGGTCACGCTCAATAAGGGCGGTTATCCGATTTTCGAGAACGGCGAGTGCATCGGCGCCATCGGCGTCGGCGGCGGTTCGCCCGCGGTTGACGATTACGTGGCGAAGGCCACGGTGACAGCGTTCAACGGCCATCGTCCGGCGACGGATTCGGAATAGGACGCGTAGTCGTCCGACATATGAATTTCATGCTGCCCTCTGAGACTTTGGAGGGCAGTTTTCGTGTTTTACCAAGGGGGCTACCCAATGGCGAAGAAACAGGCGATCCGGACCGATAAGGCGCCGATCCCGACCGGCCCGTTCAACCAAGCGATCCGGGTCGGCAATATGGTGTTCACCTCGGGCCAGGCCGGCCGCAACCGGGAAACCGGCAAGATGGGTGACATCAAGGATCAGGCCCGTCGCTCGATCGGCAATATTCAGGCGGTGCTCGAAGCTGCGGGCAGTTCGTTGGCGGATGTCGTCAAGGCGACGATTTTTCTTAAAAGCGCCAGCGATTGGAAGGCCTTCAACGAAGTCTACGTCGAGATGATGCCGGAGCCGTTACCGGCTCGGACCTCTGCGATCGTGGAACTGAAGAACCCTGATATGCTAGTGGAAATGGA
>CAMAVH010000163.1:0-4670 GCA_945861615.1 Rhizobium sp. Q54 | reverse complement strand
GCAATATCGCGGCACGACCAAAGATATAGATAGCGAGTTAAGAATTCACTGCCAAAATTTGTCACAGCTCCGCGATGGCTGCGGGGCCGGGCCGCGCAGGCCGCAGAGCTCGCAAGTATCATGGTTTTTTCCTCGCGCCAGGACGGTGGGGCCCGCGCAAGACCAAGTTCCTAACGGAACTTTTTCGGGGCGTTGCCGTTGGAAGCGGTTCCGCCCGATTTGCCCCGTTTGCCGCGGCTGCCGGCGGATTTTTTGCTCGGGCCGCTGCGTTTGCCGAACTTCTTGTTCGGCGGACGGCGGTCCTGCCCGGGGGCTGCCGGGGCGCCGGGGCGCTTGGCGTAGGATGTGCGCGACCCGCCGAAGGCCGGCCGGCGCGTGCCCTGATGGTCGTCGATGCGGAACAGCAGGCTGCCGGTGACGGCGTCGGCATCGATCAGCGTCGCCGTCACCGCGTCGCCCAGCGAGAAGACCTCGCCGGTCGATCGTCCGGTCAAGGTGTGGCGCGCCTCGTCATGCTCGAAATAATCCTGCCCGAGGCTGCGGATCGGCACCAAGCCTTGCGCGCCGGTCTCGTCGAGCGAGACGAATAGGCCGAAGCGGGTGACGCCGGCGACGCGGGCCGGGAAGCTCGCGCCGACGCGATCCTTCATGTAGAGCGCCATGTAGCGGTCCATCGCGTCGCGCTCGGCGAGCATGGCGCGTCGTTCGGTCTGCGAGATATGTTCGCCCCAGGCCACGAAGTTCGCGCCCATGTCTTTGCTGAGCGCGCCATCGCCGAGCTTGAGCGCGCCGATCAGCGCGCGATGCACCAAGAGATCCGAATAGCGCCGGATCGGCGAGGTGAAATGGGCGTAGCGGCGCAGCGCCAGGCCGAAATGGCCGAGATTCTCCGGCGAGTAGATCGCCTGCGACTGGCTGCGCAGCATCGTCTCGCTGACCAGGCGGGCTTCCGGCTTGCCGGCGACCTTGGCGAGAATGTCGGCGAAGTTGCGCGAGCGCAGGCCCTGGCCGCGCGGCAGCGAGATGTCGAGGCTGGCGAGAAATTCGCGCAGCGCTTCGACCTTCGCCTCGTCGGGCTGGTCATGCACGCGATACATGCAGGGCCAGCCGGCTTTCTCCAGCGTCTCGGCCGCCGCGACGTTGGCGGCGATCATGAATTCCTCGATCAGCTTGTGGCTGTCGAGCCGTTCGCGCGGCACGATCTTCTCGATCTCGCGCTTCTCGTTGAGGATCACCTTGCGCTCGGGAATTTCCAGATCGAGCGTGCCGCGCCGCCGGCGCGCGTCGTCGAGCGCGGCGTAAGCCGCGTAGAGCGGGCCGACGATCATGCGGTCGACCGCCTCGGGCCAGCGCGGATCGTCCACCGTCGGATAGCCGTCCTTCAGCCGCTGCACCTGCTCGTAGGTGCAGCGCGCCGCCGAACGGATCAGGCCGCGCACGAAGCGATGGCGCAGCATGTTGCCGGCCTTGTCGATCCACATATGCACGGCCATCGCGGCGCGGTCGCCATCGGGGCGCAGCGAGCAGAGATCGTTCGACAGCTTCTCGGGCAGCATCGGCACGACACGGTCGGGCATATAGACCGAATTGCCGCGCTTGAAGGCCTCGCGGTCGAGCGCATCGCCCGGCTGCACATAATGCGCGACGTCGGCGATGGCGACGATCAGATGGAAGCCGCCCTTGTTGTCGGCGGCGTCGTCTTCCTCGGCCCACACCGCGTCGTCGAAGTCGCGCGCGTCGGCGCCGTCGATGGTGATCAGCGGGATGGCGCGCAGGTCGTCGCGGTTGCCGAGCGGGACGGGCTCGGCCTTGGCCGCTTGCGCCAGCGTCTCGGGCGGAAATTCGGTCGGGATGCCCTGGGCGTGAATGGCGATCAGGCTGACCGCGCCGGGATCTTCGAACGAGCCCATGCGCTCGAGAATCTCGGCCTCGGGCAATCCGGCGCCGCGCCGTGGCAGAATGCGCGCGCGCACCAAGTCGCCCTGCTTGGCGCCGTTGGAATGTTCGCGTTTGACGAACAGCTCGCTCTTGGCGCGCCGGTCGGTCGGCTGCACGCGGCCTTGGCCCTTAACGACGCTGAAGACGCCGACGACCTCGGCCGGCGTTTCGCCGAGGCGGCGCATCACCGTGGCGTCGTAGCCGCCTTCGGGATCGGGGGAGAGCTTGGCGAGAATCTTATCGCCGACACCGAGCGCGGCCAGGCCGTCGCGCGGCGGCACGACGATGATCTGCGGCAGCGGTGCGGCGTCGGCCCAGACGGTCGGCTTGGCGAGCAGTTCGCCGTCGATGTTGACGCCGGAGATTTCCAGCACGCCGATCTCGGGCAGCTTTTCGAGCGAGGCATATTGCCGGCGACCCTGGGCCCGGCCGATGCGGCCTTCCTTCTCAAGGTCCTTGAGCATCTCGCGCAGGATGGCGCGGTTGTCGCCCTTCACGTTGAAGGCGCGGGCGATCTCGCGCTTGTCGGTGGTGCCGGGATGCTCGCGCATCCATTCGAGCAGCGCCTCTTTCGTGAGGGCCGGATATTCGGAACGGGGTTTGCGCGCCACGGACTTTGCTTGACTGGGGGCTTAGTCGGCGTCGACGGTCGCCGGGTCGGCGTCGGTCTCGTCGGCTGCGTCATCTTTATTGGGCGCGGCTTTTTTCGCGCCCTTCTTGGGCGCGGCTTTTTTCGCCGCTTTCTTGGCAGGGGCTTTCTTCGCCGGAGCCTTTTTCGCGGCGGCTTTCTTGGCCGGCGCGCCATCCGTGTCGGCGGCTTTCGCCTTCGCCTTGCCGCGCGCCGGCTTCACGCCGGCCTTCAAGGCGCGCGCCGCGAGCAGGGCGATCGAGGCGTCGAGGCCGAAGGTCTCGGGATCGGCATCGCCCGGCAGGGTCGCGTTGATCTTGCCGTGCTTCACATAAAGGCCGTAGCGGCCCTTGTGCAGGGTGATCGGCTTTTCGTCGGACGGATGCAGGCCGATCTCGCGCAGGGCGGCATCGCCGCGCCCGCCGCGCTTGACCTTTTCGGCGAGCAGATCGACGGCGCGATTGAGGCCGACGCTCAGCACGTCTTCGTCCGCCGGGATCGAGGCATAGACCTTGTCGTGCTGGATATAGGGCCCGAAGCGGCCGATGCCGGCCTTCACGACCTTGCCGTCTTCCGGATGGGTGCCGATGGTGCGCGGCAGCGACAGGAGCGACAGCGCCTGCTCGAGCGTGATGGCCGAGACGTCCATGCCCTTGGGCACGCCGACGCGCTTGGGCTTGTCGGCGACATCGACCTTGGGCGCCTTGGGCTTCTTCTTGCCCTTCTCGGGCGGCGGCAGGGCCGGCATCTCGGGCATCTCGCCGAGCTGGATATAGAGGCCGTAGGGGCCCTTGCGCACGGTCACCGGCTTGGACGTGTTCGGATCGGTGCCGAGCAGCAGCGGGCCGGCGGCGAGCGCCGCCATCGGGCTGCCTTCTTCGATCTTCTCGACCGAGAGCTTGCGGGTGAATTTGCACTCCGGATAGTTCGAGCAGCCGATGAAGGCGCCGAACTTGCCGAGCTTGAGCCCGAGGCGGCCGTTGCCGCAGGTCGGGCAGCCGCGCGGGTTCTTGCCCTCCTTGCCGTCTTCGGGGTCGCCGACCGGGAAGAAATGCGGGCCGAGCGCCTCGTCGAGCGCGTCGATCACCTGGGTGATCGTCAGATCCTTGGTGCCGGCGATGGCGTGCGAGAAGTTCTTCCAGAAATCGCCGAGGACCTTCTTCCAGTCCATCTTGCCGTCGGAAATCTCGTCGAGCTGGTCTTCGAGATTGGCGGTGAAGTCGTACTGGATGTAGTCGTGGAAGAAGCTGTCGAGGAAGGTCGTGACCATGCGGCCGCGGTCTTCCGGCACGAAGCGCTTCTTGTCGAGCTTCACATAGTCGCGGTCCTGCAGGACCGAGATGATCGAGGCGTAGGTCGAGGGCCGGCCGATGCCGAGCTCTTCGAGCTTCTTGACCAACGAGGCTTCCGAATAGCGCGGCGGCGGCTGGGTGAAATGCTGCTCGGGCTTGACGGCCTGGCGCGCCAGCTTGTCGCCCTTGTCCATCTTGGGCAGCAGGCGCGAATTCTCGTCTTCGCCTTCGACTGCGTCGTCGCGGTCTTCGCGGTAGAGCTTGAGGAAGCCGTCGAAGGTGACGACCGAGCCGGTGGCGCGCAAGGTGGCGTCGCCCGACGCGATGTCGACGGCGACCTGGTCAAGCTCGGCCGAGGCCATCTGGCTGGCGAGCGTGCGCTTCCAGATCAATTCATAGAGGCGGAGCTGATCGGATTCGATGTAGCGCGCGACCTGGTTGGGCGCGCGGCCGAGATCGGTCGGGCGGATGGCCTCGTGGGCCTCCTGGGCGTTCTTGGCGTTGCTTTTATAAAAGCGCGGCGACGGCGGCAGATACTGCTCGCCGAAATCCTTGCCGATGACGCGGCGGGCCTGGCCGAGGGCGTCGCCCGACAGGGTGACGCTGTCGGTACGCATGTAGGAAATCAAGCCCACAGTCTCGCCGCCGATGTCGGTGCCTTCGTAGAGGCGCTGGGCGAGCTGCATGGTCTGGCGCGCCGAGAAGCCGAGCTTGCGCGAGGCTTCCTGCTGCAGGGTCGAGGTGGTGAAGGGTGGCGCCGGGTTGCGCTTGGCCTGCTTGCGCTCGACGGTGGCGACCGAGAAGTCGCGCCC
>CAMAVH010000162.1 GCA_945861615.1 Rhizobium sp. Q54 | reverse complement strand
ATAGCCGTCCTTGGCATAGCCGTCGGCCAAGGCGCGGATATGTTTGTTGGCGCCGAAAATTTCCTGGATCAGGACGATGCCGCCCTTGGCCTTGCCCGACGGCTCGGCCTTGTAGGCGCCGAACTTATGCCCGTCCGACGCCGTCAATTCAATCATGCTTCCCATGGTGTCGATCCTTCTTGCTGTGGTGAGTTAACGCGCCTTGAAGGCGCTGATGGAATGAGGCGTCGGCAGGACAATGTTGAAGACGAGGTGCAGCGCATCCAGCTCCATCCCCACTTCGAGCGGCAGCGCCCTGGCTTGCACGCGGTCCGCCTGGTTGAGGCGGCGGTGACGCGCCAGAAGCTCGTCCTTCTCGTTCAGTTCTTCGTCCGGGAAATACATCTGCGTCACCAGACGGTCCCATTGGGTCGTCACTTGGAAATGCAGATGGGGCGGGCGCCACCAGCCCGGCGTAGAAGTCGGGTAGGCGGCCGGCTTGGTGCTACGGAAGGAGAACACGCCATCGGTGCCGGTGACAGCAACGCCATGGCCGGTGAAATCCGGATCGAGCGCGGCGGGATTGAGATCGCTCGGATGGGGATAGCGGCCATGCGGGTCGGCGTGCCACAGCTCAACTTCCGCCCCGGCGATGATCTGGCCGGTGAGATCCATCACCGTGCCGCGAATATAGAGCGGCTGCCCGGCGAGCCGCTTGCCCGTCTTGGTCAACGCTAGGTCGCTGCCGCGCGCCTCCGGCCTATGGACCGGATACATCGGACCGATCTCTTCGCTCGGCGTGCGCAGCAAGAACTTCTTCTCAGTCTCGAGCTTGCGCTTTTGAATGTCGCTGTCCGTCATGTCACAGCTCCAGCAAGAGATTGTCCGACTTGCTGCCGGACACGCAGATCATCATCTTCTTGTTCGACGCGCGCTCGGCGTCGCTGAGCACATAATCCTTGTGATCGGGCTCGCCGGCCAGCACACCGACCTCGCAAGCGCCGCAGACGCCGGCGCGGCAACTTGACGCTGCATAGACGCCCTTCTCGATCAGCACTTCGAGGATCGTGCGGCCCTCAAGGATTTCATAGGTCTGACCGCTGCTGGCGACCGTCACCGTGAAGGCGGCGCCACTCAGGGTGGCGCGCGTCGGCGCGGCGAAATATTCAAGATGGACCGTCTCGGGCGGACGCCAAGCGGCAGCCGTCTTGAAGGCTTCCAGCATCGGCACCGGGCCGCAGCAATAGAGATGCGCGTCAACCTTGGCGCTAGCCACGGCGGCGGCGACATCGAGCATGCGGCCGTCTTCCAGATCGAAGTTGAACGTCACGCAACCGGGCTTTACCGACTCGAGTTTCTCCAGCTCGACGCGAAAGGCGGCGCTGGCCCGTTCGCGCGCGCCGTAAAATAGCCGCCAGGGCGCACCGATCTCCTCCATGCGCTGGATCATGCAATAGAGCGGCGTGATGCCGATGCCGCCCGCCACCAGCACAACTTCCGGCGCGCCTTCGACGAGGGCGAAATTGTTGCGCGGCAGGCCGATCTCGATAGTCTCCCCGACCAGAGGGTGTTCGAACAGATAGCGCGAGCCGCCGCCGCTTTTGGCGTCGTTCGACACCGCGACGAGATAGCGATGCCGCTCGGACGGCGCATTGACCAGCGAATAGCTGCGCACGAGGCCGTTGGGCAGATGCAGGTCGATATGCGCGCCGGCGGTGAATGCCGGCAGCAGGCCGCCGTCCGGCGGCCGCAGGTCGAAGGAATGGACGCCCTTCGCCTCGCGGGTCACCGCATGGACAAGCATATCGACGAGGATTTCGGTCATTTGCCCGCGCCGATCTAGGCCCGCATCGCCAAGCAATGACGGTTCGACACATAGACGGTCACCGGCGAGCCGAGCGGCGGCGTACGCTCGGCATGCAGCAGCACCTTCAGGTTCTGCCCATCATCGACGCGGAGCACGCAGTCCATGGCGTTGCCGATGAAGCTGGCAGACGCCAGCATGCCCTGCAGGGCGTTGTTCTGGTTCTCGGCGGACTTCTCGGTCTCGACATGCTCGGGGCGGATGCTGACCACCACCTTGGCGCCGACGGCGACCTCCTGAGTCGCCTCGCAGGCCAGCGTGCCGAGCGGCGTTTTGACGCGGATCGCGCGCTGGCCGGAAGTGGCCTCGACGACATCGCCGTTCAGCAGGTTGGACTGGCCGATGAAGTTGGCAACAAAGGGGTTGGTCGGACGCTGGTAGATTTCGAGCGGCGTGCCTTCCTGGACGATCTTGCCGTTGTTCATCACGGCGATGACGTCGGACAGCGTCAACGCCTCGATCTGCTCGTGGGTGACGAAGATCGCCGTCATGCCGATCGCCTTGATGAGCTGGCGCAGTTCGACGCGCATTTCCTCGCGCAGCTTGGCGTCCAAGTTGGATAGCGGCTCGTCGAGCAGCAGGACCTTCGGCTCCATGACGAAAGCGCGCGCCAAGGCGAGGCGCTGCTGCTGGCCGCCGGACAGATGCGGCGCGGGACGGTCCTTCAGATGGTCGAGCTGCACCAGCGAGAGCGCCTTGGTGACCCGTGCCTGGATTTGAGCCGACGGGACCTTGAGCGGGCCGTAGCGCAACGGAAAGGCGACGTTTTCGAACACGCTCATATGTGGCCAAATGGCGTAGGATTGAAAAACCATGCCAATGGCGCGCTGGCTCGGCGGCACCCAGTTGCCCGTCTGCGACGACGAGACGGGGCTGCCGTCGACTAAAATTTCGCCCGAATCGGGCTTCTCGAGGCCGGCGACACAACGCAGCGTCGTGGTCTTGCCGCAGCCCGACGGGCCGAGGAGCGTATAGACCTGACCCTTTTTAACGGTGAAGCTCACCTTGTCGACGGCGAGATGGGTCTGCCGACCGGTGGACTGATAGGTAAGGCTGAGGTCTTTAACGTCGATCATGGCAATGTCCGATTTGTAACGCTGTTCGTTAGCGGCTTGCGCCGAAGCCCATTCTGCGCGCGACCCACCAATAGAGGCAGACGATGGGGATCATTAAGGCGAGCAGGATGAGGGTGAGTGCCGCCGCTTGTCCAAAACCGCTGGCGACCCATAGGCTCCAAACCACCACGGGCAGCGTCATATTGTCGCGCGTAGTAAGGATAACGGCGAGCGTGAGCTCGCGGAACGTGATGAGCGCAATCCACAGCCAGGCATATATCAAGGTAGGGCCTAACAGGGGCGCGACGATGCGGCGGATGACCGTGCCGGTCGAAGCACCACTCATCTGCGCCGATTCCTCTAGGTCCTTGTGGATCTGGATCATCGTACTGTTAGTCATGCGCGTGGCGTAACTGATCCGGCCGACGACGAAGACAATTAGTAGGATCCAGATGGTGCCAAAAATCGGCGCGACGCCGCGCATGATGTAGAGCGCGAACAGCAGCACGCCGATGCCAAAGACGATGTTGGGGATCGCGTGTGGCAGGAAGGCGACAAAGTCGAAGGCCGAGCGGCCCGGCAGCTTGGAGCGCAGCACCACCCAAGAGAAGGCGATGGCGCAGACCAACGTAACCGTCGGCGTTAGAAACACGAGGATCGTTGTGTTCTTGAGGCCTTCGAAGACCAGCTCCCATGGCAAGGAATTGAAGTGCTTTAAGGTGATCAGCGCGAAGGCCTCGGTTGACGGCGGCTGAAAATAGGGCAGCAGCGACGCCCAGATCACGATCAGCAGCGGGATAAGCTTGCTGAGCAGGAAATAGCCGACAAGGAAGCTCCAGGCCAGGAGCTTGTATTTGCCGAGATCGATAAGACGCGGCCGGTAGCCTTTGCCTGTTACCACTGCGTAGCGGTGAGCGCGCGTTTGTAGCCGGCCGTACCACCAACTGAGGCCTGCGGCGAGGATGATGACGAATGCCGAGAGCGCGGTAGCCGGACCATATTGTGGCAGGCCGTCATCAGGTGAAAGTTGCGTCACCATGTAAGTACTGAAGGTGAAGATGCGATTCGACCAGCCGATGATCGCTGGCACGTCGAAGGCGGCGAAGCCGATGGTGAAGATGTAGATGCCGGCGGCGAGGATGCCCGGCCAGGCTAGCGGCAGGGTCACACGGCGCGCGATAGTGCCGAGGGACGCCCCAGACATCTCTGCGGATTCTTCCAGCGATGGGTCCATGGCGCGGAACACCGCCGCCGTCATGATGAAGGCGACTGGCGCGAGGCTGAGTCCCTCGACCCAGCCCATGCCGAGAACGGTGGTGATGTTGAAGACCGGGCCTTCGAGGCCGAGCGCGCTCTTTAGCATTGCATTCACCAAGCCGATGCGCGGATGCATCAGGAAGAGCCAACCCATAGCGGTAGCAAATCCCGGCAGCAGAAGGCCTATAGTCATCAACGTGTAGAGCACCGGCTTGCCCGGAAGATTGGTTCGCTCAACCAGCCAGGCGCAGGGCAAGCCGAAGGCGAGCGAGACCACCAGGGTCGTCAGCGAGAAGCCGAGCGTGTTCAACAGCACCTTGAAGGCGAAGGGGTCGCTGAAGACTTTGGCGTAATGGACGAAGGAGTAAGTCGCGTCCGGATCTATTGGGAGGCCGACGCGAAAGCTCAGCCAGAAGATGATGAGCGGAAAGGCGATGATCAGAAGGCTGAGCGCGAAAACGACGCCGAACATGACGAGCGCCGAGGCGTCATAGCGCTGCAGGAACGATATCTTCATGGGGCGGGGCGGAACGGC
>CAMAVH010000161.1 GCA_945861615.1 Rhizobium sp. Q54 | reverse complement strand
GGGGAACAGCAGCAGCCAGCTGCCGATGGGACGGTCGAGCCGCGCCAAACGCGCGTAAGGCCGCCAGGCTTCCGGCAGCAGGCGCAGCAGGCCGGGGGCGGTGCTGTCCGGCGTCAGGCTGTGCGGCGAATCGTTCATGCTATAGTGCGCTTCGGAGTCATCACCGCACCATGCCAGAAAATTCCTCGATCGAACATACTGAGGCCGAGAATCGCGCCCCGCAGGACGGCAGCTATCAGCCGCGCACGCGACTTTATGTCGAAGCGCCGCTGGCCGCCGCCGCGCCCGTCGAGCTGCCGACCGCGCAAGCGCATTACTTGACCAACGTCATGCGGCTGAAGGCCGGCGACGGCGTCTGCCTGTTCAACGGCCGCGACGGCGAATGGCGCGCGCGCATCGACGCAGCGACGCGCAAGAGCTGCAGGCTCGTCGTCGATGGCCTGTTGCGGGCGCAGCGCGCCGAGCCCGATCTTTGGCTGTTGTTCGCGCCGCTCAAGAAGGCGCGTACCGATTATCTCGCCGAGAAGGCGACCGAGCTCGGCGCGTCGCTGCTGTGGCCGGTCTATACGCGGCGCACCGTGGCCGAGCGGGTCAATCTCGACCGCTTGCGCGCCACTGCCATCGAGGCGGCCGAACAGAGCGAGCGCCTCACGCTGCCCGAATTGCGCGAACCGGCCAAGCTGTTCGATGCGTTGCAGGGCTGGCCGGCGGACCGCCGCTTGATTTTGTGTGACGAAAGCGGCACGGCGAAACCCATCGCCGAAGCACTTACGGGTGCGAAACCTGGTGACCCTTATGGCCTGTTGATCGGTCCGGAAGGCGGTTTCGCGGCCGACGAGCTTGACGCCATACGTAAACTTCCCTTTGTTATCCCCGTGGGATTGGGGCCGCGCGTCTTGCGCGCCGATACCGCCGCGCTTGCCGGCCTTGCCTGTCTGCAGGCGCTGGTCGGCGATTGGCGGCAGTCTCGTGACTGACATGATCCCTCTCTAAATCGTCTTTCCCGTTTCCCCCCGTTTTGAGTAAGGCGCCTGATGTCCGGACCGTCGCAACCTTCGGCTGAGCCGATCACCGACAAGCGTCAGCTCGTCGATTACATCGAATCGGGCAACAAGCCGCGCGAGCAATGGCGCGTCGGCACCGAACATGAAAAGTTCGCCTACGATCTCGTCACGCATCGGCCGCTGACCTACGAAGGGCCGAAGGGCATCGGCGAAATGCTCCAGCGCCTGACCAAGTTCGGCTGGCAGCCGGTGAAAGAGGGCGGCAACGTCATCGCCCTGACGCAGAACGGCGCCTCGATCACCTTGGAGCCGGGCGGCCAATTCGAGCTCTCCGGCGCGCCGCTCGAGAACATGCACCAGACCTGTGAAGAGGTGCACGACCATCTCGACCAGGTGAAGGGCATCGGGGCCGAGCTCGGCACCGGCATGCTCGGACTCGGCTTCAATCCGCTGTGGAAGCGCGAGGACATTCCCTGGATGCCCAAGGGCCGCTACGCCATCATGCGCGCCTACATGCCCAAGGTCGGCAAGCTCGGCCTCGACATGATGCTGCGCACCTGCACCATCCAGGCGAATCTCGACTACGAATCCGAAGCCGACATGGCGAAGAAATTCCGCGTCGGCATCGCCCTGCAGCCGATCGCCACGGCGCTGTTCGCCAGTTCGCCCTTCGTCGAAGGCAAGCCGAGCGGCTTCCTGAGCTATCGCAGCCATGTCTGGACCGATACCGACGCGGCGCGCACCGGCGATCTGCCCTTCGTCTTCGAGCAGGGCTTCGGCTTCGAGCGCTATGTCGACTATCTGCTCGATGTGCCGATGTATTTCGTCTATCGCGACGGCAAATATATCGACGCCTCGGGCCAGTCCTTCCGCGACTTCATGGCGGGCAAGCTGCCGGCCATGCCGGGCCAGGCGCCGACCATGGGCGATTGGGTCGATCATCTGACCACCGCCTTTCCCGAAGTGCGGCTCAAGAAATTTCTCGAGATGCGCGGCGCCGACGGCGGCCCGTGGCGGCGCATCTGCGCCGTGCCGGCGCTCTGGACCGGCCTGCTTTATGACGGTTCGGCGCTCGATGCCGCCTGGGATCTGGTCAAGGATTGGAGCGACGAGGAGCGCGCTTATCTTCGCCGCGAGGTGCCGAAGACCGGCCTCGCCACGATCTTCCGCGGCAAGCCTTTGAAGATTCTCGCGCGCCAGACCGTCGCCATCGCCCGCCAGGGCCTTGCGGCGCGCAAACGCTATGATTATCTCGGCCGCGACGAGGGCCGTTTCCTCGACGAGATGACGGAGATCGCCGAGCGCGGCCGCACGCTGGCCGACGACCTGCTGGCCAAATATCATGGCGACTGGCAGGGCCACGTCGATCCGGTCTTCAAGGACTATGCCTATTAAGCCGGGAACTCGGCGCGAGCCTGTTCGTTCCTCCAGATCGTAATGGCGCTTGGCTTTAAAGGACGACTTCGATGAGCGACATTCGCAAAGCTCCCGACGATTGCGCCAGCATGGCCGAGGTGCGCGCCGAGATCGACCGCCTCGACCGCCTCATCGTCGATTATCTGTCGGAGCGCTCCGGCTATGTGGCGCGCGCCGCCGAGATCAAGCGCACCAAGGCCGAAGTGGTCGATAAGCCGCGCATCGAGGACGTCATCGCCAAGGTGCGCGCGCAAGCGGTCAGCATGGGCGCCGATCCCGAACTGCTCGAAGCGATCTATCGGTCGATGATCGCCGCCTTCATCGCCTTCGAGGAGCGCGCCTTCGAGCGCAAGGGGCGGAATTAGAGGTTAAGCGATGGTTCAGGCTCGAGATGAAACAGGCGGCGTGATGAACCCAGCGTTCGACGAGATCGTTCGCGTGCTGCAAGACTATTTCGACGGGTTGTATGAAGGTGACGTCGAAAAGTTGGGACGTGTTTTTCACCCGCGCGCCATCTATGCCACGGCGGACGAGACGCCATTCCTCTATCGAACGATGGACGAGTATTTTCCGGTCGTTGCCGCGAGACAGACGCCAGCCTCTCGGGGGGAGGTGCGTCGCGATTATATCGATTCGATCGATGTGGCCGGGGAGAACACTGCGCTGGCTCGCGTGCGCTGTTCGATAGGCCCGCGCGATTTCGTCGACCTTCTCACGTTTGTCCGCGTCGACGGCACTTGGCGAATCATCGCCAAGGTCTTTCAGATCATCGAGCGACCATAACTGAGCGCCCCGTCGGCCATTAGGCCGATCTTCGGTCGGACAGCAAGTCCGGCCATGACGTTGTGGAAAACCTTATCGAATCAAATACCGTCATGCTCGGGCTTGACCCGAGCATCCATGTTTCAAGCGCTTGAGCGCCAGATCAATGGACCCTCGGGTCAAGCCCGAGGGTGACGAGGGGGTGGGGGGAAATTGGCCATACGCGGCGTTCGGCTGTCTTCCACTTATCCCAACAGCCACCAGGCGAGCAGGCCAGCGACTGCGATCCACAGGACGATCAGCGCGATCAATCCACCGTGCTTCAACGCGCGCGGCGCGGCCAGCTTTTTATCGACGCGCGCGCGGCAGTCGGCCACCACGGCCGATGGAATCAGGCGCAGCATTAGCCACATCATGCTCGAGACCACGACCGCGTCGTCGACGAAGCCGAGGACCAAGATAAAATCGGGGATGAGATCGATCGGGCTGATCGCATAAGCCGCCGTGGCGATGGTGAGCGCCTTGGCGTGCCACGGCGTGCGCGGATCGCGCCATGCCAGCGCGAGAGTGAAGCCGTCGCGCTTGAGCCGCCGGGCCCAGCTTATAATCCGCCGGATCAGGACGGCTTCGGCAGCGTCACGCTGCCGTCTGCGTCAATCGTCCAGAACGGATTGTGCGCCACCTCCCAGAGATGGCCGTCCGGGTCGGTGAAATAGCCGGCATAGCCGCCCCACGGGGTTTCTTCCGCCACCTTCGGAATCGCCGCGCCGGCGCGCGCCGCTTCGGCGAGCACCGCATCGACCTCGGCGCGCGAGCGCGCGTTATAGGCGAGGGCGACGCCGCGAAAGCCCGATCCGTCGGGGGACATTTTCGCATCTGCGGCGAGATCTTTGCGCGCCCACAGCGCGACGATCATGCCGCCCGCCTGATAGAAGGCGACCTCGTCCTGCGCGCTGCCGCGCGTCCAGCCGAGGCCGTCCTCGTAGAATTCCCGGGCGCGCTTCAGATCGGCGACGCCGAGCGTGATCAGGCTCAGCCGCTGTTCCATGCTGCGCGACCAGGCCGCCTTAAGCCTGGGTGCCGCCGACCGTGAGGCCGGAGATCTTCAAGGTCGGCTGACCGACGCCGACCGGCACGCCCTGGCCGTCCTTGCCGCAGGTGCCGATGCCGTCGTCGAGCTTCATGTCGTTGCCGATCATGCTGACTTTGGTCAGCACGTCGGGACCGCTGCCGATCAGCGTCGCGCCCTTCACGGCGGGGCCGATCTTGCCGTCCTCGATCAGATAGGCCTCGGTGGCGGAGAACACGAACTTGCCCGAGGTGATGTCGACCTGGCCGCCGCCGAACTGCACGGCATAGAGGCCCTTCTTCACGGACTTCACGATCTCCTGCGGATCATGGCTGCCGCCGAGCATGATGGTGTTGGTCATGCGCGGCATCGGCCGATGGCCGTAGCTTTCGCGCCGCCCGTTGCCGGTGGCGGCCATGCCCATCAGGCGGGCGTTCATGCGGTCCTGCATATAGCCGGTGAGGATGCCGTCCTCGATCAGCACGGTGCGATGGCCCGGCGTGCCCTCGTCGTCGAGGGTGATCGAGCCGCGCCGGTC
>CAMAVH010000160.1 GCA_945861615.1 Rhizobium sp. Q54 | reverse complement strand
TTGATGAACTTCCAGATGATCCGCGTCATCTCGTCGCCGTCGAGTTCGACGAGCGGGGTCTTGACCTGAATCTTGGCCATGTGTCCTCAGTCTCCTGTTGGGCCGCCGAAAAGGCCCCTGCGGCATAAACGGCATCACGGGCCGCATATCGGGGGGCGGGCGGTGGTCGGATGGAAATCGGGCGAAAGCGCAGGGCACCTTAATCAGGTGAGGGCCCCCGCGCAAGGTGGGGCAGGGGCGGCCCCGGCCGGCCTCGCCGCCGCCTCTTCGCCCTGTGAAAAACGGCGGAAAGCCTCGGTCTGCCAGCACCCCGGTCGGCGGGGGCGCGGCGGCTTAAACCTGGTCGATGCGGGCCGGCAGGGCCGGCTCGGGCAGGCCGGCGAGCACGCCGGGGATGTCGGCGATGCGCTCGACCGGGGTGATCAGCGTTTCATGTTCGCCCCGCGCGAAGCCGGCCTCGACGACATGGCGCATCATCTCGCGGAACGGCCGCCAATAGCCGGCAATGTCGAGCAGCAGGATCGGCTTGTCGTGCATCCGCAGCTGCTTCCAGGTGATCATCTCGAAGGCCTCGTCGAGCGTGCCGAGGCCGCCGGGCAGGATGGCGAAAGCGTCGGACAGCTCGAACATGCGCTGCTTGCGCGCGTGCATGGTGTCGACCGCGATCAGTTCTGTGCAGCCGGGATGGGCCAGTTCGCGCGTTTTCAGCATGGTGGGGATGACGCCGATCACCTTGCCGCCGGCCGCCAGCGTCGCGTCGGCGACGATGCCCATCAGCCCGACGCGGCCGCCGCCATAGACCAGCGCGATGTCGCTCTCGCCGAGCAGGCGGCCGAGCTCCGCTGCCGCCGCGGCATGGCGCGGATCGTTGCCGGCGCTGGCGCCGCAATAAACGCAGAGGGAGGTGACGCGGGCCATGGCTGCCGTTCGCTGAACTTGGACTGGCGGGGTTATACCCCGGGACCGTCAGAGCTTCATCGGCAAAATCACCATCGGCACGCCGCGCAGATGCAGGTCGCGCTGGATGGCATAGGCCGTCTGGTTGTGCAGCAGCCGGGTCAAAGCGTTGTCTTCGGCGAAGATCAGCTGCGCGGCGAAGAACATGCTGTTCGGATATTGCTGCGTGACCATATCGGCCAGCGTCAGCAGTCGTTCCACCACGTCGGTGCCGAAGCTGTGCATCGAGGTGGCGGCCCAGCCGTGGCGGCGACAATAGTTGACGTAGCTTTCCAGGTTGTCTTCGACTTCCTGGCGCAGTTCGGCGAGCAACTCCTCGCCGTGAAAGGCTTCGGCGTCGATTTCGCCGACGCTGAGAAAGATATAATTCTTGAACTGGCCGGGGAACAGGCGCTGCGCCGAAAGCAGCGTATGCATGCCGGCGCCCAGGCTGCGGCCGACAAGAAACACGGCGGTGGGCGCCTTGGGATCGAGCGGCTGTGCGGCGCTGGGCGGAATAGGGGGGGCGGCGGTGGCGAACAGCGCATCGATCTTGGCGAGCTGGCCCGAGACGCCGCGGTAATGCCGGCGGATGGCGAAACCGGTGGCGATCACACAGCCGGTGATGAGTACGGTGAGCCAAGCGCCGTGGGTGAACTTCTCGAAGATCGTCGTCGAGAGGATGCCGGCGCAGACGATGAAGCCGAGCAGGGCGAGGGCGAGGCGGCGGTAGGCGCGCGGCGCGCTGCTGCGGTTCTTCCACCAATGTACGCAAAGGCCGTAGAGGCTGAGCGAGAAGGTGAGGAACACGTTGATCGAATAGAGCACCACCAGCATCGAGACGTCGCCGCCGGTGATGATCAGCAAAATCACCGCTGCGGCGGCCATCAGCAGCAGGCCGTTCTGCGTCACCAGCCGGTTGGACAGCTGGCTGAACTGGTGCGGCACCCAGCGGTCGGCCGCCATGTTGGCGAGAACGGCGGGGCCCCCGAGGAAGCCGGTGTTGGCGGCGACGAACAACAGACCGGCGGCGAACACCAGCGTCAGCAGCAGGATCGTGCCGCCGAGCCACGAGCCTTCGCCGAAAGCGGCGGCGAGGATCGCGCTGAAGGTCGCGGCGTTGAGCGTCATGCCCTCGACCGATTGGGCGTTCCACAGCAGATAGAGCACGATCAGGCCGCCGGCGGTGAAGGCCAGCGAGAAGGCCATATAGAGCATCGTCATCTTGCCGGTGGCGACGCGCGGCTCTTTCAGATTGTTGATGTTGTTGGAGACGGCCTCGATGCCGGTGTAGGTGCCGCCACCCAGCGCGAAAGCGCGCAGCAGC
This sequence comes from Rhizobium sp. Q54, assembly GCA_945861615.1. Classification (GTDB taxonomy): domain Bacteria; phylum Pseudomonadota; class Alphaproteobacteria; order SMXQ01; family SMXQ01; genus CAMAVH01. The sequence goes on along the minus strand of CAMAVH010000160.1, from coordinate 2,620 downwards.
AACGACAGTAGGGCGAACCAGCCGATTTCGGCGGCGAATTCGCGCGTGTCGGTGAGCGTGTCGGGCAGCAGCGCGGGCAGGCTCTCGGCATGCGACAGGATGCCGCCGACGATGAAGCCGCCATGGGTGATGAGGAAGCCGAGGAACAGCGGCAGCAGCAATTTCAGCGGCTCTTTCATGCCGCGCATGTTGAGCACGAGCAGCACGAGGACCATGAGCGCTTCGGTCGGCAGCTTCCAAGCCTGGGCCGCGAGCGGCAGCAGGCTGAACAGAGCGTCGACGCCGCTGGCGATCGAGATGGCGATGGTCAGCACGTAGTCGATGATCAGCGCCGAGCCGGAGACCAGGCCGGCGCGCGGGCCGATCAGCGTGGTGGCGACCTTGTAGCCGCCGCCCCCCGACGGAAACAATTCGATGACCTGGTTATAGGCCAGGGCGATGACGAAGACCGTGACGGCGGTGGCGAGCGCGAGATAGAGCGCGAGATGGGTGTGGCCACCGAGCGCCAGGAAGGTCTCTTCCGGACCGTAGTTGGCCGACGACAAGCCGTCGGCGCCGAGCCCGACCCAGGCGAGGAAGGCGGCCAAGGCCATGTGCTGGCGCGCCTGCGGCGACAGAGGATCCTTGGCATCGCCGAGAAACGCGCGTTTGAGGCGCTGCAGACGAAGCGGCAGCATGACTGGTCACATATGTGGGGGCGGGGGTGTCGCTCGGGACGGCAGCGCTTCTACGCCTGCTGCCTGGTTCCAGCCAACGCCGGCCCAACATGGCAGCCATACGGAATAAGTGGGACAATTGGCCCGAAACTTGGCATGCCGATCGTCAAGCCTTTCAACTCTTTGTGTAATTTGGCTCCGGCTCTTGTTCTATGCACAGGTCTTGTGCAATCTGGTTACGAAAAGCGACGGCACCCAGCACGTCGCATCGAGAGGGGAATCTATATGTCGTTTCGCGTGACCTGTGCTGCCGCCGTCGTGACCGCGCTGGCTGGCCTCACTTTTTTGCCGTTCGCCGCGTCGGCCCAGGAGGCTGTGGTCAAGGAGCGCCAAGATTTGATGAAGAGTTTTGGCGACTGGAGCAAGACGCTCGCCGCTGCCGCCAAGGGCGCGCCACTCGATGCCGCCGTCGTCAAGGCCGCCGAGGACATCAGCGCCGGCATGAAAAAGCTTCCCGCCCAGTTTCCGGTCGGCACCGGCAGCGACAAGATGAAGAATCGCGCCAAGCCGGAAATTTGGGCCGACATGGCCAAGTTCACGGCTTACGCCAACGACGGCGCCGCGGCCTATGGCGCGCTCGCCGCGTCGGCCAAGGGCGGCAACGCCGCTGCCTATCAGGCGGCTTTCACCAAGGCGGCCGCGAGCTGCGCCGCCTGCCACAAGGACTACCGCGGCCCGGCGGTGAAGTAAGCCGGTGCGGTTCTCCGCCCTCATGTCTCCTCGCGCCGCGCCGATTGTCTTCGGTGCGGCGCTGTTGCTTGCGGGCTTTTCGGCGCAAGCGCAGGACGCTTCGGCGGAGCGCGGCGCTTATATCTTTCATGCGGCCGGTTGCGAGACCTGCCATACCGATACGGCGGCGAAAGGCGCGCCGCTTGCCGGTGGCCGGCCCTTGAAGACGCCGTTCGGCACCTTCCGCACACCCAACATCACGCCCGATCCGACGCATGGCATCGGGACATGGAGCGAGGCCGATTTCGTCCGCGCCTTGCGCGAGGGCCGCGCGCCCAACGGCGATCATTATTTTCCGGCCTTCCCCTACACCAGCTACACCAAGCTGACCGACGCCGACATCAAGGACATGCGCGCCTATATCCTGACGCTGCCGGCGGTCGCCAAGCCGAACATGCCGCACGAACTGGGCTTTCCGTTCAATATCCGGCTCGGCGTGATGGCGTGGAAATGGCTCAACTTCACGCCGGGGCCCTTGCCCGCGGTTGCCGGCAAAGACGAGGTTTGGACGCGCGGGCGCTATCTCGTCGAGGCGGCCGGCCATTGCGCCGAATGTCACACGCCGCGCGACCGCCTGGGCGGCCTGGTGACGAGCAAATGGATGGCCGGCTCGGCTGACGGCGCCGAAGGCGAGAGCGCACCGAACCTGACGCCCGATCCGGCGACCGGCCTCGGCGAATGGAGCGAGGAGGACATCGCCTTCGCCCTTAAGCTCGGGATGAAGCCCGATGGCGATTCGCTCGGCTCGCTGATGGCTGAAGTGGTCGAAAACGGCACGTCGAAGCTGACCGATGCCGATCTTGCGGCCATGGCGGTCTATCTCAAGGCTTTGCCGCCCATCGTCCATAAGCCGTGAGGCCGCGCCTTTGGCGCCCAATCGCGCGCCGATCGCGCATTGCGCCTCTGCGGGCGGCGTATTAGGTTAGCCTTTGGCCCCTCCAGCGCGATCCATAAGCCCTTGAAAAAACTAGATAAGCCCGTTGTCCTTGCCTTGCTTGGCGTGCTCGTTCTCGCGCTCGCCCTTGGTCTGAACTGGGTCATCGATTGGCGCGGGAACGATTCGGTCGCGCCGGCCCAGCAGGCTGGCGCCGGCGACAAGCCGCTGCGCCCGCCGCCGCTGATGCGTCAGCCGGCGGCGCCGAGCTTCGATGTGGTGCGCGTCAATCCGAGCGGCG
>CAMAVH010000159.1 GCA_945861615.1 Rhizobium sp. Q54 | reverse complement strand
GGCTGCGCACGAGGCGCGCGTATCCCTCCCAGCGGGCGAGCGAGATCATCGCGACCAACACCACCAAGCTGGTGCCGAAAAGCGCAATACCGGTCAGGATGATCAGCAAATTGGGAATGGCGATCTGCAAGTCGACGACGACCATGCTGGTGCGGTCGACCCAGCCGCCGAAATAGCCCGCCGCCAATCCGACTGCCGTGCCGATCAAGCAACCGCCAATGACGCCCGCGAGCGAAATCCCGATGCTGACCTGGATGGCCTTGATGGTGCGCAAGAAGACGTCGCGGCCCAATTGGTCGCTGCCGAAGGGCTGGAACGGTTGTCCGAACAGGCCGAGCGACGGATCGCCCATACGCATCAGCAGGTTGGTTTTGTTGGCGACGCCATCGAGCAGGAATCCGCCGAGGATGCCGCCGATCATAAGGATGGCGAAGATCGCCCCTGCCACCATGATGACGGATGGCACCACGACGGCGCGTTTGCCGACATTCGGCTCGATCGAGCCGAATGCGATCGGATTGAGGGATGCTGTGGGGCGAAGCGCGCGGTCGTCAGGCATCGACGCGAATCCGCGGATCGAGCAGCATGTAGGTGAGATCGACCAGATAGTTCACGATCACCACGATGAAGGAATAGAACAAGATGCCGCATTGGAAAACGGCATAGTCGCGGTTCTGTACCGCGCCGATGAAAACTCGGCCGACGCCCGGCCAGGCGAAGACAACCTCGACCAGCAGCGAGCCGGTGACGATGCCGATGATATCCATTCCGATCAGGGTGACGATCGGGATGAGGGCGTTGCGGAAGGCGTGGCGATAGACGACGTGGCCTTCCGACAAACCCTTAGCGCGCGCGGTCCTCAAGTATTCGGCGCCGAGTTGCTCGAGCATCGCGCCCCGCATGTAGCGAGTCAGCGAGGCGAGCGAGCCCAGTGTCAGAACGGTGACCGGCAGCACATAATTTAACGGACCATAGGCGCCGACCGTGGGCAGCAAGTGGAAGACATAGCCAAACAGATAGATCAGCAAAATCGCTGTGATGAAATGCGGCATGGCATAGACAACGAACGAGGCGGCATTGATCGAGCTATCGGCAAGGCCGCCATATCGCAGCGCGCAGAAAACGCCGAGCGGGATGGCCAGCAGGATCGACAGGACGAAGGCGACGCCACCCAGAATCAGAGTAGGCTCGAGAACCTCGAGATAGATATCGACCACAGGACGGCGCGACTGCAAGCTGACGCCGAAGTCGCCCTGTAGGATTTGGCCGACGTAACGGACGAACTGCTCAGGCATCGGCCGGTCGAGGCCCCACTCCTTAAGCAGCGCCGCTTCGGCCTCGGCCGTGATGCCTTCAGGGTACATCTTGTCGATCGGCGTGCCGCTGAGGCGCAGCGTTATGAAGGCGAAAAGTAGGACCAGGAAGGCGGTGAGCAGGAGCCGTCCGGACCTTATTGCGAAATATGCCAGCATTGATCGCGGCACTCCTTTTGACGGATCGGCGGGCGAACGCGCTCGTGCGCTCTCCCGCCGTCGGTCGTCCGCTAGTTTACTTTGCCCCGAGCTTGATCTGACCGTCGCCGAAGGTGAGGGCATAAGGACGCAGACCCACCGGGATCTTCCATTCGACGCCCTTGCGCATGGCGAAGTATTCATGCGGCTGGTAGAGCAGGATCCAGCCGGCCTCTTCTTCGCCGATCGTGATCAGATTCTTGTAAGCGTCACGACGCTTCATCGGATCGGTTTCGAAACGTGCCGTCTCATAGAGCTTGTCCCACTCGGGGTTTTGCGGCTGGAACATTTTGCGGGTCGTCGTCCAACTCGCCTTCGACCAGTGGGTGTCAAACGCGCCCATCGGGTCCGGGTAGTACATCGGATTGGACCAGGGGCGCATCTGGACCGTTTTGTAATCGTATTTCTCGACTTGCTCGATCTTGGCGTTGAGCCCGATCGCGCTCCACATGTCGGCCATGGCTTGGGCGGCGAGGTCGAAGTAGAGGTAATAGTTGGGCTGGAAGGAAATACGAATTGGTTGGCCATCGTAGCCCGACTCTTTGACCAGTCGTTTGGCCTCCGCGACGTCGTATTTGATGGTCTTGAGGCCGGGGATGTAAAGCGGCTCGCCGTAGTTTGGAAACTGGTGCGCGGTGGCGGGAATGCCCTCCTTACCCCATAGAGCGTTGGTGAGGGCAGTGCGGTCGATCGCCAGGTTCATGGCGCGGCGGATACGGACATCTTTGAGGACCGGATCGCTCATGTTGAGGACGACGACATGGAACATCGGCCAAGTGGTGCCGACAAGAGTGAACTTATCGGTCGGAATGAGCTTGGCCTGATCGGGCGGAATATTGGTGATGAAATCGAGTTCGCCGTTGACCAGGGCGGTGACGCGCGCTGCTAGTTCGCCGACACGGAGATAGCGGATGCGATCGACCGGCGCCTTGGCGCCCCAATAGCCGTCGAAACGCTCAAGGACGGTTTCGCGCTTATCCTTGACCTCGACAACCTTATAGGGACCAGTGCCGACCGGCTGGAGGGCAGCCTTGTCGGGTCCCATCTCCTCGACGTAGGCCTTCGACGTGATGCCTGCATTGCGCGAGGAGATCAGAACGTTGAACAGCGGCTCCGGACGATGGGTGATGACGCGTACCGTCATGTCGCCGGCCGTTTCGGCTTTTGCGAAGTTGTCGAAAAAGCGGCCCTTGGCAGTGGCGAAGCGTGGGTCTTTGCTCTCGAAGACGCGGTTAAGCGAGAACACCACGTCCTCGGCCGTCATCGTGCGTCCGTCGTGCATCGTCACGCCGGGACGAAGCGTAAGCTCAGTTACGGTCGGCGATATCTGCGTCCAACTCAACGCCAGTCCTGGCTTGAATTTAGGTGTGGCCGCATAGACGTCGACCTCGATCAGGGTATCGTAGATGTTGTAAAGAAATTGGGCTGCATCGTTGCCGGTTTCGTTGAGGGCCAGCGTGTTGGGATGTGATGAAACGCCGATACGCAGTTCCGAAGCTGCTGCCGGCACTGTACTTGCCACGACGGTGGCGACAGTCAATGCCGCGGCCGCGATGCCGCGCCAGCGCGACTTCCGTAAGCTATCGATCAACATGGTTGTCCTCCGGGACATTCGTTTGGGGGTGCCGCTAGCTCGGCGACCCGCGGGCACACGCTTGACATAAGTAAAACCAATTCGCTATAAGGCTACTATAAGTAATAGCTATGACAGATTTATGACAGTTGGCGAAAGCCGCTATGACATGGAGGGGCGTGTGAAAATCGGAAACTTGGACGACCTGTTGGCGTTTTTCCGCGAGCACGCATCAGGTCGTTACGGTCTCAGCGACGTCAATCAGATGCAGCACGCACTGCAGTCGGCTCATTTGGCCGAAACGCGGGGCGCTGCGCCGGCCCTCGTGTTAGCTTGCTTGTTTCATGACATTGGGCATTTCCGCGGTCGGCAGGATGATGCTCTGGCCGAGCGTGGAGTCGACGACCGCCACGAAGTCGCCGGCGCGCGCCTTCTGGCAAAAGTTTTCGGCTCAGACGTCGCGGAGCCTGTAAGTTTGCATGTTGCGGCAAAGCGCTATCTCTGCACGATCGACCCTGGATATTATGGCCGCTTGTCGGCCGATTCAGTACGCAGCCTTGACCTGCAAGGCGGCGTGATGAATGACGACGAGCGACGCAATTTCGAAAGCGAGCCCTACAGCGACGATGCGATCTTCCTGCGTAAGTGCGATGAGGATGCCAAGGATCCGGTTGCCCAAGTTCCTGAACTCGATCATTACGTCGAGACGGCTCGGAGCTTGGCCCGCTTTGAACGTGCGTTGCATTAGCGTCGGTCTGGGCGCGTGTCCGCGATGAACAACACCAAGCCCGCCATCCTGCCATTCGCTGGGGGCGACGCGCCCGGCAACAAGCTCAATAACATCGCCGATATTCGCACCTTTGTGACGGTTGTCGAGCAGGGCAGCTTTTCGAAGGCGGCGGAGGTCTTGCAAATCAGCCAGCCGAGCGTTTCGCAACGCCTGCAGGGCCTTGAAGCGGCCTTCGGGCTCAGGTTGCTCGAACGGCGCGGCGGCGTCGAATTGACCGAGACCGGCCGCGATCTCTACAATCGTGCTCGGCTTTTGTTGAGCCGGATCGACGAGTTTGAGGCGGTTGCAGAGGAATTGCGAACGCTCAAGCGCGGCAGGATCGCCGTTGGCTACAGTTCGCCCGCCCTTGCGATGGTTTGCGCCGCGCGTTTCATGAAGCGGCACCCCAATATCGCATTGCATTTCTCGATCGGAAATACCCGTACTCTGACCGACGCCTTGCTCGCGCTGAAAGTTGACGTCGCGATCATGACTCTGGCGGAGCCCGCCGACGGCTTGCATTGTCAGCTTATCGCCGAGCAACGCTTGGTGTTGTGCGGCCGGCGCGCCAGCGCGGTGGCGAAGGTGGGACGGGTCACGCTGGCCGAACTCGCGGAATTGCCGCTCATTCTACGTGAAGAAGGCTCAATGACACGTGACCTGTTCGAGCGTGCAATGCGCGACAGCGGAATCGTGCTTCGTCAATGCATCGAAGTCCCGAGCCGCGAAGCCGTGAAGGAAGCAGCGGCGGCCGGATTGGGCTATGGCATCATTCTGGATAGCGAACTGGGACGCGATGCGCGTTTGACGGCGATCTCGATCGATGGACTAGCATTGTTCGGCAGCACCTACGCCGCAGCGCTTCCTAGTTCAATCGAATTGCCCTATGTGCAAGCATTCTTACGTGATTGCGCGAGCTGAATGATCGCTTGCTATATGGTCCGGAAAAAACGACCGCGACAAATGTGATGCGGCAGAACTTCTCAGAAGTTCCGCGATTTTTCTGCTTCGGCGCGTGACTAATGGGATTAGGCCTTATTGCGGCCCGCTTCGATCTTGGCGACGATTTCGCCGGGGGTGATCGGCGTCTGGGCGATATGGACGTTAAATTCGCGCAGGGCGTCCTCGATGGCCGACATGATGGCGGCGGCCGTCGGCACCACGCCGCATTCGCCGACGCCCTTGACCCCGAGCGGGTTCAGGTAAGTCGGCGATTCATGGTGCGACACTTCGATGACGGGCACTTCGGGCGCGGTGATCAGCAGATATTCGCCGAGGTTGGTCGTCACCGGCTGGCAATTCTCGTCGAAGCCCATCCATTCGTAGAGCGCGTTGCCGATGCCGTGGGCGACGGCGCCGATGATCTGGCCGTCGACCACCATGGGATTGATCACCGCGCCGCAATCATGAGCGATGACGAATTTGTTGATCGTCACGCCGCCGGTCTCGGCATCGACCTCGACCTCGACGGCGGCGCA
>CAMAVH010000158.1 GCA_945861615.1 Rhizobium sp. Q54 | reverse complement strand
CAGCAGGCCGATCTCGTCATTCTCGGCGGCCTCAACGAGGGCGTCTGGCCGGCCGATCCCGGCGCCGATCCCTGGATGAGCCGGCCGATGCGCGCCGCCTTCGGCCTGCCGTCGCCCGAACGGCGCATCGGCCTTGCCGCCCATGACGTGGCGCAAGCCTTCGCCGCGCCGCGCGTTGCGCTGACGCGGGCGCTGCGCGTCGAGGGCACGCCGACCGTGCCGGCGCGCTGGCTGCAACGGCTCGACAACCTCCTGCTCGGCCTCAAGGCGCAGAAGGCCTTGTCGGGCGGCGCGCAATGGCTCGCCTGGCAACAGATGCTCGATGCGCCGGCCGGTCCGCCGACGCCGGTTCAGCGCCCGGCGCCGTCGCCGCCGCTCAACGCGCGACCGCGCAAGCTCAGCGTGACGCAAGTCGAGACCTGGATGCGCGATCCCTACGGCATCTATGCCAAGCATATCCTACGCTTGAGCGCGCTCGATCCGCTGGATGCCGATCCCGGCGCGGCCGATCGCGGCAGCTTCATCCACGAGGCGCTCGACCGCTTCGTCAAAAGCTGGCGCGACGGCGAAGCGCCGGACGCGGCCTATGAGCGCTTGCTCGGTTTCGGCCGCGAGGCTTTCGCGCCGGCGCTCAGCAGTCCCGGCGTCTGGGCCTTCTGGTGGCCGCGCTTCGAGCGCATCGCCCATTGGTTCGTGGCCAATGAAGCGGCGCGCCGCAAGCTGGCCACGCCGCTCGCCGTCGAAGGCTGGGGCGAGCTGACGCTGCCGGGGCCGGCGGGGCCCTTCACGCTGGTCGCCAAGGCCGACCGCATTGATCATCTCGGCGACGGCCGTCTCGCCGTGATCGACTACAAGACCGGCGGCGTGCCGAGCAAAGGCGATTTGGAGCGCGGCCTCGCGCCGCAATTGCCGCTCGAAGCGATGATGGCGGCGCGCGGCGGCTTCAAGGACGTTCCCGCCGGGGATGTGGCGAAAATCGAGTTCTGGCGCTTGTCGGGCGGGCGGCCGGTCGCCGAGATCAAGCCCTATGACGCGCCGCAACTCGCCGCCGATGCCTATGACGGGCTGCTCCGCCTGATTGCCGCTTTCGACGATCCCGCCACGCCCTATCTCGCGCGGCCGCGTGCCGAACATGCGCCGCGCTTCAGCGATTACGAGCATCTCGCCCGCGTCAAGGAATGGTCGGCCTCCGGCGACGACGGAGGCGAGGGATGAGCGATCTCTGGCTCAATCACTTGTCGAGCGCCACCGACGCCACCGAAGACGCTTTGCGCCCCGACCGCACAGTGTGGGTGGCGGCCTCCGCCGGCGCCGGCAAGACGACGATCTTGACCCGCCGCGTGCTGAGCCTTCTCGTGCATGGCACGCCGCCGGGTCGCATCCTCTGCCTCACCTTCACCAAGGCGGCGGCGGCGGAAATGGCCAACCGCATCAACACCCGCCTGAGCGCCTGGGCGGCGGCGGACGACACAGCCTTGGCCGGCGAACTGCGCGATCTCCTGGGCCGTCCACCATCGTCGCCGGAGACGCGCCGCGCCCGTGCCCTGTTCGGCGACGTGCTCGACGTGCCGGGCGGCATGAAGATTCAGACCATCCATGCCTTCTGTCAGTCGCTGCTGCGCCGCTTTCCCATCGAATCGGGTCTCGCGCCGCATTTCGAGGTGATGGACGAGCGCACCGCCGCCGAATTGATGCTCGGCGCGCGCGACGATCTGTTGCGCGCCGCGCGCCTCGCGCCTGCCGGTCCGATCGGTGCGGCCCTCGCCGTCGTGACGGCGGCAACCGACGAAGAGTCCTTTTCTAAGCTGATGGCCGAACTGGCGAGCGCGCGCGGTCGATTGAAGCGCCTGTTCGATGCCCGGGGCGGCGCGACCGGTACGCTCGCGGCCCTGCGCGCGCGCCTCGGCTTGCGCGACGGCGATACGGTCGAATCGATTCGCCGGGACGCCGTCGCGGATCTGGCTCTGCCGCTCGCCGATCTCAAGGCGATGGCGCAAGCCTTCGCCCTCGGCAGCGAGGCCCAGAAGAAGACCAGCGGTAAGATCGACGGCTATCTGGCCGGCCTGGATGCGCGCATAGCGGATTTCGACGGCTATTGCGGGCTCTTCCTCACGACGGACGGCGCGCCGCGCAAGATGGGTCCCATCGTCGGCAAAGCCCTGGCGGGCACGACCAATTTCGTCGAGACGCTGGAAAACGAAGCGGCGCGGCTCATCGCGGTTTGCAGTCGCTTGCGCGCGGCGCGGCTCGCCGAGTTGGGCGCCGCGCTGCTCACTTTGGCGGGTCATCTGCTCGCCGCCTACGAGCGCCACAAGTCGCGCCGCGCCACGCTCGATTATGACGATCTGATTTTGAAGACGCGCGATCTGCTGCAGGGCGAGGGCGAACTGGCCGCCAGCGCCGCCGCCTGGGTGCTGTTCAAGCTCGACGGCGGTCTCGATCATATCCTGGTCGACGAGGCGCAGGACACCAGCCCCGAGCAATGGGAAGTCGTCGCCGCGGTCGCCGAGGAATTCTTCGCCGGCGAGGGCGCGCGCGCCAATGGACCTTACAGTTTACCCCGCACGGTCTTCGTCGTCGGCGATCTCAAGCAGTCGATCTATAGCTTCCAGGGCGCCGACCCGGACGCCTTCCTGCGCATGCGCGGCCATTTCCAGGAACGCGCCCGCCGCGCCGAAACCTGGCGCGAAACCGACCTCTTGATGTCCTACCGTTCGACCGACGCGGTGCTGCGCGCGGTGGATGCCGTCTTCGCCCGCGATCCCGCCCGCATCGGCGTCGCCGAGGGCGGCCAGACCGTCAAACATAATCTCAAGCGCATCGGCCAAGCCGGCGTCGTCGAACTGTGGCCGCCGGTGACGCCGCGGGATGCACCGCTGCTGATGCCCTGGGCCTCGCCGACCGAAACCGATGGCGGCGATTCGCCGCAGACGCGGCTTGCCGCCGTGATCGCCGCGCGCATCGCCGCCTGGGTCGGCAAGGAGCCGCTCGAGAGCTATGGCCGCCCGGTGCGCGCCGGCGATGTCATGGTGCTGGTGCGCCGCCGCACCGGCTTCGTCAGCGAATTGGTGCGCGGCCTCAAGGCGCGCGGCGTGCCGGTGGCCGGCGTCGACCGCATGGTGCTGACCGAGCAGCTCGCCGTCATGGACCTGATCGCCTTCGGCCAGTTCCTGCTCTTGCCCGACGACGATCTGACCTTGGCGACCGTGCTGAAAAGCCCGATGGTCGGGCTGGATGAAGCGCAGCTCTACGACATCGCTTACGGCCGCGACCGGCTGAGCCTGTGGGATGCGCTGACCAAACGCGCAGGCAGAGACAAGGCGGCTGGCGCCTTCAAGGCGGCCCACGCTCTGCTCGCGCGTTTCCTGGCGCTTGCCGATTATTTGCGGCCTTACGAGCTCTATAGCGAACTGCTGGTGCGCGAGGGCGGGCGCGGCAAATTGCTGGCGCGTCTCGGCATCGAGGCGGAAGACCCGATCGCCGAATTTCTCAATCGCGCGCTCGGCTACGAGCGCGAGGCGGCGCCGTCGCTGCAGGGCTTCCTCCATTGGTTCGCCGCCGGCGATGCCGAGATCAAGCGCGATCTCGAGCAGACCGTGCGTGACGAGGTGCGCATCATGACGGTGCATGGCGCCAAGGGCTTGCAGGCGCCGATCGTCATCCTGCCCGACACCATGCAGGTGCCGACACGGCACGATCCGCTGTTGTGGACGGCGCTCGACGAGGCGAATGACGATCCCGCCCTGCCGCGCCTGCCGCTGTGGCCGCCGCGCGTCGCCGACGACGATATGGTGGCCGCCGCCGCCCGCGCGCGCGCCGCGCAACGGCGCGACGAGGAATATCGCCGCCTCTTGTATGTGGCGCTGACGCGCGCCGAGGACCGGCTCTATGTCTGCGGCTGGCAAACCCGCAAAGCGCCGCCGCCGGGCTGCTGGTACAATCTGGTCTCTGATGGACTGCGGGCGCTCGCAGAGGAAGGCGCTGTGCAAGCGGTGCCGTTCGATTTCACAGCGTTGACGTCCGAGGGATGGTCGGGCGTCGGCTTGCGTTTGGCGCATGAGCAGTCGCGCGCCCCCGACAAATCCCGCGACGATCATGGCGCGCCGCCGGAGAAACTTGCACCGCTCGAAGACTGGGCGCACGTCGCCGCCAAGCCGGAGGAACGCCCGTCGCGCCCGCTCGCGCCCTCTAAGCCCGATCCGGCGAGCGAGGCGGAGCCGGCCATGCTGTCGCCCTTCGCGGCAGACGACGACGGCGCGCGCTTCCAGCGCGGCCTCTTGATCCATCGCCTGCTGCAGAGCTTGCCGGATGTTGCGCCCGAAGCGCGCGCGGCGGCGGCGGCGCGCTATCTCGCGCGGCCCCTGTGGAACCTGAGCGCGGCGCAGCAGAGCGCCATCGCCGGCGAAGCGCTGCGCGTGCTGGGCGATCCGCGCTTCGTGGCTTTGTTCGGCGCCGGCAGCCAGGCGGAAATTTCCATCGCCGGCCAGGTCGGCGACATGACGATCAGCGGCCAGATCGACCGGCTCGTCGCCTTGGAAGATCGCGTGCTGCTGGTCGATTACAAGAGCAACCGTCCGCCGCCGACACGCGCCCTCGACGTTCCGGCGATCTATCTGCGTCAGCTCGCCGCCTATCGCGCGCTCTTGGCGCAGATCTATGTCGGCCGCCGCATCGATTGCGCGCTGTTATGGACCGACGGGCCGTCATGGATGGAAATTCCGGCAGAGCTGCTCGACGGCGTCACGCCGCGCGCCTGAAGCTCCTATAGCAGACCCCGAAAGCCTTGTGCGCGGCGGGTCCCCGGCGCATCGGAGGCAGTCACCGGACGGTGCCTTGACGCCCCGGGGGGCGCACCCTAGATTTGCTCCAGCAACCGGCGGTCGCCCGGAATTTTCTCTCACAGTTCCAAGGATTTATCATGGGTTTGAAGCAGGTCTCCGACGCCTCGTTCGAAGCCGATGTGCTGAAGGCCGATCAGCCCGTGCTGGTCGATTTCTGGGCCGAATGGTGCGGTCCCTGCAAGCAGATCGCGCCCGCGCTCGAGGAAATCGCCAAGGACATGGAAGGTCAGGTGACGATCGCCAAGATCAACATCGACCAGAACGGCGGCACGCCGACGAAGTACGGCGTGCGCGGCATCCCGACGCTGATGCTGTTCAAGAACGGCCAGGTCGCCGCGACCAAGGTCGGCGCCATGCCGAAGAGCGCGCTGCAGGAATGGGTGAAGTCGGTGCTCTAAGCGCCACGCTCATCGAGAAACAGAAAAACCCCGCCAGCGATGGCGGGGTTTTTTGTTAGCCGTTCTCGCTCAGCACATGGCCCGCGAGATAGAGCGAGCCGCAGATCAATATGCGCGCGGGGCGCTC
>CAMAVH010000157.1 GCA_945861615.1 Rhizobium sp. Q54 | reverse complement strand
ATCGCCTCGATCTTCGCCTGGACGCGCGGCCTCAACTATCGCGGCAAGTTCGACGGCACGCCCGACGTGGTGAAGTTCGCCGACGCGCTCGAGAAGGTCTGCATCGACACCGTCGAGAGCGGCCACATGACGAAGGACCTGGCCCTGCTGATCGGCCCGGACCAGAAGTGGCTGACCACGACGCAGTTCCTCGACAAGATCGACAGCAACCTGAAGGCGGCGCTGTCGAAGGCGTAAGCTTCAGCGACATAGCCAAAGCAAAACCCCGCGGGAGCGATCCTGCGGGGTTTTTTGTTCACCGTATCCGTCTTGCTTTGCTGTCCGCCGCTTTGGCCCGGGAACGAAACGCCTGCTTGAAGCCGATCTCGCCGCTCGCCCATCTGTTGAACCAAGTGCGTCCCGGCGATTCGATGAGCTTATAGCTCACGGAAGACAGCGGGATCAAAAGCAGCAAAGGGACCAGCACGGTCAAAACCTGGATGGATATCGACGAAAAGGATACCAGGCTGATGCTTTCGCCATCGATCATATAGTCGGCCTTCACATCGGCACCCGTCGTCGCATCGACGAAACCCATGAAGCGCGACAGAAACACGAAGAGCGGCCAATGAACCAGGTAGATGGAATAGGACCACAAGCCGATGCATCCCATAGCGCCGCCCGTCATGAGGCGCGACAGCGCGCCGCTTTGCCGGGCGAAGGCGTAGATCACGAAACCGAAGACGAATGGCGCTAGCATCGTCAACGGCTTCCAATCCGACAGCCACATGAAGGCGCCGGCGAGAAACAAGGCAGGCCATTCTAATCCGGCGCTTTGCGGCTTCGCTGCCCTGCTCCGCCACAGGCGGTACAGGAAGAAGCCGACAGTGAAACCGTAGATGCAGCGGAACAGGCCGAAATCGGTGGTCGCATCGAGAAAATGTCCGTCGGTGAACGCAATCAGGACGATCACCGAGACGACCGCCAGGCCGCCGAGCACGGCCGGGGCATGCCGTCCGACCCGCATGACGATCACCGCGAACAGGATGTTCGTCCAAAGTTCGGCACTGATCGTCCAACTCGGCCCGTTGATATTGGGGAACGGCAAGACTCCGAGCGCGTGCAGCAGGAAGAAATTGGCCGCGACGGAGGCCGGTTCCCACCCCGGGCCGAAAGCGGGGGATTGCGTGTCGATCGACGCGAGGGCCTTGGTTGTTTCCAGCAGAAACATAACGAGAAACATCGCGACATGAAGCGGCCAAAGCCGGCCCACTCGCCGGATGACGAAGCGCAGAAACGATCCGCCATTGGCCAAATGATCGTGATAGGCATGGGCGATAACGAAGCCGGACAGCACGAAGAAAAAATCGACCAGCAGATAGAAGTTCGAAACGATCGCCAGATCGGACAACGCCGAGTAATGAAATTGTGTGCAGAGATGCATCGTCGCGACCAGAAGCGCGCAGACACCTCGCCATGAATCGAGCGCCTCGAAGCGGTTTGATCCCGTCACTGCATAATCCTCGCTGAACCGAGGGCCGTGAAACTCAGGCCGCTGTGTTCAGATACCTAATACAACGGCATGAGACCGGACAAGTTCTGATGCGACGGATTTGCAAGGGAGTTAACGCAACAATCTTTCTGATGCCGTCAAAGAGGGCCTAGTAGGCGCGCCTCGTTAGGAAATAAACTTGCGCGGCATGGTCGAGAGCGGCCACCTGACGAAGAGCCTGGCCCTGCTGATCGGCCCGGACCAGAAGTGGCTGACCATGACGCAGTTCCTCGACAAGATCGACGCAACCTGAAGGTGGCGCTGTCGAAGGCGTAAGATTTCGGCCACATAGTCAAAACAAAACCCCGCGGGAGCAATCCTGCGGGGTTTTTGTTTGTGTCTTGGCCAGAATGTCTGCGCCTTCCCATCGCCGTCACCCTCGGGCTTGACCCGAGGGTCCATTCATCCAACGCTCAAGCGCGTGAAGCATGGATGCTCGGGTCAAGCCCGAGCATGACGGTCTTCTTAGCGGCTTTACGCCGGCACCTTCGCCACGGCCTGCTCGACCGCCTGCAGCGCCGCGTCGGCCTTGTCGGCATCTGGGCCGCCGGCTTGCGCCATGGCGGGGCGGCCGCCGCCGCCTTTGCCGCCGAGCGCTTCGGCGGCGATCTTGACCAGATCGACGGCGTTGAAGCGGTTCGTCAGATCGTCGGTGACGGAGACGACGACCGAGGCCTTGCCGTCGGTGACGGCGATCAGCGCGACGATGCCCGAGCCGACCTTGGCTTTGAAATCGTCGGCCATGCCTTTGAGGTCTTTCGCGGCGACGCCGTCGAGCTTGCGCGCGACCAATTTGACGCCAGCGATGTCCTTGGCCAGTTCGCCGGCGGAGGCGCCGCCCACGCTCGCGCCGGACGAGCCGAGCAGCGCGAGCTGCTTCTTGGCGTCGGCCAGTTCGCGCTCCAGGCGGCGACGCTCGTCGGCCAGTGCCGCGACGCGCGCCGGCAGGTCGGCGGGCGCGGTCTTGAGCACGGCGGCGGCTTCGGCCAGGCGCGCGCTCTGCTGTTCGTCCCAGCGGTCGGCGGCTTCACCGGTCAGCGCTTCGATGCGGCGCACGCCCGACGCCAGCGCGCCCTCGGCGACGATGCGGAAGGCGCCGATGTCGCCGGTGCGGGTCACATGGGTGCCGCCGCACAGCTCGGTCGAATAGGGCTTGGCATCGCTGGTGGGAATCTCGTCGTCGAGGCCCATGGAAACGACGCGCACCTCGTCGCCGTATTTCTCGCCGAACAGCGCCATGGCGCCCTCAGCGACCGCCGCGTCGGGCGTCATCAGGCGCGTGGCGACATCGGCATTGCGGCGCACCAGGCGGTTGACGTCGCGCTCGATGACGAGCAATTCCTCGGGCGCGATCGGCTTGTTGTGGCTGAAGTCGAAGCGCAGACGGTCGGGCGCGACCATCGAGCCCTTCTGCGTGACATGCGGCCCCAAGCGGCGGCGCAGCGCGGCGTGCAGCAGGTGGGTCGCCGAATGGTGCGCACGCAGCGCTGAGCGGCGCTTGCCATCGACGCGCAGCTCGACCGTGTCGCCGACTTTCAGCGCGCCCTTGGCGAGCTTGCCGTGATGCACCATCAGGTCGCCGAGCTTCTTGTGCGTGTCGGTGACGGTGAATTCACTCTTGTCAGATTTGATGATGCCGACGTCGCCCTGCTGGCCGCCGGATTCGCCGTAGAACGGCGACTGGTTGACGATCACCGAGCCTTCCTGGCCGGCTTTCAATTCCTCGACGCGCGCGCCATCGGCGACCAGCGCGACGATCTTGCCGTCGGCCGTTTCGGTCGTGTAGCCGAGAAATTCGCTGGCGCCGACGGCGTCGCGGATTTCGTACCACAGCTTCTCGGTGGCGGCCTCGCCCGAGCCGGTCCAGGCGGCGCGGGCTTCCTGGCGCTGCTTTTCCATGGCGGCATCGAAGCCGGCGCGCGCCACTTTGCGGCCCTCCGCGCGCAGCGCGTCTTCCGTCAGGTCGTAGGGGAAGCCGAAGGTGTCGTAGAGCTTGAAGGCGACCTCGCCGGGCAGGTCGGCATTGGCCGGCAGCTTCCGGGTCTCGTCTTCGAGCAGCTTCAGGCCGCGATCGAGCATGGTGAGGAAGCGCGATTCCTCGAGCTTCAGCGTTTCGGCGATCAGCGCCTCGGCGCGCGCCAGTTCGGGATAGGCCTGGCCCATCTGCTTGACCAGGGCCGGCACCAGCTTCCACATCACCGGCTCGCGCGCGCCGGCGATATTGGCGTGGCGCATGGCGCGGCGCATGATGCGGCGGAGCACGTAGCCGCGCCCTTCGTTCGACGGCAGCACGCCGTCGGCCATCAGGAAGCAGGAGGAGCGCAGATGGTCGGCGATGACGCGATGGCTGACCTTGTGCGGGCCGTCGGCCGGGCTGCCGATCGCCTGCGACGAGGCCTCGATCAGCGCGCGTAGCGTGTCGGTGTCGTAATTGTCATGCTTGCCCTGCAGCACGGCGGCGAGCCGCTCGAGGCCCATGCCGGTGTCGATGGAGGGGCGCGGCAGCGGCTGGCGGTTGTCGGGGGCCAGCTGCTCGTACTGCATGAAGACGAGATTCCAGATCTCGATGAAGCGGTCGCCGTCCTGCTCGGCGCTGCCCGGCGGACCGCCGGCGATATGGTCGCCATGGTCGTAGAAGATTTCCGAGCAGGGGCCGCAGGGGCCGGTGTCGCCCATCGACCAGAAATTGTCGCTCGTCGGGATGCGGATGATGCGCTGGTCGGTGAGGCCGGCGATCTTCTTCCACAGGTTCGCCGCTTCGTCGTCCGTGTGATAGACGGTGACGCAGAGCTTGTCCTTGGGCAGGGCGAAATCCTTGGTGAGCAGCGTCCAGGCCAGTTCGATGGCGCGCTCTTTGAAATAGTCGCCGAACGAGAAGTTGCCGAGCATCTCGAAGAAGGTATGGTGGCGCGCGGTATAGCCGACATTGTCGAGGTCGTTGTGCTTGCCGCCGGCGCGTACGCATTTCTGCGAGGTCGTGGCGCGCGCGTAATCGCGCTTCTCCTGGCCGGTGAAGACGTTCTTGAACTGGACCATGCCGGCGTTGGTGAACAGCAGGGTCGGGTCGTTGTGCGGCACGAGCGGGCTCGACGCCACGACGCGATGGTCGTTGCGGGCGAAGAAGTCCAGGAAGGCCGCGCGGATGTCGTTGCTGGTCGGCATGGCTTTACATATAGGGGGCACAAGCGCCCGATGAAGGGCCCGGCGACAAGCCAAGCGCCTGATTTTCCAGAATTTCGTCCGGCAAAAACCGTCAGCGCAGCCGAAACCAGGGCGGGATGCCGCTTTTACCGCGCGCCAGCCCGGGAGTCCAGAATAGGCCCCCCAGGCGATTCAGGCGCCGAGCCGGGCGCCGAGCCAGGCGCCGAGCCGGGCGCCGAGCCAGGCGCCGGGCCGGGCGCCGATCCCCGGACCTTGACGCATATCAAGGCCTTGGCGGCCCGCCGGGCCTAGCTTGACGATCCCGCATCCGCTTTCAGGAGGTCGTCATGTTCCGCAACGCCGCACGCCTTGGCCGGACCGCCCTCGCCGCCCCTCTCGCCGGCCCCGCCTGGGCCGTCGATCCGCCGCCCTACGAGCGCGACTGGGGCCCGATGTGGGAACGCGGCGGCTGGGATGGCTGGCAGGCCCACGCCATGATCTTCTCGCCGGTGTTCGTGCTGCTGATCGTCGCCGGGCTGATCGTCCTCGGCTTCGCCATCTATCACAGCTTCCATCCCGGTGGCCTCGCGGCGCGCCATTCGCCGGTGGCGAACGGCCATCGCATCCTCGCCGAGCGCTTCGCCCGCGGCGAGATCGAGGAGGGCGAATATCGCAGCAAGCGCAAGGTGCTCGGCAAGCGCTGAGCCCCGG
>CAMAVH010000156.1 GCA_945861615.1 Rhizobium sp. Q54 | reverse complement strand
GTTTCATAAAAAGTCCTCCCGATCATTGTTGGTCGTTTTTTGTTTTACGGAACTGGATGCTTCCGAGGCCGTCCCCGCCCCGTCTATTATTCTTACGCCACCTAGGCTTGGGCAGATGCCATCTGCACTTCGCGCGAATTGTAGTCGAGTAGCGATTCCTTGGGGCGCTTCCACGACTTCGTCGGCCGGCCCTCCGCGATGGCCTGCATCTCTCGCGACCAAAGTTTGCGCATCAACATGACGCCCCGGTCGGACTGGCCAAGACGCTCGTTGGTGCGGTCGACGATACTGCCCTGGCCGGACAGCGCGACGCCGTCTTGCACCTGGAAGAGGCCGGCATATTCTGGATCGATGTCCTGCACGCGCATCTCGCAGGCCAGAATTTTCTCGATATATACTTGGGGGTCAGGATCGAGATGGCGCTCGCGCTTTTGGAAGCCTTTGCCCTCCCCTAGATGGGCATTGATGATAAAGCTCATCATCGTCTCGTCGTTCACGGGCACGCGCCAGGCGAGATGCAGATTCCACGCCCAGCGGCCGGGGCGGCCCGGGGTGAACACCATCATGACGTTCGGCATGAAGATATGGCCGGTGCGGCTGACGTTGTTAGATGTACCCTCGCGCCGGCCCTTGCGCAGGATGCCGTAATCGCTTTCCTCGACGCTGATCTCGGGCAATTGGTCGAGACCAATGCTATCAGTCGAGACGCGATGCACGAAATGCAGATGCACCTCGTCAAGATCGTTCTCGATGCGCTGGAAGAAATTGCAGGGCACCGAATGGGCGTTGCAGAAGACGGTGTCCTTCGTCTCGTCGACTTCAGGGTAGAGCGGAAATTCCGGCGCTTCGCCTTCGCCGAAATAGACGAAAACGAGACCGAGATATTCGCGCACCGGATAGGCAGCGATCTTGATGGCTTTCTTGTAGGCTTCAGGCTCAGCGGGCTGATGGACGCACTGGCCCGCACCGTCGAATTTCCAGCCATGATAGAAGCAGCGGATCGCGTCGTTCTCGACCCAACCGAGCGAGAGGCGCGTCATGCGGTGCGGACAGGCATCCTGCACGACATAGGCCTTGCCGTCCTCGCCCCGATAAGCGGTGAAATATTCGTTGAGGAGATGCACGCGCTTCGGCCGCCCGATCTCAAGCGCGTCCGACTTGATGATCGGTTGCCAAAAGCTGCGCAGCAGACGCCCTGCCAATGTGCCGGGACCGACATGCGCGTAATCTCGGAAGTCCTCCGGCTTGTAGACTGGTGCATTCATCGGACGTCTCCTTCTCCAACGCCGCTTCGCGGCTTCGCCATCTGTTAAAATTGTTCGCTTTGCGAACAATAGTTCTTTTTACGAACAAGCTACGCACGCCGGTCGGTCGCGTCAATTAACTCGCGTTATTGCGCGCCCGTCCATACCGCTTGGGGCACATAGGCATGACCGTCCATGAGCCGCCGCGCGGTGCGCAGTAGGGCGCTGCGCTTTACCGACTTGTGGCCGCTCGCTTCGTCTATCTCCAGTTCCACCGTGAATTCACCGGTCGGATGCTCGACCGATAGGCATTTCACCGCCCCGTCCGGCAAGCGCGCAAGACCGTAGGCGACGGTGCCCGGTAGTACGCAGGCGGTCGCGACAGTGACCGCGCCGAGCACGCCGATGGCGGTATGGCAGGCATGCGGAATGAAGCAGCGCGTTGAGATCGCGCCTCCGGCCGCCGGTTCGGCGACGAGACACATTTTCGGCACCACCTTCTTGGCAACGTCGCCGAGATTCATCAACGGTCCCGCCTGAAGACGGATCGCTTCGATGCGCGCCTTCAAGGCGGCATTGCCGTCGAGATCGGTGCAGCTTTCGTACCCCGTTACGCCGAGGTCGCGCGCGCGCAGGACCACCACGGGCATCCCGTTGTCCATGCAAGTGACGGCGACGCCGCCTATCTCGTCGGTGAGGTTGCCGGTCGGCAGCAGGCTGCCGCAGGCGGAGCCCGCTGTGTCCAGGAGCTCTATGCTGATGGCGGCGGCGGCGCCGGGCACTCCGTCGATGCACGCCGTGCCGGCATATTCGACGCGCCCGCATGGTGTCTGGACCTTAGCGACGGCTATATTGCCCGAATTTTCCATGTAGATCCGCACGGGTGTCACCGCGCCCTGCGCGGCGATCAGGCCCTGCTCTAATGCGAAGGGGCCGACGCCGGCCAGCATATTGCCGCAGTTCGGCGTTAGATCAACATCCGCCTGGTCGATGCCGACCTGGGCGAAGAGATAATCCACGTCGATACCCGGGCGCGTCGACTTGGAAATGATTGCAACTTTGCTGGTAAGCGGATCGGCGCCGCCAAGCCCATCGATTTGGCGCGCGTCGGGCGAGCCCATGACGGATAGAAGCACCTTGTCGCGCAGCGCCTGCTCGCGCGGCAGGTCGGAGGCGAGGAAATAAGGGCCCTTCGACGTTCCGCCGCGCATCAGCACGCATGGGATACGAGTCTGCATTGCCCGCCCTACATGAAAGTGTCTGTGACGAGAGAGAAGATGCGTTGATAGGCTTCGCCGTAGATCATCCTACGTCCCGAATTGCGCGCGCCCTGGGTGCCGCGGTTGAGACCGACGTGAGTGTAATAGTCCCACATATATTCCTGCGCCGCTTGCGACTCGAAGGCCTTGCGCTTTTGCGCCCATACTTCGGAGATATCGAGGATGAGCTGCGGCTTAAAGTTGCACTGTTCGGGCTGGTGCGGTTCGAACATGAAGACTTGCGGCGCGCCGATCGGCGGCTCGGGATATTTATGGCCGTGCGCCTGGGCGATCACGCGCGCCTCCTGCGTCACCTGCGAGGTGAGCGGATGATCGGCGTTGTAAGGATCTTCCATGCCGTGCGTCAGCACCCATTCCGGGCGCAGGCTGCGATATTCGTCGGCGAGTCGGAAGACGATCTCGTCCGGCACGCGCATGGGGTAGTCCTGCAAGTCGTAGAAATCGATGCTGTCGGCACCCAGAATATCGGAGGCCGCACGCGCTTCGTCGATGCGCGCCTGCTTGACCTTCTCGAGCGTCACGCCCTTGCCCTCGCGCCACATTTTGGCTGATTCGCCGCGCGCGCCGAGACTTAAGCAGATGATTTTGATCTTCCAGCCGCGCTTAGCGTAGAGGGCAATGGCGCCGCCGGCTCGCCACACGAAATCGGCTGAATGCGCGCTAACGACGAGGCCGGTCTTACCGACTTGATCGGGCATGGCTGGGCCGCTCCCTGGGATTGTTTTGTTTTTTTGCCCTCTCGTGACAGGAGGGCTTGAAGGGCGGATCCTGCCTGAAAGCGGCCACCGGGGGTAATTCACATTCCGCGCCTCACTATAAATTTAATCTAAGTTCTTAGGAAAAACTCTCGTGCCATAAGAATAAATTAGCCTTTTAAGCATGCTCCAGCTAAAAAAATACTCAAACAATCTATAAGAATAGACCCGCGGAACATGTCCAGCGGGCGGTGCAGGGAGACGGAGGGGGCGTCGGCGCCGCAAATGGCCCGGCGAAACGCCGCAGAACGGCAATGGACACGCTCAGATTCCGCGCCCTGTGGGCGCTGATCGCCGCCGCCGACCACGGCAGCACCAACCAGGCGGCGCGTGCGCTCAACCTGACGCAGCCGGCGGTCAGCCATGCGATCAAGCTGATCGAAGAGCAGATCGGCATCCCCCTATTCAGCCGGCGCTCCAAGGGAATGGTGCCGACCGAGCGCGGCGAGATTTTCATCCAGCGCGTGCGCCGGGCGATGAACCATCTGCTCGCCGCCGAGAACGAGATCGCGCGCAGCGGCGCCCCGCCGGCCATTAAGGAAAGCTTCTGCGGCCTGCACCGGCGGATCACGCGCCAGCAGTTGATCACGCTCGTCTCCGTCGCCGAACGGCGCAGTGTGCAATCTGCGTCGCTTGAAACGGGCTATTCAAAATCGGTTACCTGGCATGCGCTTCGCGAATTGCGCGGCTTGGTGGGCGAGGCTGTGATCGAGCACCGTCCGAATGGCATCACTCTGTCGGCTGCCGGTGAAATCCTGGTGCGCTACGCCAAGCTCGCCTTCACCGAATTGCGCCACGCCCACGACGATCTCGCCGCCTTCCAGGGCAACCTTTCGGGGCGAGTAGTTATTGGCGCCTTGCCTCTGTCGCGGACCATCCTGTTGCCACGCACCATAGCCCATATGGCACCTCGCTATCCGAATCTCGAGTTCGCCCTGGTGGATGGACCTTATCACACGCTGCTTGCGGCGCTACGTTGCGGCGACCTCGACGTCATCGTTGGCGCTTTGCGCACGCCGGCATCGGCGGACGACGTGACTGAGGAGGTGCTGTTCCGGGAACCTCTGTTAATTGCCGCCGGTATCCATAACCCGCTGGCGCGCCGCCCGTCGCTCACCATGGCAGAACTCGCCGGCGAGCAATGGATTATGCCGATGCGCGGCACGCCGACACGTAGTATCTTCGAAGCGCTGTTGGCGAAGCACCGGCTGACGCCGCCGAAGATCATTGAATCGAGTTCGCTGACCGCCACACGCGCGCTTCTGCTTGAAAGCAATTATCTCACCTTAATTTCGCGTAGCCAGATCCACTACGAAGAAGAATTCGGCATCCTCGCCGCGTTGCACGTCGAGGGGCTCGCCGGCACCGAGCGCCCCATCGGCGTCACCACGCGCGCCGACGCCTCACTTTCGCCCGGTGTGCGCGAGTTGATTCGCCAGTTGCACACTGCCAGTGGCAAGCTTAATCAGCGCTTGCACGCGGCGACCCAAGGCACCCTGCAGGACCCCGTTCAAAGTTTTAATCGATTCGGAGCGACAATATGACGACCATCGCGTTCATAGGCCTCGGCGAGGCTGGCGGCCTACTTGCCAAAGGGCTCATCGAATCCGGCGCCCGCACGACAGGTGCCTACGACCTCCTCATCGAGGATCCGACAAAGGCGCCGGCGTTAATCGCCAAAGCCGGTAGCATCGGGATTAAAACGGTTAAGAGTGCACGCGAGGCAGTTGAGGGTGCGGACCTGATCGTCGCCGCCGTCACCTGCAGCAATTCGCCCGCAGCGGCCGAAAGCGCCGCAATGGCAATGATACCCGGGCAGACCTATCTCGATGTCAATTCGACATCTCCCATGGTCAAGCAGCAGAATGCCAAGATCATCGAGGCAGCAGGCGGCGCCTATGTCGACGTCGCCGTCATGGACCTGGTTCCACCACACGGCCATAAGGTGCCGATGCTGCTCGCCGGCAAGACAGCGGTAGCGATAACACCGCTCCTTAAGCAGTTCGGTATGAATGTCGAGTCCATCGGCGACGAGGTCGGCGCGGCATCTACCATCAAGATGGTGCGCAGCGTGTTTCTCAAAGGCTTCTCCGCCATCCTTATCGAATCCCTGGTGGCCGC
>CAMAVH010000155.1 GCA_945861615.1 Rhizobium sp. Q54 | reverse complement strand
CAGGCGATCACCCGCTCGATCGCCGACCAGGCGCGCACCATCCGCATTCCCGTGCATATGATCGAGACGATCAACAAGCTGGTGCGCACCAGCCGCCAGATGCTGCACGAGTTCGGCCGCGAGCCGACGCCGGAAGAGTTGGCCGAGCGTCTCGGCATGCCGCTGGAGAAGGTCCGTAAGGTGCTCAAGATCGCCAAGGAGCCGATCTCCCTCGAAACGCCGATCGGCGACGAGGAGGATTCGCATCTCGGCGACTTCATCGAGGACAAGAACGCCGTCCTGCCGCTCGACGCCGCCATCCAATCGAACCTGCGCGAGACCACCACGCGGGTGCTGGCCTCGCTCACGCCGCGCGAAGAGCGCGTGCTGCGCATGCGCTTCGGCATCGGCATGAACACCGACCACACGCTGGAAGAAGTCGGCCAGCAGTTCTCCGTCACCCGCGAGCGCATACGTCAGATCGAGGCGAAGGCGCTCCGCAAGCTGAAGCATCCCAGCCGCTCGCGGCTGCTGCGCAGCTTCCTGGATACTTAGGACTTATCCGGCGGGCGGAGTTCTCCGTCCGCCGATTTCCCGCTTTCGCCTCGGCCGCGTTGCCACGATCTCAGGATCATGGCAGCGTAAGGCCGCGTCTGCGTCGCGAAACAGTGGGCCTGTAGCTCAATTGGTTAGAGCCGACCGCTCATAACGGTCTGGTTGCAGGTTCAAGTCCTGCCGGGCCCACCATCTTCCTACCAAGCGGCATCGCCATGCGCTTTTCCGCTCTGCGCGCGAGCGCGCATCCTCCGCTTCATCTATGCACGCCGGCGCGAGCCAGGGCCGCGCCGCTTGCGATTTCTGAAAGCGCATAGGGAACCGGCGCATCATCTCATTGGAGGTAGGCGCGCCGTTTTTGCGCCTTCCATCTTGAACTCTTCGAGCAGATCGGGGACGACTAACAGGCTTCGCTGAGCGAGGCGAGGCGAGAAGCATGGGGGGTGCTGCACAAAACCGGAACATCGGTTCAAAGCGGGACGAGACATAGTTGCACAAGCCCATTGTCTTGATCGTTGAGGATAACGATCTCAATTCGGTGCTTCTCACGGATCTTCTGGAAGTGGGCGGCTACGTCACGATGCGCGCCCATGACGGGGAAGAGGCCATGAGCCTCGTGAATGCCCAGCAGCCGGATCTCATCGTTCTCGACATTCAGCTGCCGATCATGTCCGGTCTCGATGTCTTGCGCTGGCTGAAAGACGATGAATGGCTTCGACTGATCCCCGTCGTCGTCGTGACGGCATTTGCCATGCCGACCGAAGAGCGGATTATGCGCGAGGCCGGATGCGATGAATATATCGCCAAGCCATTTTCCACGCGGGCCTTTCTCCAAGTCGTCGGCCAGCACTTGCCGCGCCCTCCAGCCTATCTCCATACGGTTTAGATATGACGGCGGGGGACCGGCATAGCGTTCGCGTCGGGCGAGGGCGCGATCCGGACAGCGACAAGGCGGTCCTTTCGGCGATTCACCAGGCGCGCATCAGCCCCCCCACGAATGACGCGCCCGGCTGGGTTCTCGCATTTTGCGGCGGCAAGCACGATCCGTCGAAAATGATCCACGCCTTGAGCGCGGGCCTCGACACGACGGAAATCGTCGGGGGATCCGCCGCCGGCGTCATCACGCGCGCCGGCGCCGGCTACAGCGGCTTCGAAACGGCGATTGCCGTGTTTCCGGCCAGCCTGCCGCCGCCGATCCTGCTCACCGAGAATCATCTCGATGCCGGCGAACGCAGTGCGGGCGCCCGCTTGGGAGAGCGCATTCGCTCCGCCGCCGCACCGAACAGCGTGGTTCTGCTGTTCTACGATAGCGTCGCGCAAAGCGACCCGCATCAACTGCATCCCGCGAGCCTGCTCGTCGAAGGGATCTACGACGGCCTGAACGGCCATCCGGTCGATATCCTCGGCGGCGGCATGCTCACGGACATGAATTTGACGGACGGCTATATCTTCGACAGATCGATCGTCGCCAAGCATGCCGTCACCGCCGTCGTCTTGCCGCAAGAGATCCGCGCCGAAACCGCGATCTTGCACGGCTGCGTGCCGGTCAGCGCGTTTCTCGAAATCACGAAGATCGAGGGCGCCGAGCTATTCGAGCTCAACAGCCAGCCGGCTCTCGATGTCATCGAGGGGTTGCTCGGAATGCCGGCGGGGGAAAGCGCCCGCGACGCGCTGTCCCTCATGGTGACGCTGGGCGAAAAACATGGCGATCGCTACGCGCCCTACGACGAAAACGCCTATGTGAACCGGCTGATTCTTTCGGCAAATCCAGCGCGACGTTCGATCACGCTGTTCGAGCCGGATTTTAAGGCAGGCTCGATCGTGCAAATCATGTCGCGCGACAATGGCTTGATGGCTGAATCGGTGCGCCGGGGCGCTCAACTCATGACGGAGCGCTGCGCGGATCGCGACTGCTTGCTGACGCTCTATGTCGATTGCGCCGGCCGGGCGAGCGCCCGCAGCGGCTCGCAGATCGAGGAAGCCGACATCCTGTTGGAGAACTTGGCCATCGACGCGCCCTTCATCGGCTTCTATTCGGGCGTTGAAATCGCACCAGTGAATGGCTGTAGCCGGCCGCTCGATTGGACCGGCGTGCTGACGACGTTGTATCGGGTCCCGTAGATGAGCGAAGAGTCCAGCGACGATCGCCAACGCGTATTGGAATTTTATATCCGGCAATGCAACGATCTCGGGGCGCGGGTGCTTCGTCTCCAGGAAGAGCAGAGCCGTGCTCACCGCGAATCGCGGCGCAGCAGGACGACCGCGAAAATGATTCGCGAAGCCTATGGGCTCGTCGATATCAATGCGACAAACGAAGTGGTCGGCAAGCGCATCCTCGACATCGTCATCGAGAATGCGCTTTGCGACCGTTCGGCCATCCTTAAGTTCGACCCTGAACGCCAGATTTTCACCGTTCAATACGTGCTCGGCTCGAGCGATAGGCGCAAGCCCAGGCCCATGCCGTTGGCGAACCCGCCGAGTTTCTATTTCACGACATCCAAGACGGACGATGTCAGTCCGGCGACCGAACTGCGCGCCATGCTCGGCGTGCCCTATATTTTATGGGCGTTCGATGCAGCCTCCGGCTACGCGCTCATACTTGGCAATCAGTCGGAGGCGAATGTCGCCAGACCCTTCGAGCCCGATGATCGTCAGGTGGTTGAAGGCGCCCTCAACGTCTTCACCGATATCGTCCAACGCGCCCGAACGGAAGCCGACCTGAAAAAGGCGAGGATTGCGGTAGAGGAAGCCAGCGCGACGAAATCGTCCTTCCTGGCCAACCTCAGTCACGAACTTCGCACGCCGCTGAATGCTGTCATCGGGTTCGCCGAGATGTTGCGAGATGAAACATTCGGTCCGCTCGGCTCCAGCAAATACAAGCAATATGCCGACGGAATTTACTCTAGCGGCAATCATCTGCTGTCTTTGATCAACGACATTCTCGATTTCTCTCGATTGGAAGCTGGCAAAGATCCGTTGCACGAAGAGATCATGGACCTGCGGCATGCGGCGATAGCCGCCCTCACGACCGTGGAAACGGCCGCGCGGACGAAAGATATCGCCATCTCCATCGATATCGAGGAGGACGCGCCGCTCCTGCTCGCCGATGCCCGCCGTGTGCGGCAAATCCTGATCAACTTGATGGCGAACAGCGTGAAGTTCACGCAGCCGGGCGGCCAGGTCAGCGTCGCGGCGCAGATCGAGGCGGATGGCGGTCTGTTGTTGTCAGTGTCGGATAACGGCATCGGCATCGCGCCGGACGATATTCCCACCGCGCTCGAACCCTTCGGTCAAGTGGGTAGCATCTACACTAGAGATCAACCCGGCGCAGGATTGGGGCTCCCTTTATGCAAGGCGCTCATAGAGCGGCATGAAGGCAGCCTTTTCATTCAAAGCGAGCTTGGGCGCGGGACGGTGATCAATGTCCGCTTTCCCAAGCGCCGCGTCAGATGGCGAAATGCAGCGCGCAAGACCCGGTCGCGTTAAGCGCTAGTCGACAGGCCGCTTCGCCGCGCTGCTCATGAGCGCGAAGTTTTCGTCGATCGTCCGGAACAGCCCCCAGCTTTCTATATAATTGACGGGATAGCCGGGGCAGCCGGCTTGGCGATCTTCCTCTCGGGCATTTATGTAATTTGCCCATTTTCGCGAAGCGGGATGACGATGATGGAAGTCGTGGGCGGGCGCATCGCCGACCAAGACGAAAACGCGCTCGAAGAGATGCAGCGTCAGCATTCGCATCCACCAGATCGTCCATTCCGACAGACCGCTCCATGTATCGCGCGTCGCCGCCGGCGGCGCGGCTCCGGCGAATACGCCGGTGGTCGCATGGCCGACAAAGCGCTTGTCGCGCAGCGCGATTATCTCCGCTTCGGGGAAGCGATGTTCGCAGAAAACCCGCAGGGCCGTTGCTAATTGAAACAGCACGACGAGGGGGAGCAGCCAGGCGACGAAGAATACGGACCATAGATCGGTCATGGTTACCGCCCATGACAAAATGGCCCAGTACGTCAGCGCGGCAATGTTATGGCCAGCCGAGTTCGATAAAAGATTGGACGATATGCGCGCGAGCAGAAATCGCAGATGGAAGAATGGCGAGACGAAACTCAGAAGAACATGGCGCCATATGACGCCCTTCGGCAAGCCGAGACGAAGGCCGCAGAGCTTGAAAACGAACTGCGCAAACTCGTCGTCGTCCGTGAGCAATTTGTTCGGATTGTGATGAAGCATATGTTCTCTCTGATAGGCGTCGAATTGCTTCACGAGAAGCAAGATGCCGATCGCGCGTCCGACTTGGGTGTTGAGGATCCGGTTTCTAAACACCGTGCCGTGCGCGCAATGGTGATAGACGACGGCCTGCAGTTTGCCCATCCCCGAGGTGGTGAGTATCAGCGCGATGGGCAGCAGTGCGACGCATGCGATACCCTCCGTCACGGACAGAATGGCGATGCTCATGACGATGCCCAAGGCCAGAACAAGAAAGGCCGTAGCGACATGGTAGATCGGCGTTCGGACCGGGCAGCGGCTCGATGAGGGCTTCGCCGTCAGACATGTCATGAGAGGCTGTAAGTGCCGGGGAAGCCGTCTCTCCATTTCCTCGCGAGGATCGAGAAAAATTGACGGATTGCCGAGGGGCTCATCTAACGTGCTGCTTGGCGCATCGAAATGAGTGCTGCTCATCGAACGCTCCTTGCCAGGATGGTTGAGGCCGGGATTTAGAATTAATCGAATAATGTTCCGGCATATACTTATCCATTAGGGAGTATCCGGCGATCCGGGCAGAGCTGCCTATCGACGGCAGAATGGAACTTTGCGTTTGTTCTCCTCGCCAGAGCGGCGGAATATTCCCGTTGCGCCGGACCTGTGCGCCCGCGACATTGTGCGAGCGTGATTTCGCGTGAGCGCGACATGGCAACGAACAAGAAAGGACGAGGCATGAAGACGCTGGGTTTTATCGGCACGGGCGGCATGGGCAGCGGCATGGCGGCCAATCTGATCAAGGCGGGCTATGCC
>CAMAVH010000154.1 GCA_945861615.1 Rhizobium sp. Q54 | reverse complement strand
CCGCCCTTTCTTCGCCTCGGCGCTCGCCGGGCTCAAGGCCGGCGAGATGCGCATGGACCTGCCGATCACGGTGGCGGTGCGCTTGACCACGGCCATGAGCCTGTTCGAGACCGTGCGCGGCGGCGAGCATGCCTATTTCGATGCGGCGGCCTCGCTGCTGTTCTTCCTGCTGGTCGGGCGCTATCTCGACCGCCAGGCGCGCGCCAAGGCCTGCGCCGTGGCGGAGAATCTGTTGGTGCTGCAAGGCGCGACCGCCACCCTGCTCGAAGCGGACGGCAGCCAGCGCGCCTTGCGCGTCTCCAACATCGAGCCGGGCATGACGCTGCTGGTGCCGGTCGGCGCGCGCCTGCCGGCGGACGGCGAGATTTTGCGCGGCCGCAGCGATTTGGATGCCAGCCTGCTCACCGGCGAAACCACGCCGCAGGCGGTCGGGCCGAAAGACAAGGTGTTCGCCGGCACGCTCAACCGCACCGCGCCGCTCGTCATCCGGGTGTCCGCCGCCGGGGCGCAGACGCTGCTCGCCGAGATCGTCCGGCTGATGGATGTCGCCGGGCAGAGCCGCGCGCGTTATGTGCGCCTCGCCGACCGTGTCGCCCGCGTCTATTCGCCGGTGGTGCATCTCGCCGCGCTGGTGACCTTTCTCGGCTGGACCTTCCTGGTCGGCGCACCCTGGCAGCAGTCCCTGATGGTGGCGGTCGCCGTGCTCATCATCACCTGTCCTTGCGCCCTCGGCCTCGCCGTGCCGGTGGTCCAGGTGGTGGCGAGCGGTCGCTTGCTGCGCCGCGGCGTGCTGCTGAAATCCGCCGACGGGCTCGAGCGCCTCGCCGCCATCGACACGGTGCTGTTCGACAAGACTGGCACGCTCAGCCTCGGCCGCCTCAAGCTGGCCAACGGCGACGGCCTGTCGGACGACGATCTGGCGCTCGCCGTGTCGCTCGCCGCCGTCAGCCGCCATCCGCTCTGCCAGGCGTTGAGCCGCTTGCGGCCGAAAATCGCGCCGCAGGACGACGTCGCCGAGCACCCCGGCCTCGGTCTGCTGGCGACGACGCCCGCCGGAGAGCTGCGTCTCGGCAGCCGCCTCTGGTGCGGCGTGACCGAGGCAGCCGGCGATCACGACGGGCCCGAACTGTGGCTGCGCCGCGCCGACGGCAGCTTCGTGCGGTTCCTCTTCAACGATGTGCTGCGGCCCGATGCCGCCCAAACCGTGGCCGCGCTGAGAGCGCGCGGCCTCGCCGTCGAATTGCTGTCGGGCGACCGCGCCCCGGTGGTCGAGGCGGCGGCGCGCGCCGCCGGCATCGAGACCTGGCGGGCGAGCGCTGCGCCGAGCGACAAGATCGCGCGGCTGCGCGAATTGGCCGCCGCCGGGCGCAAGGTGCTGATGGTCGGCGATGGGCTCAACGACGCGCCGGCGCTGGCCAGCGCCTATGTCTCCATGTCGCCGGCGAGCGGTGCCGACGTCAGCCAGGCCGCCGCCGATTATGTGTTCCAAGGCGAAAGCCTCGACGCGGTCTGCGAGGCCTATGACGTGGCGCGCCAGTCGCAGCGCCTCGTCCTGCAAAATATTGCCGCGGCTTTCGCCTATAACGCCCTGGCCGTGCCGCTCGCTGTCCTCGGCTTCGTCACGCCGCTGATCGCCGCCATCGCCATGTCGGCCTCGTCGATCATCGTGACGGTCAATTCCCTGCGGCTCTATCGCATGGGCGCGGAGAAGAGGCGCAAGCCATGAGCATGCTGCTCTATCTCATTCCGGTGGCGTTGTTTCTCGGCCTCTTGGGGCTCGCCGCCTTCCTTTGGGCGCTGCGCGCCAACCAGTTCGAGGATCTCGACGGCGCCGCCGAGCGCATCCTATTCGACGAGGACGCGCCGCCGCCGCGCTAGGCGGGGGCGATCGGAGCCTTGTTAAACGGATCCGGCGCGAGCTTGCGCCCGTCGATCGCGCCGAGCCAATCGAGCGAAGCGCGCAATTCGACGACGCGGCCGATCACCACCATGGCCGGCGGCGGCGGGTTCGCCGCCGCGCAATCGGTCACGCAAGATCCCAGCGTCGTTTCCAGCACCGTCTGATCGGGCGTCGAGGCCTTGCTGATGATCGCCATCGGCTCGGCCGCGCTGCGCCCGGCGGCGAGCAACTTGCCGACGATGGCGGGCAGGTTCTGCACCGCCATGTAGATCACCAGCACCGGCGAGCCTTTGGCGAGCGCCGCCCAGTCGAGATGTTCCGGCACGTTGCCGCCGGCCTGATGGCCGGTGACGAAGGTGACGGCGGCATTGACGTCGCGGTGCGTCGCCGGAATGCCGGCATAGGCGAGGCCGCCGATGCCGGCGGTGATGCCGGGCACCAGGCGGAAGGGGATGCCGGCGGCGACCAGCGCCAAGGCTTCCTCGCCGCCGCGCCCGAAGACGAAAGGATCGCCGCCCTTGAGGCGGAGGATGCGTCGGTTCGAGCGCGCCAGTTCGACGAGGCGCTGCGAGATGTCGGTCTGCTTGGGCGAGGGCTTGCCGCCGCGCTTGCCGGCATAGATCATCTCCGCGCCCGGCTTGGCGGCGACGAGAATGCGCGGATCGACCAGGGCGTCATAGACCACGACGTCGGCCTGGCTCAGGCCGTTGAGGGCGTGGAGCGACAACAGGCCCGGATCGCCGGGGCCGGCACCGACAAGCCAAACCCAGCCCGGCTCGAAGGCGGGCATCTCGAACGGCACGGTCAGCATGGGGCGGCTTATGACTCCCTGAAACGGCGGACTGGGTTATAACCGGCAGATTATGGCAGACGCCACCCCAAGAAAACCGGCCAAAGCGACCCTGCTCATTCTCGGCGGCAGCGCCGAGGCGGCCGATCTCGCCCGCGCCGCCGTCGAACGCTTCGGCAAGAGGCTGCGTGTCGTCACCTCGCTGGCCGGCCGCACGGCGGCTCCGAAGAAACTCGCCGGCGAGATGCGCATCGGCGGCTTCGGCGGCGAGGAGGGTCTAGCGGCCTATCTCCAGGCTGAGGACGTGCGGCTGGTGATCGACGCGCTGCATCCTTTCGCCGTGGTTATGGCGCGCCATGCGGTGGAAGCCTGCGCCGAGCTGTCGGTGCCGCGCCTGGCGCTGCGCCGCGCGCCGTGGGTTCGCCAGGCCGGCGATCATTGGATCGACGTGCCGGACGCGCCGGCGGCGGCCCAGGCCCTGATCGAGCGCGGCGTGACGCGCGCCTTCCTCGCCAGCGGCCTGAAGGATATGGCCGCCTTCGCAGGCCTGCCGACGATCTGGTTTCTGGTGCGGCTGGTCGATCCGCAGCCCGAGCCCCTGCCGCTCGAGCGTTACGGCCTGATCTTCGCGCGCGGGCCGTTCGACGCGGCACAGGACGAGCTGCTGCTTAAGCGCCACGGCATCGAGGCGGTGGTGAGCAAGAACAGCGGCGGCAAGGCGAGCGTCGCCAAGATCGTCGCCGCCCGCGCGCTGAATATTCCCGTGGTGATGATCGCGCCGCCGGCGCCGCCGCCCGGCGAGACGGTCGCCACCGTGCCCGCCGCCATCTCTTGGATCGCGCGCCACCTTTAAAGGCTCGTCGGTTCGTCTATTCCGCTTTCGGCCGCAGCACATGGTCATGATCGGCGGCATAGAGCCGGCTCGCCGCCGCGCCATGGCTGCCAAGATCTTTGCCCACCAGGATCAGCGCCGTGCGCGTGATGCTGCTGGCTTTCGCCATCTCGCGGATGGTGGCGAGTGTGCCCTTGAGGATCATCTCGTCGGGCCAGGTGACGCGATAGGCGACGACGCAAGGGCAATCGGCCCCGTAATGCGGCGTCAGCTCGCGCACCACCTTGGCGAGATTGTTGATCGACAGGTGAATGGCAAGCACCGCGCCGGTCGCGCCGAGCCTGGCGAGATCCTCGCCGGACGGCATGGCCGAGGCTCGCACCGCCGTCCGCGTCAGGATCACCGTCTGGCTGCGCTCGGGCAGAGTCAGTTCGCATTTCAGCGCCGCCGCCGCCGCCGCATAGGCCGAGACGCCCGGCGTGATGTCGTAGGGAATATTCAGCGCGTCGAGCCGCGCCATCTGTTCGGCAATCGCGCCATAAAGCGACGGATCACCGGAATGAACGCGCGCCACGTCTTCGCCCTTGCCGTAGGCCTCCACGATCAGCGTCATGATTTCATCGAGATGCAGCGGTGCGGAATCCACCACGCGCGCCGTCGCCGCAGCTTCCTCGATCACCTCGCGCGGCACCAGGGAGCCGGCATAAATGACGAGCGGGCAGCGGCGGATCAGATTGAGGGCGCGCAGCGTGATGAGATCCGGCGCGCCGGGTCCGGCGCCGATGAAATGCACGGTCATCGTTTTGCTTTCTGATGCTTCACGGCTCCATGCTTTACGGCATAGCCGCGCGGCGTGTAGAGCCAGTCTTGCGTGCCGCGTTTCATGGTCTTGCTAGTCGAGGCGCCGATCATCACCAGCGTCGTCATGCCGGCCGATTCGGCGCGCAGGTTTTTCAGCGCGATGGTCTGCAGTTTTTCCGTCGGCCGGCCGAGGTCATGGGCGAGCAGCACCGGCGTCTCCGGTCCGCGCGCCGTCATCAGAATGTCGCGCGCGGTGATGATCAGTTCGCGACGGCGCAACGACACCGGATTGTAAAGCGCGACGACGAAATCGCCCGCCGCCGCGGCGCGCAGGCGTTGTTCAATCGCCTCCCTAGGCGTCAGCAGGTCCGACAGCGAGATGGCGCAGAAATCATGCCCTAAAGGCGCGCCGGCGCGGGCGGCGGCCATCTGCATCGCGGAAATGCCGGGCCGCACATGAATGGCGACGCGGTTCCAGGCCGGCTTGTTCAGGCGCTCGAGCATCTCGAACAGCGGCGCGCCCATCGCATAGATCCCGGGATCGCCCGAGGAGATCAGCGCCACGCGGCGGCCTTTCGCGGCGAGGTCGAGCGCCAGCTTGACCCGCGCCTCTTCCGCGCCGAGCGGCAGGGCATGGCGCGTCGCATCGGCGATCAGACCGCCAGCTAAATCGAGATAGAGATCGTAACCGACCGCGTCGGTCGCCTGCACAAGGGCATCGCGCGCATCGGGCGTGAGATAGGCGACATCGCCGGGCCCGAGGCCGACGATGTCGAGCCGGCCTTGCGGCGTGCCGATGGTCTCGCCATCGATGATCTTCGGGCTGCGCGCGATGGCAACGGTGGCGCGCGTCGAGACGGTCTTGGCAACGATCAATTGCCCGCGCACGCCCACGGCAGCGAGCGCCGCCCCTTCGGCGACGCCGTGGCAGCCGACCGCCTTGAAGACGACGCCTGAGGGGGTCTTCAACCGCGGCGTCTCGCGCTCCAGGCGCGCGGCGGTGAAGAAGCGCGCCGGCACGCCGAGATCGTCGGCCAGGGCATGAACCGCCGCCTCGTCGGCCTTGAGATCGAGCGAGACGACACAGGCGACGGAGTCCGGCGCGAAACCCTGCGCTTTCAACGTGCGGCGGGCCAGCGCGATCAGTTCTTTCGCGGATGCGCCACGCTCGCAGCCGACTCCGAGCGCCAGGCTGCGCGGATGATAGATCAGCTCCAATTTGCCGGGCTTGGCGCTTTCGTCGGTGATGCGCAAGGTGACGCGGCCCTTGGGCGATCTTTTCAGCTTGGCTTTTTTCAGCCATGGCGCCGCGCCGATGACGCGCGCCTCCGCGCCGGCGAGCAATGCGGCGGCGACGGCCTTGGCGGTTTTCGGATTGGCGAGGCTGTAGCCTGCCGGCGGCTCGTCGAGCGCGAGGCCGAGGGCGACGTCGCCGGCGGTGGTGACGGCGGCGCGCGTTTTGAGCAGCTTGGCGATGCGCTGCGCCAGATCGTTGGCCCCGTGATGGCCGCCGAGCAAAGGCACCACGGCGGCGCCGTCATGG
>CAMAVH010000153.1 GCA_945861615.1 Rhizobium sp. Q54 | reverse complement strand
CGGCATCATGCTGGCCACGATGTCGAGCTACTATCACTTCTGCAAGCCGCAAGCGCAGAGCGTGAGTCAGCTGTTCGGCATAGAGGCGGCGGTGGCGCAGAACTAAGAACTGCGCCGACCCAACGTATGTAGCCGCGCCGTCAGCGGCTCATAGCCAGTCCTTCTCGCGAAAATAGCGCTCGGCCCCTGGATGCAACCGCGCGCTATTGCCTTCGCCCGCCATGGCGCGCGCATCGAGCGCGGCGAAAGCCGGGTGCAGATTGCGGAATTGCTCGAAATTGTCGAAGACCGCCCGGACCAATTGATAAACGAGTTCATCATCGAGCTGCTCCGAGGCCACCACTGTCGCCTTGAGGCCGAAGGTCCGCGCCTCCTGCGGCAGCCGATCATAAAGCCCGCCAGGCACCAGCACCGGCGCGTAATAGGGACGCTCCGCGATAAGCCGATCGAGCCCGGGCCCTGCAACATCGACGAGCGCCAAATCGCAGGCCGCTGCCGCGTCCTGAATCGCGCCGTTGGGGTGCGCCAGCACGATGACGGCGGCGTCGATCTTGCGCTCGCACAGCGCCTTGATCTGCTCGCCGGCGCGCAAATCCGGTAGCTGGGCAAAATCCTTGGGTGCGAGATCGTAAGCCGCCATTGCGTCCTCGAACATGGCGCGCTGGCCCGAGCCCTGCGGCCCGACATTGACGCGCTTTCCTTTCAAGTCGGTGAACTGGCCGAGCTTGGCGTCGCGCCGCACCAGAATATTGAAAGCCTCGCTGTGGAGCGAAAACAGCGCCCGCAAATCTTCGTAGGCGCCCACTGACTTGAAGCTGCCGCTGCCGTTCACGGCGAAACTCTGCCAGTCCGACTGGACGATGGCGAGATCGAGCTCCCCGCCGCGCAAGGCGTTGATATTGGCGACCGAGCCGGCCGTCGCCTCGACCGAGCAGCGCAGGCCATGGACGTCACGGCCTTGGTTCAGCATGCGGCAGATCGCCCCGCCAGCGGGGAAATAAAGCCCCGTGACCACGCCCGTGCCGATGACCAGCGTGTCTTCTCGCGGCTGAGCCCCTGCGCTGCGCTCGCGGACGCTCCCGAGCGCCCAAGCCGCCACCGCGCCGGCCGTGAGAATCGCCGCGACGGCGACGACGGTTTTATTCATGACTCGACCTCGGAAATGGCGGAACGGCACGACGGGCGAAACAGTCTATCAGGACCCGCGTCCATTTAAAGACCGGCGCATTTGAAGCCGCGGCACGACGCAGGTAGAGTGGACCGACGATTGATCCCTCTCCGCAATTTTTCGGGTTTTCGCCGTGTCGCACGACATCGATCTCAAAAACCATATCCGGCAAATTCCTGATTTCCCCAAGCCCGGCATCCTGTTTTACGACATCTCGACGCTGCTCGCCCATCCAGGGGCTTGGCATGCGGCAATCGGCCGCCTCGCCGCGATCGCCAAGCCGCACAAGCCCGATCTTTTAGCCGGCATCGAATCGCGGGGGTTTCTGGTCGCCGCGCCGCTTGCCTACGCGCTCGGCTGCGGCTTCATCATGCTGCGCAAGAAAGGCAAGCTGCCCGGCGCCACCGTGCCGCACAGCTATGACCTGGAATACGGCACCGACACCCTTGAGATTCAGGAAGACGCCATTCTCCCCGGACAGCGCATCGTCCTGGTCGACGACCTGCTGGCGACCGGCGGCACCTTGGCGGCGGCCGTTCAGCTCTTGCGCAACGTCGGTGGCGATGTCGTGGCGGCGGCGACGATCATCGAACTGACCTTCCTCGGCGGCCGAACGAAAATCGACGTGCCGTTCGAGGCGCTGGTCGCTTACGACTCGTAAAAGTCTTTAAGCGTCGCCCTTGGCAAGGGCTTCGCGGATGAAGCGCGCCAATACGGCGAGCGGCACAGGCTTCTCGACGATGGCGAAAACGCCGAGATCCTCCTGATGCGCGCGATAGATATATTCCGGGAAGCCCGACACCAGGATGACTTTCGGCTTGGCCTGTAAATCCTGGATCAAGCGCGCCACATGGATGCCGTCGAGGCCCGGCATCTTCATGTCCATAACGACGACCGCCGGACGCAGGCGGCGGATTTCATGCACGGCGGCAAAGCCGTTCTGTGCCGACACCACGGCAATGCCCTGACGAATCAGGAAATCGACGATCTCGCTGCGTTGCAAGGGATCGTCATCGACCACGAGCACGGCCTGCTGCGGACTGTCGGCGCGGCCGGCAAAGGGTTTACGGGGGCTCAACACTTGCAAACATCCATCTCATCGGCGGCGCACGGCTGGCGACGCCCTAACCATTGCCGTGAAGGCCTTGCTGCGCAACGCGTCCCTAGCACTTGGCCAACTCGCATATAGTCAGACTATAGCCACAGCCTTGTCATTAATCTGCAATAAATCAGCGCCGCTTATTCGGCGGCCCGCGTGTCGGACGCGCCGGCCAAAGGCAGGACTACGCTGAAAATCGCGCCGTCCTGGCCGTTTCGGACATTGATGTGCCCGCCCATGCCCGCCACGATCCCGTAGCTGATGGACAGGCCAAGCCCCGTTCCCTTGTTCACTTCCTTGGTCGTAAAGAAGGGGTCGAAAATACGTCCGATAATTTCCGGCGGAATGCCGCCGCCATTGTCGGCGATCTCGATGCGAAATTCGCGGGCGATCTCGTCTGCGGCGATCAAGATGCCAATCTTGCCGCGCACGGAGCGCAGCCGGCCCATCGGCGTGTCGCTACGCTCGATAATGGCGTCGCGGGCGTTGGCGATCAAATTGACGATCACCTGCATGAGTTGATTGGGCAGTCCCTGGACGAAAAGGGGCTTGTCGCCCGGCCATTTCACCGTGAGTTCGATGCCCTCGGTCTCCAAACCGCCGCCATGAAGCGCCAAGGCATCGCGCACGCTCGACAAGGGGTCGAAGAGTATCCGCCGCTCATCGCGCCGGCCGACGGCGCACATGCGCTGGATTTGTTCGCCCATGGTCCCCGCCAACTGCGAAACCAGATCGAGCTTGCCGCGCAAATACGACGTCTCGACCGATGGCTCATCGAGTGCCGCCAGTGCGTTGTCGGCCGCCATGCGGATCGTGTTGAGCGGCTGGTTTAATTCATGGGCGACGCCGACCGCGACTTCTCCCACCGTCGCGAGACGCGCCATACGGTCGGCCTGCCGCAACTCTTTCGCCATTTGCCGCAAATCGCGCGCGAGATCGCCGATCTCGTCAGAGCGCTCGGTCGGCAAATCCTGCGGTTCCTCGCCCTGGCCGATGCGCCGTGTCGCCGACGACAGGGCCTTGATCGGATGGCTTAGGCCGCGCGCCACCAAGACGCCGACCAGCAGGCCGACGACGGCCAAGACGAGCACGGCCAGTCCGATAATCAAAATCAGGGAACTGCGCTCATCGCTGGAAATCCTCGCGACTTCATGACGCAGACTGCCGACGTGCGACATCAGATCGGCGAGCGAAATATCGACATGAATCGCGCCCAGCAGGCGCTCGCCGATCAGCACCGGCGCCGCGACGCTGAGGATGTTGCCGTCGATCGCGGTGATGATGACACGCCTGGCCAGCGCTTGAGTCGTAACCGCGTCGCGGTTGCGCCGGCCATAATCGGAAATCTGATCGCTGCCGTCATGCAGCACCCGGCCGCGCGGATCGGTTACGTGAATCGCAAGGATGCCTTTATAGCGGCGGATCGACTTCAGATCCTCGTCGAGGTCGCGCATATCGGCGTTATAAAGGGACGTTGCGACGATTTGGCTAGCCAGCGTCACCAAATCGCGCCCGTCGGATATCGCCTGCTCGCGCAAGGCATTCGACATGGCGCGCGCGCTCGCCGCCTCGGTCCGCTCGGACAGGCTGCTAAAGGTGACCACCGCCGCGCCGGCGATCATGAGCACCGCCGACAGCAAGAGCGTGACGATGACCAAGGAATAGCGATGATGGAGCCGCAGCTTCATTTCATCACCGCAGAGCCAAGAGCGGCAACAGCGGCGCGAACGTCCTCTAGGCTGCGCTGCGCCTCGGCATCCAACACATCATACCGCCGCAACCGATAATATTCATCGCGCACCGTCTGGGCCGTTTCATCGGTCCCTAGCGCCAGAAGTTCGGCGAGGATGCGGGCTCGCCGCTCAGCGGGTAAGCCGGCGCGCAGCAGCGCGACCGAACGGAGCACCGGCGCAGACAAATGGATGACCCGAAGATCGTTGCGCATGCGCTTGGGCGTGCGGTCTTTGTCGTCGAGGTCCAGATCGCTAAAGGCCCCGGCATCGACCAGCCCCCGCGATGTCCAGGAGGCGATGTTCAATTCGCTGCCGCTGAAGATGTAGCCGACCTTGCCGTCAGGAACCGGGGCATCCAGCGTCGGCAATTCGACGAGCGATAGCCCAGCCGCCTGCAAGGCCGCTAGCGGCAGCAAGAAGCCCGTGGTCGAGCCGCGATCCTCAAGGACGATGCGGCGGCCGCGCATGCCGGCCAAGCTTTGCACCGGGCTGTTTTTGGCGACGATGACGACCCCGCGATAGACTGGCACCTTGTCTTTCCATTCGCGCAGCGCGATCTCGGCGCCACTGGTCTGCGAGAGCCGCAAGGCGGAGAGCGGGCTTTCGGAAATCATGTCGATCTGGCCGTCGCGCAACAGCGCCGCCATTTCGTCAAGACTGCCGACGACGACGCCGTGACCGCGACGATAGCCGACGTCGGCGAGCTTGCCGGCCATATGGTTGGCCATAGCATCCAGGCGCGGCAAGGTACGGCGCAGGTCCGACGAGATGCGTCCAACGACGAAGGTCGTCGCGCGCTCTTCGGCCGGCACCAGCATATCCGCGCGGGCGGGCGCCGAAATGGCGAGGCCCGCGGCGAACAGCAGCGCCACGCCGGCTAACTTGCTCATCATCGTCGCGCCGAACATCAATCAAGCCCCGGAAAAAGCCACTCGCGGCGGCAGGATCATAGCCTGCCCGCCGCGCCGACGATAGACGCTCAGGGAGCGCGATATTCCGCCAGCAGCGCGAACAGGCGACGGGCATTGCCGCCGAGAATGGCGTCCCGGTCGG
This sequence comes from Rhizobium sp. Q54, assembly GCA_945861615.1. Lineage (GTDB taxonomy): Bacteria > Pseudomonadota > Alphaproteobacteria > SMXQ01 > SMXQ01 > CAMAVH01. Next base: position 861 of record CAMAVH010000153.1, on the reverse strand, counting down.
CGGCGGCGAGATCGGGCAAAGCGGCGATGCGCGAGACCGTGCTCGGCCAGGTCGCGCCGGCCTCGGTCGAATCGTAACCGCTGCCGACGATCAGCCGATGATCGGTCCAGCGTTTCGCCACATCGGCCAGGTAGGATTCGTCGGCCCCGGCGGCGACGTAAAGCCGGTCGAAATAGTCGCTGGGCTGGCGCTGCAGTTTGAGACCCTTCTTCATTGCGTGGCTGCGGAACGAGCGATGCTCGGCTTGACGGTCGAGCCTCTCGCGCAAATATGGCACCCACCCGGCGCCGCCCTTGAGAAAGGCGAAGCGCAGCTTGGGAAAGCGGTCAAGCGTGCCGCTGAAGATCAACCGCGCGATGCTTTGCATGTAGGTGAATGGGAAACCGAGCGTGCTCGCGAGAAAGCGCATGCTGGCGTAACGATCGGCGCCGATCAGCCAAGGATGGCCGGTTTGATCCTCGAACGCGCGCTCGATCGGCTGCAGCAGGATGGGCAGGTCGAGAGCCTCGGCCGCCTCGTAAAGCGGCCATAATTCCTCGCCGTCGATATCCTCATCGGCAAAACCGCCATTGATCTTGACGGCGCGCAGGCCGGCTGCGGCGGCGCGCTGCAATTCGGCGAGCGCCTCGTCCATATCCGGCAGATAGAGCCAAGCGGCGCCGATGAAGCGCGGCTCCTTGGCGATGGATTCGGCGAGATAGCCGTTGTAGGCCGTCGCCATCAGGGGACCGAGGGTATGGTTGATCTCGTAGAGGAACGGCAGCGGATCGGGCAACAGGAGCTGCGCATCGAAGCCCTCCTTGTCCATCGCCGCCTTGCGCAAGGCGAGATCCCAGCGCGTGCTCTTGAAGCGCTGGATCA
>CAMAVH010000152.1 GCA_945861615.1 Rhizobium sp. Q54 | reverse complement strand
TCCAGGTTGCCGCCGTGCAACAGCATGATCTTCTTGGAGAGCGGCAGGCCGAGGCCGGTGCCGCCGTGCTTGCGCACCATGACGCTTTCGACCTGGACGAACGGCTCCATGACACGCGGAATGTCGGCTTCGGCGATGCCGATGCCTGTGTCGGCGATACGCACCGACCAGCCGCCATCGGCCTTGCGCAGGATCGAGGCGTTGATCTCGCCGCCCGGCGGCGTGAATTTCAGCGCATTGCTGAGCAGATTGATGAAGACCTGCTTGATCAGGGTCTTGTCCATCTTCAGGACGACATGGCGCGGAATGTCCCGCAGGCTCATGCGCAGGCCGGATTGCGCCGCCTTGTCGCGGACGATGCGGAAGCACTGATCGAGCACGTCGATGATGTCGACGTTCTCCTCGGCGATCGAGAGCTTGCCGACTTCGGCCTTCGAGAAGTCGAGCACGTCGGTGATGATGGTCAGCAGGTGGCGCGCCGTGCTGTGGATGTCCTCGACATAGGAAGAGTATTTTTCCGAGCCGATCGGCCCGAACATTCGGATCTTGATGATCTCGCTGAAGCCGAGGATGGCGTTGAGCGGCGTGCGCAGCTCGTGGCTCATGATAGCGAGGAAGTCGCTCTTCGCCTTGTTGGCGGCCTGAGCTTCCGTCAAAAGATCGATAACGCGCGATTTCTCCTGCTTCAGCATCTCGGTGCTGATGAACTCCTTGCGGATGTAGAGCTCCTGCACGTAGCTGGAGAATACGCCGACCGCGACGGACATGCCGAGGAAGAAGTTGTTGCTCAGCAGATATTCCGGCGGGATCGGATTGAGCCAGATCGCCGAGACTTGGTAGAGGCCGAACAAGGTCAGACAGATCATGGTCGAATTGATACAGCGCAGTCGGATCAAGCTGGCGGAATAAATCACCACCATGATCAGGCCGGCGTAGTAGAGGCGATTGCCCGGCTCTTCGGCGAAGGCGGTCATGGCAATGATGCCGAGGCCGGCGATGAAGCTCGAGGTGCCGAGCACGAGCTGCGCGATGCGCGGGAAAGCTGGGTGGTAAGTCAGCGCGAGCGCCAGCAGCAGCATCGGGCAGACGCCGGCATAGCGGATCAGCCACATGGTGCCGTGCGTTTCCGGCAGGATGTAGTGATCGAGGATGCCGAACAGCGCGTAGAGCGCGCAGGCCGCAAGCAGGAAGACGCGGATCGTCGGCAGCGCGCGGTTGAGATGTTCGGCGGTGAAACGTCGTTCGATATCTTGGTCGGCGAAGCTCAGGCTTAGCGTATTGAGCGCATAGTCGCCCGGCGTCGTGGTGTCGCCGACACCAAGACCGACCCGGCGGAACAGAGAAGGTGCGTCAACGGTCAAAAAGCCACCTGTAGGCCGAAGCCCAAGACGTCGGAACTGGTTTCGGTCGAGCCCTTGGTCAAGACGGTCGTCGCGATCGCCGTGAAGGTCGTCGAGCGGTTGATCGGCTCTTCGTTGGCGAACATATGCGAGTAGGAAAAATCGAACGAGACGTTCTGCGATATCGCATAGGAAGCGCCGACGCTGAACCAGACGCGGTCGGCATCGGGCATGCTGGTCGAGCGGAAGGCATCGCGCGTCGGGGTCTGGTCGTATTGCAGGCCGGTGCGCAGGTTCCAGCCGCCGCCGACCGCGACTTCCGCGCCGATCGCTGCGCCGAACGTGCTGCGGAACTGCTCTTCGAGGACCGATTTAGTGCCGTCCGAGTAATTGAAGGTCACCTGGTCGTAGCGGTTCCAACTGTAGAAGTTGCCTTGGGCGAGCAGGGTGACCTGCGGCGTCAAGCGATAGGCCGCGCCGAGGCCGACGATGTCGGGCAGGTCGATGTTGGCCGTCACGCCTTTGCGCGTGGTGCCGCTGAATTCCTGAACGGCGTTACCGGAGACGTCGTGGCTGATCGCCGCGCGATAGCTGAGGCCGATGCGCAAGTCGTCCGTCGGCTTGTAGAGAACGCCGAGATTGTAGCCGACGCTGACGTCGTCGCCCTTGACGGTGAACTTGCCGTCGCCGGCCGGATTGCCGAGCATGCCGGGATTGGGAATCGCCTGCGCCAGCTTGGCCTTGATGTATTGCACGTCGAGGCCGCCGCCGATCGAGACCTGCGGATTGATGGCATAGGCGAGGCTGGGTGCGACATCGACGGTGGCGATGCGGCTCTCGATCGAGTCGTAGCGACCGAAATAATCGGATTTGTATTTGTTGGCGAGGCCGAAGGGCATGGTGACGGCAAGGCCGAACCACAGGTCGGTATCGATTGGCGTCGCGGCGTAGAGATGGGCGAGGGGATTGGCATCGAAGCCTTGATCGTCGGCGCGGCCGCCGACGGCGACGGCCGTCACGGTCGAGCCGCGGTTGCTCAAGTTGGCTTCCGGCTTGATCATGTAGCCGCCGACCAGCGTCTGCGGGCCGCTCAGCTCGGTCATGCCGGCCGGATTGTAGAAGATCGTGCTGGCGTCTTGCGCGATCGCCGCTTCGCCGGCATAGGAGCGTCCGCTGGCCTTGGCGCTTTGCTCCTGCATCAAAAAGGCGCCTGCTTGGGCGCTGTCCGCATAGGACGACGCTGCCAGAGCGGCAAGAGCCAACGCTGCGCAATTTCTAATCAGCACTCGTTAATCCCTCCCCACGCAGTCGCGCGAAAAGCCATGCGCAGACTCGCATCCGTGAACGGGATTAAGGACTTATAGGATTAACAATTGTTTAAAATGCCCGGAGCGGGGCCCGTCGAAGGGAAAAATACCTTTCAAAACAAGAAGATATTCCTGCCGCTGACGACGTAGGGCATTAACCAGTATTGCGCCCGCGGCGGCCGGCGGCGAACAGCACGGCCTCTTCGGCGGCGCGGACCAGGGCGCGGGCCTTATTCTGGCTTTCTTCGTATTCGGCCTGGGGATTGCTGTCGGCGACGACGCCACCGCCGGCCTGAATATAAAGCGTGCGATCTTTGACCAGGGCGGTGCGCAGCGCGATGCAGCTGTCCATGGTGCCGTTGGCGGCGAAGTAGCCGATGGCGCCGGCATAGATGCCGCGCCGGGTCTTTTCCAATTCGTCGATGATCTCCATGGCGCGCACCTTGGGCGCGCCGGACACCGTGCCGGCGGGAAATCCGGCCATCAGCGCATCGATGGCGTCATGTTTGGGGTCGATCTCGCCTTCGACGTTCGAGACGATATGCATGACGTGCGAATAGCGCTCGATCACCATTTGCTCGGTGACTCGCACACTGCCGATCTTGGCGACGCGGCCGACGTCGTTGCGACCGAGATCGAGCAGCATGAGATGTTCGGCCAGCTCTTTCGGGTCGGCGAGCAGCTCCTCGGCGAGCGCGGCATCTTCCGCCGGCGTCTTGCCGCGTGGCCGGGTGCCAGCGATCGGGCGGATCGTCACCTTGCCGTCGCGTAGGCGCACCAGGATCTCGGGGCTCGAGCCGACGATGGAGAAGCCGCCGAAATCCATAAAGAACAGGAAGGGCGACGGGTTCAGCCGGCGCAGCGAGCGATAGAGCGCGAAGGGCGGCAGATGGAAGGGCACGGAGAAGCGCTGCGACGGCACCACCTGGAAGATGTCGCCGGCGAGGATGTACTCTTTCGCCTTGGCGATGTTGGCGCTGTATTCCGCCAGGGTGGTGTTGGATGTCGGCACCGGCGCGGGCTGCTCGCCCTCGGCCGTCTCGTGGCGATAGGGCAGCGGCCCTTCGAAGGCGGACAACGCCTCGGTCAGGCGCCATTGCGCGCCGGCATAGGCGACGTCGGCTTCGCGCTTGGTGACGTTGCTGTCGGTTAGGTCGGGCCAGACCGGCGTGACCAGTGTGACGACATCTTCCAAATGATCGAAGATGGCGACCACGGTCGGGCGCAGGAAGATGCTTTCCGGGATATGCAGCTCGTCCGGATTGTTGTCCGGCAGCTTCTCGACCTGGCGCACCATGTCGTAGCCCATGTAGCCGAACAGGCCGGCGGCCATCGGCGGCAAGTCGGGCGGCGTTTCGATATGCGATTCCTTGATCAAGGCGCGCAAGGCATCGAGCGGCGCGCCGTCGCAAGGTTTGAAGTCGTTCAGGTCGACGAGGGCGTTGCGATTGATCTCCGCCTTGGCGCCGGACGACTTCCAGATCAGGTCGGGCTTGAAGCCGAGAAAGGAATAGCGCGCGCGCCGCGCGCCGCCTTCGACCGATTCGAAAAGGAAGCTGTTGGGCAGGCCTTCGGCGAGCTTGAGCAAGGCCGAGACGGGCGTTTCCAGATCGGCGACGAGCCGCGTCCAGACGATCTGCGCCGTTCCCGCCCTGTAGGGATCGGCGAAGGCGGCGAACTCGGGCAGCGTCTTCATCTTAGAACCGGCTATCGATGACCGAGCGATCGATCTCGACGTCGTAGCGCTGGCGCAGCGCGCCCGCGAATTGGTCCAGCAGGTCGCCGGCGATCGACTGGGCGAGTTGATCGCCCAAGCGGCTGCGCGCCTCGTCGGCCAGGGCCGGGGCGGGGCGGACCTCCTTCAGCACGGCGACGACATAGCCTTCGCGCGATTCGCCGATCACGGCTTCGCCCGGCTGCAGGGAGAAGACATCGGCTTTGATCGCTTCCGGCAGGCCGGCTTCAGATTCATGCGTGGCGCGGGTGAAGGCCGGCGTCGTCTTGACGGCCAGCTTGTCGGCCGCCGCGGCGGCGGCGATGGTCTGGCCGCCCTTCACCTTGTCGAGCAGGGCTTGCGCGCGTTTTTCGGCGGCAGCGCGGCGCTGCTCGTCTTGCCACGAGGCGATGAGGTCGTTCTTGATCTGCTCGAGCGGTTTGGCGGCGGCAGGCTGCACCTTGTCGACGTGGAGCACAGCGAACACGTTGTTGGCCAGTTCGAGCATCGTCGATTCTTGGTTCTCCGGCGTGGCGAAAACCGTACGCAGGAACACCGCGTCGGGCGGCAGGCCGGGCGCCGTCTTGCCGGCTTCGGTCAGACCGTTGGATTCGACCGGCGGCAGCTTGGCGACCTTCATGCCGATCTGGTTCGCGGCTTCTTCGAGCGAGGCGCCGCCCGCCAGGGCGTCTTCCAATTTGATCGAGAGGTTGTGGGCGGCATCGCCGGCTTCGCGACCGGCGACGTCCTTGCGCAACTGGTCGCGGACTTCTTCGAACGATCGCACACGGCCTTCCTCGGCGCCGTTGACGCGCACGATGTGCCAGCCGAGCGGGCTTTTAAGCGGCGCGCTATGCTGGCCGGCCTTGAGGGCGAAGACGGGGGCGGCGATCTCGCCGAGCAGGTCGGCGCGTTCGACCCAGCCGAGCTTGATGATTTGCGTCGTGACCTTGGACTCCTTGATCGCCGCGTCGAGGCTGCGGCCCTGGCCCATCAGATCGGCGATGCGTTTGGCGTCGCCTTCGTCGCGCAGCACCAGTTGATCGACGTCGCGGCGTTCGCGCAGAGTGAAGTCGTTGATGCGCGCGGCATATTCGCTGCGCAGGCGCTCGTCCGATACTTCGATCTCCTCGGCCAGCGCCGCCGGATCGATGGCGACATAGCTGACGCTGCGGTATTCCGGCGCTATGAAGCGGTCGCTGTTGGCTTTGTAGTACTCGGCGAGCGTCGCCTCGTCGGGCGGCGCTGGGGTCGTGGCGGGATTGGCCGGCACGACGACGCTGTCGGCGATGCGGCTTTCTTCGCGGTAGCGATGCAACGACTCGGCCAGCACGGTCGGCACCGGCGCGTCGATGCCGACGACGCCGGCCAGCTGACGCGTCGCCAGATCGCGGCGGAGCAGGGCGACGTAGCGCTCTTCGGTCAGGTTGTTGGCCATCAGCACTTGTTGGAGATAGCTGCGGTCGAACTGGCCGAGAGCATTGCGGAAGGCCGGTTCGTTCTGGATATGGCGCAGAACCATCTGATCGCCGACGGCAAGGCCGAGATCGTTCGCCGCCTTGTTGAACACAGCACGGTCGATCAGGCGCTCGAGCGCCT
>CAMAVH010000151.1 GCA_945861615.1 Rhizobium sp. Q54 | reverse complement strand
CGCGCGGCTTTCGCGCCGCGCTAGAAGCCAAGATTCGCGGCGTCGCGGCGGCCGTCGTCGTGGATGATGGGTACGGCAGGGTTGTCGATGTCCGGACCGAAGGCTCGTTGCAGCATTACGAGACGCCGCACAAAGCCGCGGCCCGTTACGGTCTGATCGCCGAAATCAAGAAGGCCTCGCCCAGCGCCGGCCTGATCCGCCCCGACTTCGATCCGGCCGCCCTCGCCCGCGCCTACAAGGCCGGCGGCGCGACCTGCCTGTCGGTGCTCACCGAGATCGATCATTTCCAGGGCCATGACGATTACCTGGTCCAGGCGCGCGCCGCGGTCGACCTGCCGGTGCTGCGCAAGGACTTCATGCTGACGCCCTACCAGATCGCCGAATCGCGCGCCCTCGGGGCCGACTGCATCCTCATCATCATGGCCGCCTTGGGCGATGCCCAGGCGCGCGAATTGGAAGACGCTGCGCTCGGCTACCGCATGGACGTGCTGGTCGAGGTCCATGACGAGGAGGAATTGGCGCGCGCACTCAAATCCCTCGCCTCGCCGCTGATCGGCGTCAACAATCGCAACCTCAAGACGCTGAAGACCGACCTCGGCGTCACCGAGCGGCTGGCCGATCTCCTCCCTTCGGGCAAGACACTGGTGTCCGAAAGCGGCCTAACCGGCCCGGCCGATCTCGCCCGCATGGCCCGCGTCGGCGCCCGCTGCTTCCTGGTCGGCGAAAGCCTGATGCGCCAGCCCGACGTCACCGCCGCCACCCGCGCCCTGCTCGGCCCCGTGCGGACGCCTGCCTGATGGCCGAGAAAGCCAAAAAGCAGCCGGCCAAGCGCCTGACCCACCTGGACGCCAAGGGCAACGCCCGCATGGTCGATGTGGGGGATAAGGCGGTGACCCAGCGCATCGCCACCGCCAAGGGCTCGGTCCTGATGGCGAAAGAGACCGTCGCGCTGATCAAGGCCGGCGGCTTCAAGAAGGGCGACGTGCTGTCGATCGCCCGCATCGCCGGCATCATGGGCGCCAAGAAGACGGCCGAGCTGATCCCGCTCTGCCACCCGATTTCCCTGACCTCCGTGGCCGTCGACCTGACCCTGACCGCCAAGGGCGTCGAGATTACCGCCACCTGCAAGATCGCGGCCCAGACCGGCATTGAAATGGAAGCATTAACAGCGGTTTCCGTGGCGGCTTTGACAGTTTACGACATGTGCAAGGCGGTCGATCGCGGCATGACCATCACCGGCATCCATGTGACCCATAAGTCTGGCGGTAAGTCAGGCACTTACGAGGCGAAGTGATGCTGTCGGTCGAGCAGGCCCGGGCGCAAATCCTGGCCGCCCTGGCGCCGCTCGGCACCGAGACCGTCGGGCTCGAGGCCGCCCTCGGCCGCATCCTCGCCGAAGACCTCGCCGCCCGCGTCACCCAGCCGCCCGCCGACCTCTCGGCCATGGACGGCTATGCCGTGCGCGCGGCCGACGTCGCCCAGGTCCCCGCCGTCCTCACCGTGATCGGCGAAGCCCCGGCCGGCGGCAGCTATTCCGGCACAGTCGGCCCCGGCCAAGCCGTGCGCATCTTCACCGGCGGCCCCGTTCCCGCCGGGGCGGATGCTGTGGTGATCCAGGAAGACACCGACCGCGCCGGCGACCATGTCGCGGTCAAGGCTGCGCCCAAGCCGCGCGAGAACGTGCGCGACGCCGGGCTCGATTTCCAAAAGGGCGCAGTGGTGCTGGCCAAGGGCCGCCGCCTCGCGGCGCGCGACGTCGCGCTCGCCGCCGCCGCCAACCATCCGACGCTGGCGGTCGGCCGCCGTCCGCGCATCGCCATCCTCGCGACCGGCGACGAACTGGTGAATCCGGGCGATCCCATCGGCCCCAACCAGATCGTGAGCTCCAACGGCTTCGGCATGAGCGCCTTCGTGCGCGCCCAGGGCGGCGAGCCGCTCGATCTCGGCATCGCGCCGGACGACGCCGAAGCCCTGAAGATCATGGCGCAAGGGGCCGCCGGGGCCGACATGCTGGTGACCATCGGCGGCGCCTCGGTCGGCGACCATGACCTGATCCAGAAAGTGCTGGGCGAGGTCGGCCTCAAGGTCGAGTTCTGGAAGATCGCCATGAAGCCGGGCAAGCCGCTGATGTTCGGCAGCTTCAACGGCACGCCCATGCTCGGCCTGCCGGGCAACCCCGTCTCCGCCCTGGTCTGCGCCCTGCTCTATCTCGGCCCGGCCATCACCAAGCTGCAGGGCGGCGGTGACAGCGCGCCGCGCCAGATCCACGCCCGCCTCGGCGCCGCCGTGAAGGCCAACAATTTCCGCGAGGACTTCCTGCGCGCGACGCTGACGGTCAATGCCGAGGGCGAGACCGTCGCCACCGCCTTCCCGGTCCAGGATTCGTCCATGCTCGGCCTGCTGTCGCGCGCCGATGGCCTGATCCGCCGGCCGCCCGACGCCCCGGCCGCCCAGGCCGGCGACTGGGTACCGGTCATCCCGCTCGACTAGCTACTTGGCCGCGGTGATCTCGTCGATCGCCGCCATGTCCTCGGCCGTCAGCTGCCAATTGCCGGCGGCGGCGTTGGCTTCGACCTGCTCGGGCTTGGTCGCGCCGGCGATCACGCTGGCCACCGCCGGATGGGCCAATTGCCAGGAAAAAGCCAACTCCAGCAAAGTCTTGCCGTGCGACTTTGAGAAACTTTCGAGCTTCTCGACGATTACCCAATTGCGCTCGGTCAGGGTGCGGCCGGCGGCGCGCTTCTCGCGGGTCAGGCGCGCCCCTTCGGGCATCGCGTCCTTCTTGTACTTGCCGGTGAGCAGGCCGTTGGCCAGCGGGAAGAACGGCAGCAGGCTGAGGCCATAGGCCTCCATCGCCGGCAGCAGCTCGGCCTCGATCTTGCGGTTGAGCAGGCTGTATTCGTTCTGGCAGGAGACATAGCGCGTGAGGTTGGCGGCCTTGGCCGTCCACTCCGCCTCGACCGCCTGCCAGGCGGCCATGCCGGAATTGCCGATGTAGCGCACCTTGCCCTGGGTCACGAGATCGTCGAGCGCGCGCAGCGTCTCCTCGATCGGCGTCAGCGGGTCGGGCCGGTGCTGCTGGTAGAGATCGATCCAATCGGTCTTGAGGCGCGTCAGGCTGGCCTCGACCGCCTCCATGATATAGCGGCGCGAGGCGCCCTTCTTCTTGCCCTCCTCGTCCATCGGCATGGCGAATTTGGTGGCGAGGATGATGTCCTTGCGGCGCGGTCCCAGAATCTCGCCCAGCGCCGTCTCGGAGCCGCCCTTGTCGCCGTAGGCATCGGCGGTGTCGAACAGGACGACGCCGACGTCGAGCGCCTTATGGACGACCTTGCGCGTCGCCTCGAGATCGATGCGGCCGCCGAAGTTGTTGCAGCCCAAACCGATTTCCGGGACGCGCAGTCCCGACTTGCCGAGATTCCGATAGTTCAAGGTGACGCTCCCCAGACATAGGCTTTTGATGCGCCGACCATACAGGGACGCCCCGCATTCTCGCCAGAGGCCCATGGCGCGCCCCGCATGCTTTGGCGCTTGACGGCGGCACAAGAACTAAACTAGAACAAAATTGGATGTTTTGGTTTTGTTCTATATCTAGCGTTGTCGCAAGCGAAGCGCCGGATTAGTTGGGTTTGGCCGGTTTTTTGCCATTTGGCATGCCACCGACTGCCGAAACGCCCGCCCCGGCTCAAGGGGCCTGTAAACATGCGGAAACGCCGCGCAGGCAGGATCGAAAAATGCTGACGAAGAAACAATCCGAGCTGCTGCTGTTCATCAATCGCCATCTCGCCCAGCATGGCGCCTCGCCCTCCTTCGACGAGATGAAGGACGCGCTGAACCTCAAGTCGAAATCGGGCATCCACCGCCTGATCACCGGCCTGGAGGAGCGCGGCTTCATCCGCCGCCTGGCCCATCGCGCCCGCGCCCTGGAAGTCATCCGCCTGCCCGAAACCCTGGTCGGCGCCGGCGCCAGCGAGACCAGCCGGCCCTTCGCTGCCGCCCATGAACCCTCCCCCGAGACGCGCGGCGGTTTCATGCCCAACGTCATCAAGGGCAAGTTCAAGCCCGGCCTGACCGGCGCCGCCCTGCCCGCCAATGCCGCCACCGGCGTCTCGATCGAACTGCCGCTCTATGGCCGCATCGCCGCCGGCGCGCCAATCGAGGCGCTGCGCGACCATTCCAGCACCGTCGAAGTGCCGCCCAGCCTGATCGGCCGCGGCGAGCATTACGCCTTGGAAATCGACGGCGATTCGATGATCGAGGCCGGCATTTTCGACGGCGACGTGGCGGTCATTGAGCGCTGCGAGACGGCGGAGAACGGCACCATCGTCGTCGCCCTGGTGGACGACAACGAAGTCACCCTCAAGCGCCTGCGCCGCAAGCGCGACTCCATCGCCCTGGAGCCCGCCAACGCCGCCTACGAAACCCGCATTTTCGGCCCCGACCGGGTCAAGGTGCAGGGACGCCTGGTCGGTCTCGTCAGAAAATACTAAGCGTCGCGCCGATTGGGCGGCGTCCCACGGCATGCCACCGCGTGCCGCGATGCTTGCTTTTCGCCATTTTCGGGACAACCCTGAAGCGATAGAACCCACGCCCTGCCGGAAACGCCATGGCTGAGCGTTCAATCTTTGTTAGGGCCTTTCAGGTCACCTGACGCCGTCGTTTCCTCGCCAACCCCCGCGAGTCCCCATGTCCCGTCGCCCACCGTCGCCGCCCGCCTCCCTTGTCGTCAGCCGCCGCCGCCTGCTCGGTGGCCTCGGCGCTTCCGCGGCCCTGACTTTTACGGGGGCCGCGCCCTTCATCCTCCGCAGCCCGGCTTTCGCCCAAGGCGCGCCCCTTATCTTCAAGACCGACCCGTTCAAGCTCGGCGTCGCCTCGGGCGATCCCGACAGCACGTCCGTCGTGCTATGGACGCGCCTCGCGCCGGAGCCGCTCAACATCGGCGGCGGCCTGCCCGCCCTCGTCGGTAATAACGCGCCGGTGCCGGTTGAATGGGAAGTCGGCCTCAACGAACAGATGACGCGCGTGATGTTCCGCGGCACGGCGCTGGCGCGTCCGGAAAACGGCTACAGCGTCCACGCGCTCGCCCAAGGTCTGCTGCCGGGCCGCAGCTATTGGTACCGCTTCCGCGCCGGCGAAGTCGAAAGCCGCATCGGCCGCACCCGCACCCTGCCGGCACGCGGTGCCAAAGCTGCCCGCTTCCAAGTCGCGCTCGCCAGTTGCCAGCGCATCGAGCAAGGCCATTTCACCGCCTGGGCCGACATCGCCAAGCGCGACCTCGATATGGTCCTGCATGTCGGCGACTACACCTACGAATATGCCCTGAAGCCCGACGACATGCGCGCGCGCATGGGCTTCGACCTGCCGAGCGCCGCGTTGGCCAAGCCGACCACCATCGCCGGCTACCGCCTGCGCCATGCGATTTACAAGCTCGACCGCAATCTCGCCGACGCCCATGCCGCCCATCCCTTCGTCGTCGCCTTCGACGACCATGAGGTGTTGAACAACTGGACCGGCGACATCGGCCCCGGCTTGAGCAAGGACAGCTTCCTGAAAATTCGCGCCGCCGCCTTCCAGGGCTATTACGAAAACATGCCGGTGCGCGAGGCCCTGCAGCCAAAGGGCGCGAGCATGCGGCTCTACCGCGCCTTCGAGGCTGGCGATCTGCTGCGCGTCAGCGCCATCGACACGCGGCAATACCGTTCGCCCTACGCCTGCGGCAAGGGCGACAAAATGCATTGCGACGAACGGCTGGAGCCGGGCCGCAGCATGATTGGCGACGCCCAGGAAAGCTGGCTGCTCGATCAGCTCGGCAAGAACGACACGACCTGGAGCTTGGTCGGCAACCAGGTGATGATGATGCAGTGCCATTACAAGGATCCGGCGCTCGACATCGTCGACACCGACAAGTGGGACGGCTATGCCGCCGCGCGCAAGCGCCTGTTCGACGGCATCCAGGCGCGCAAGACCAAAGGCCTTGTCGTC
>CAMAVH010000150.1 GCA_945861615.1 Rhizobium sp. Q54 | reverse complement strand
CGGCCTGCGGCTTCCGTGTTGATCGAGGGACTCAAGCGCCTGGAATATCGCGGCTATGATTCGGCCGGCATCGCCACGCTGGTGAACGGCCATATCGACCGGCGCCGCGCCGAAGGCAAGATCGTCAATCTCGACAAGCGCCTCACCGACGCGCCGCTCGCCGGCACCACCGGCATCGGCCATACGCGGTGGGCGACGCACGGCGTGCCGAGCGAGGCCAATGCCCATCCGCATGCCAACGGCCAGGCGGCCGTCGTGCATAACGGCATCATCGAGAACTACCAGGAGCTCAAGAGCGAGCTGACGGCGGAGGGCGCGGTCTTCGAAAGTCAGACCGATACCGAAGTGATCGTGCATCTGCTGTCGCACTACCTGGCGCAGGGCCAAGCGCCTGTTGATGCTGCGCGCAGCGCCATCGACCGGCTGCACGGCGCTTTCGCGCTCGCCATCATCTTCGCCGGCGAAAACGACCTGATGATCGGCGCGCGGCGCGGCAGCCCGCTGGCGCTCGGCTACGGCGACGGCGAGATGTTCCTCGGCTCCGACGCTTTGGCGCTGGCGCCGCTCACGCGCCGCATCGCCTATCTCGAGGAAGGCGACATGGCGGTGCTGCATGCCGGTAGCGTTCAGCTGTTCGATGAGGCGGGCCAGCCGGTCACGCGCAAGGTGCAGGAGACACAGGGCGTCGCCACTGATTTCGGCAAGGGCAACTTCCCGCATTTCATGCTCAAGGAAATCTACGAGCAGCCGACCGTGATCGGCGATTGTCTACGCGGCTTCCTCGCGCCCGATACGGGCGAAATTACCTTGCCGGAGCTGCCGTTCGATCTGGCAAGCATTCCGCGCGCGACCATCGTCGCTTGCGGCACCTCCTTCAATGCCGGGTTGGTCGCGCGCTATTGGCTCGAACGCATCGCGCGGCTCGCCGTCGATATCGACGTCGCCTCGGAATTCCGCTATCGCGACGCGCCCTTGCCTCAGGGCGGCCTCGCCATCTTCATTTCGCAATCGGGCGAGACGGCGGACACGCTGGCGGCGATGCGCCATGCGAAGGCCCATGGCCAGCACACGCTCGCCGTGGTCAATGTCGCGGAAAGCAGCATGGCGCGCGAAGCCGATGCCGTGCTGCTGACCCATGCCGGCCCCGAGATCGGCGTCGCCTCGACCAAGGCCTTCACCACGCAGCTCACGGTTCTCGCGGCGCTGACGCTGGCGACGGCGCGGGCGCGCAAAACCATCGACGCGGCGACCGAAGCGCATCTCTCCGCCGCCATCGCCGAAGTACCCGCACTGGCGGCGGAGGTTCTCAATCACGACGCGGCGATCAAGCGGCTTGCCGGCGAGATCGTCGATGCGACCACCATCCTCTATCTCGGCCGCGGTACCGGCTTTCCGATCGCCCTCGAAGGCGCGCTGAAGCTCAAGGAGCTGTCCTATATCCATGCCGAAGGCTTCGCCGCCGGCGAGATGAAACATGGCCCGATCGCGCTGATCGACAAGACCGTGCCGATCATCGTCGTCGCGCCCTCCGATGGGTTCTTCGACAAGACCGCGTCGAACATGCAAGAGGTGATCGCGCGCGGCGGCCGGGTGATTTTCCTGTCGGACGCGGCGGGCATCGCCAAGCTCGGCAGCATGGCGGCGGCGACCATCGAGATTCCGACGGTCGATCCCTTCGTCGCGCCGATCCTCTACACCATCCCCGTGCAGCTGCTCGCCTATCACGTCGCGGTGCTGAAGGGCACCGACGTCGATCAGCCGCGCAATCTCGCCAAATCCGTCACCGTGGAGTGATCCGATGATCCTGGAAGTCGCCATTTTCGCCGTGAAGCTGGACGCCCTCGCCGATTTCGAGGCGGCTTACAAGCAAGCCAGCCCGCTGATCGGTCGCGCCAAGGGCAATCTCGGCCACGAGATGCGCCGCTGCCTGGAAACCAAGGGTCGCTACATTCTCACCGTGAAATGGAACAGCATCGAGGATCATCTGGAAGGCTTCCGCAATTCCCCCGATATCCAGGAGTGGCGCCGTCTGCTCGGTCCGCATCAGACCGGGCCGGCGCTGGTCGAACATTATGAGGCTTTGACGGGTTAACCATAGGTGGTGTGGATTTGGCCTTGTTTATCAATAGCCTGTGATTGCTGCTCAGTTTCGTTAACGAGTTTTAAACGACAGTATAGTTAACTGTCTCAACGGGGACGGCCGGCAGGACGTTCTCGTGTCGTCCCCTGTAGAGACAGTTATGCAGATTTTCGGCGTCCCTTTTTTGCGATCGCGTCATTTGCCGCGCCTGATCCTTTGGTGCGGCACCGTTCTGATCCTCGGCATGCTCGCGCTGTTCGGCGGCGCGATCTATTGGCTGCAACAGCAGGCGTTGCGCGATGCCGAAAGCCGGTTGTCGCAACTCAATCTCGTGCTCACCGAACAGGTCGAGCGCAGCTTCCAATCGATCGACACCGTCTTGCAGACGATCGCCGCCGTCGCCGCGCGCGGCGATGTTTTCGATCCGCCGGTCTCGTCGCGCATGCAGGGATTCCTCGCCAATCAGGTGCAGTCCTCGCCGCATGTGCGTTCGTTCTTCGTGATGAACCGCGACGGCGATCTCATCATCGATGCCAGCAATCCCGTACCGCGCGTCTACAACGGCAGCGACCGTGAAAATTTCCAATTCCTCAAATCGGCGACGTCGAACGACGTGCACATCGCCGCGCCGCTCCACGGCCGCTTGAGCGGCGAGTGGTTGTTCACCGTGAGCCGCCGTCTCGAAGGCCCTGACGGCGAGTTTACCGGCATCATCGCCGCCGTCGTCGATATCCGCTATTTCGCGAATTTCTTCGAGAGCGTCAATCTCGGCGACGACAGCCGCATCACCCTGTGGCGCGACGACGGCACCTTTCTCGTCGGCACGCCCTTCGTCGAGCGTCGTCTCGGCCGCAAGCATGAGGAGATGACGGCCTGGATCGACAGTCTCGGCGGCAAGACGGCGGGCGTACTTCGCCAGAACGGCTTGGTTAGCGGCGAAGCCCGGATGACCTCGTTCAACATGATGAAGAACTACCCGACCTTGATCCAGGTCTCCCGCTCGATCGACGGCATCCTGGCGCCGTGGCGCAAGGAAGCTTATGCGTTGGGCATCTTCGCAATCTTGGCGACTCTCGTGCTCTGCGCCATCGGCTGGATTTTGCTTTCGATGGCGCGAGCGCAGGAGAATCTCTTGCTCAGCGCATATGAAGCGCGCGCCCATGCCGAATATGCCAGCAAGCTGGCGGAGCGGGCGAACCGTCAGAAAACCAAATTCTTCTCCGCCGTCAGCCATGATCTGCGCACGCCGCTCTGCACCATCAGCGGCTTTTCCGATCTGATGCTCGCCGGCCATGCCGGGGCGTTGACGGAGAAGGCGCGCGATTACGTCGAGAACATCCAGAACTGCGGAAAATACTTGCTGGAGCTGCTGAACGACTTGCTCGACATGGGCAAGATCGAGGCCGGACGCCTGACGTTGAGCGAAGACGAATTCGCATTGCGCAGCGTCGTGCTGGACTGTCTGCGTCAATCCTCGGCCCTGTCCACGGCGGCGCGCGTGGCGCTGGCGCCCTATCAGGAAGCCGAGTTCGGCCTGCGCGCCGACCCGCTGCGCATGCGGCAGATCCTGTTCAATCTTCTGTCGAACGCCATCAAATTCACCCTGGCGGGCGGGCGTGTCGATATCACGACGACGCGCGCCGCGGATGGCAGCCTGCGCATTTCCATCAGCGACAGCGGCATCGGCATGAGCCGCGAGGAAGTCGTCACGGCGTTGGAGCCTTACGGGCAGGTGCGCAACGATTTCACGCGCACGCGCGACGGCACGGGCCTCGGCCTGCCGCTGGTCAAGGCGCTGGTCGATATGCATGGCGGCCAGTTGGAGATCGACAGCGAGCCCGGCGCCGGCACCACCGTCACGGTGGTGATGCCGGCCCATCGCGTGTTGGCGATGAAAGCCGGCGCGCGCGTCGCTTAAATCCTACTGAAAGGCTTTCGCCAGCCAATCCGCCGTGCGCGGGATGGCTTTGGCGCGGGCCGCCGGATCGGCGCCGGAATGGACCGTGCGTTCGCCGCTGCCCGAATTGGCCTTGCGGGCATTGACCTTGCCGGTCGGGTTGTCGAACGCGTGATAGGCGCCGGGATAGACGTCGAGCTCGATCGGCGCCGCGCCGCGCCCGGCGGCGGCTTTCGCCATGGCGACGCAATTCTTCGCCGGCGTCCAATCGTCCTTCTCGCCGAGCTGCATCAGCAGCGGCAGCTTGTTCACGTACTTGGTCTTGTTGAGCTCGATGCAGCCGGGATAGAAGGCGACGGCGGTGAGAAAGCCGGGCTGCGTCCAACCGATCTGCTTGATCATGCCTTCGGAGATCGTGGCCAGCGTCGTCATGGCGCCGTGCGACCAGCCCATGACGGCGATCTTGCCGCCATCGACGAAGGACTGGGCACGCAGCCAGCCGAGCGCGCCATAGGCGTCGTAGGGCCGGTCGGTCTCGGCGGTGAGCGGGCGCTGGCCATTGGTGCAGATGCTGGCGAAGCCGCGCGGATTGAAGCTGTCGAGCAGCAGCACGACATAGCCCTTGCTCGCGAACAGGTTCATCCAGGCGCGTTCGCGCGAGGCGATCTGGCCCTTCGAGGTGATCGGGCCGGAGCAGCCGTGCAGCAGCAGCACGGCCGGCGCGGGACTGTTCGAGTCGGGGCGCAGCAGATAGCCGGTCAGCACCGCCTTGTCGCGATGCAGGCTTTGGATCTGCACCTGCGCCGGTTCGGCGGCTTGCGCCGCGCCGGCGGCGAGCAGGAGCGTCAAACTGACGAGGAACAGGCGCATGTCGGACATCCGTGCGTGCGTTGCGGTTAGCGAGTTTCGCGCATCAAACCGTAAGGTCCAGTGGTGAAATGAGGATTAACAGACCCTCGGGGGGTCGGTATAGTGGCGCCAATTCCCGCCCCATCAGGCCCGCCGCGCCCCGTTTGGCGCTCAAAATGCCATAAAAATCAGGGGCTTCGACGACCGTTCCGGCCCAGCCGGACGCGGGCTTCATCAGCGCAGAGGACATTATGCAGATCAAGGACCAGCGGCTTTTCCGCCAGCAGTGCTACGTCGATGGCGCGTGGATCGATGCCGACTCGAAAGAGACGGTGAAGGTCAACAACCCGGCGGACGATTCGATCCTCGGCACCATTCCCAAGTTCGGCCGCAACGAGACGCGCCGCGCCATCGAAGCGGCCAATGCCGCCTATCCGGAATGGCGCGCCAAGACGGCCAAGGAACGCTCGGCCATCCTGCGCAAGTTCTACGATCTGATGATCGCCAACATCGACGATCTGGCGACGATCCTCACCCTCGAACAGGGCAAGCCCTTCGCCGAGGCCAAGACGGAAATCCTCTACGGCGCGTCCTATCTCGAATGGTTCGCCGAAGAGGCCAAGCGCATTTACGGCGACACCATCCCGCAGAACGTCAAGGGCCGCCGCATCGTCGTGATCAAGGAGCCCATCGGCGTCGTCGCGGCGATCACGCCGTGGAACTTCCCCTGCGCCATGATCACCCGCAAGGTCGGCCCGGCGCTCGCCACCGGCTGCACCATCGTCATCCGTCCCGCCTCGCAGACGCCGTATAGCGCTTTCGCGCTCGCCGAGCTGGCCGAGCGCGCCGGCGTGCCGAAGGGCGTGCTCAACGTCGTCACCGGCGCCGCCACCGAGATGGGCGCCGAACTGACGAGCAACCCGATCATCCGCAAGATCTCCTTCACCGGCTCGACCGAGGTCGGCAAGCTGCTGATGGAACAGTCGGCCGGCACCATGAAAAAGCTCTCGATGGAACTCGGCGGCAACGCTCCCTTCATCGTGTTCGACGATGCCGATCTCGACGCCGCCGTGCAGGGCGCGATCGCCTCGAAATACCGCAATACCGGCCAGACCTGCGTCTGCGCCAATCGCCTGCTGGTCCAGGAGGGCGTCTATGACGCCTTCACCAAGAAGCTGACCGA
>CAMAVH010000149.1 GCA_945861615.1 Rhizobium sp. Q54 | reverse complement strand
GACTGGCCCTCTCACCATCGCGCTCGCCCAGATCAATCCGGCCGTCGGCGATATCGACGGCAACCTCGCCAAGCTCGCCGCCGCGCGGGATGCCGCCAGCCGCGCCGGCGCCGATCTGATGGTCGCCAGCGAATTGGTCGTCTCCGGCTCTCCGCCGGAAGATTTGGTGCTGCGCCCGGCCTTCCTGGCGCGCGTCAAACGCGCGGTGGAAGCGTTCGCGCGGCGCACGATGAGCGGCCCCGCCGTCGTGCTCGGCGCGCCCTGGTCTGACGAGACCGGCCTGCACAATGCCGTCCTGCTGCTCGATGGCGGCAAGATCGCCGCCGTGCGCTACAAGTGGGACTTGCCGAATTACGGCGTGTTCGACGAGAAGCGCGTGTTCAAGCCGGGCCCGTTGCCCGAGCCGGTGCCCTTCAAGGGCCGCAAGCTCGGCCTCCTGGTCTGCGAGGACATGTGGACGCCGACGGTGAGCCATCACCTCAAATCGCGCGGCGCCGATATCCTGATCGTGCCGAACGGCTCGCCCTTCGAACTGGGCAAGGGCGCGCAGCGCGCCGAATTGGCGCGCGCCCGCGTCATCGAGACCGGTCTGCCGCTGGTCTATGTCAATCAGGTCGGCGGCCAGGACGAACTGGTGTTCGACGGCGCCTCCTTCGCCGTCTCGGCCGACGGCGCGCTGGCCGCCCGCCTGCCGGCCTTCAGAGAACATCTGACCAGCGTGCGGTGGGACGGCGCGAGCCTGTCCGGCGGCGAGATGGCCGAAGCGCTCGACGATTTGGCGGCGGTCTATGGCGCGATGACGCTGGGCCTGCGCGACTATGTCGAGAAGAACGGCTTCCCCGGCGTACTGCTCGGCCTCTCGGGCGGCATCGATTCGGCGATCTCGGCGGCGGTCGCCGTCGATGCGCTGGGATCGGCGCGGGTCCATTGCGTGATGATGCCGTCGCCCTATACCTCGCGCGACAGCTTGGAGGACGCCGAAGCGGTCGCCCATGCGCTGAGCATCCGGCTGGACAGCATCTCGATCGAGCCGGCGATGCAGGCGTTCGGCACCATGCTGGCCAAGAGCTTCGAGGGCACGCAGCCCAATATCACCGAAGAGAACATCCAGGCGCGCGCGCGCGGGCTCACGCTCATGGCGCTGTCCAACAAGTTCGGCCATATGGTGCTGTCCACCGGCAACAAGTCGGAAATGTCGGTCGGCTACGCCACGCTGTACGGCGACATGTGCGGCGGCTTCAACGTGCTGAAGGACGTTTACAAGACGCAGGTCTTCGCCCTGTCGCGTTGGCGCAACGAACATATGCTGGCCGACGCGAAGGGTCCGCATGGCGCGGTGATGCCCGAGCGCGTCATCACCAAGCCGCCGACCGCCGAGCTGCGCCCCAACCAGAAGGACGAGGACAGCTTGCCGCCTTATGAGACGCTCGACGCCATCCTCACGCATCTGGTCGAGGAGGACATGGGCATCGACGCGGTCGCTGGTCGCGGCTTCGACCGCGCCACGGTGGCGCGCGTCTGGCGCATGCTGACGCTCGCCGAGTACAAGCGCCGTCAGGCTCCGCCGGGCGTCAAGATCACCCGCCGCACGCTGAGCCGCGAGCGGCGCTATCCGATCACCAATCGCTTCGACGAGGCGGGATCATGAGCGTCACCGTCCGCTTCGCCCCGTCGCCCACCGGCTATCTCCATGTCGGCAACGCCCGCGTGGCGTTGGTCAATTGGCTGTTCGCCCGTCACATGCAGGGCAAGTTCATCCTGCGCATCGACGACACCGACCGCGCGCGCTCCAAGCCCGAATATGACGAAGCGATCCGCGAAGACCTGACCTGGCTTGGCCTCGCCTGGGACGATTTGCAGCGCCAGTCGGACCGCGACGCGCGCTATCACGCGGCCATGGCGACACTCAAGGCTGCGGGCCGGCTCTATCCGGCTTATGAGACGCCCGAGGAGTTGGACACGGCGCGCAAGATGCGTCTCGCGCGCAAGCTGCCGCCGGTCTATGGCCGCGGCGCGCTAGCCTTGACCGACGCCGACCGCGCCAAGCTGGAAGCCGAAGGGCGCAAGCCCCATTGGCGCTTCAAGCTGGAAGACGCCAAGGTCGCCTGGACCGATCTCGCCCATGGCCCGGCGGGCTTCGAGACCAAGCATCTGTCCGACCCGGTGCTGGTGCGCGAGGATGGCGCGCTGCTCTACACGCTGACCTCCGTGGTCGACGACATCGACATGGGCGTGACCCATGTGATCCGCGGCGACGACCATATGACCAACACCGCCGTGCAGATCCAGCTGTTCGATGCTTTGGGTGGCAAGGTGCCGACCTTCGCGCATCTGCCGTTGATGACCGGCGCGAAGGGCGAGGGGCTATCGAAGCGCGAAGGCGCGCTCTCCTTGCGCGATCTGCGCGCCGAGGGCATCGAGCCGATGGCGGTGAACAGCTTGCTGGCCGCGCTCGGCACCTCGGACGCCGTGGCCATGCACAAAAGCCTCGACGAGCTGGCGGCGGCCTTCGACTGGGCCAAGTTCGGCCGCGCCTCGCCGAAGTTCGACAAAGTTGACCTCGACCGGCTGAACGCGCAGTTCATCCATGCCATGCCTTTCGCCGAGGCCAAGGCCCATGTGAACGTCGCCATGGATGAGCCGTTCTGGCTTGCCGTGCGCGGCAATCTGACCAAGCCGTCCGACGCCGCCGAATGGTGGAGCGTTTGCCGCGAGCCGCTCGCGCCCGTGGTGCAGGACGGCGATGGGGATTTCCTGAAGGCCGCCGCCGAGTCGCTGCCCGAGGCCATCGATACGGAGACCTGGCCGGTCTGGACCAAGGCGCTGGCCGCCGCGACCGAGCGCAAGGGTAAGGCGCTGTTCCAGCCGCTGCGCCTCGCGCTCACCGGGCGCGAACATGGACCGGAAATGAAGAATCTGTTACCCCTCATCGGGCCGGCGCGGGCGAAGGCGCGGCTCCTCGGAAAAACCGCTTAAAAGAAACAGAGGCCTGTTTTGTCCCTCGTGTTGCATAACACCTTGTCCAAGCGCAAAGAGGCGTTCAAGCCGCTCGATCCGGCGAACGTCCGCATGTATGTCTGCGGCCCGACGGTCTACGACCGCGCCCATATCGGCAACGCGCGCCCGGTTATCGTGTTCGACACATTGTTCCGGCTTTTGCAGCGCAGCTATCCCAAGGTCACCTATGTCCGCAACATCACCGATGTGGACGACAAGA
Source organism: Rhizobium sp. Q54 (assembly GCA_945861615.1). Classification (GTDB taxonomy): domain Bacteria; phylum Pseudomonadota; class Alphaproteobacteria; order SMXQ01; family SMXQ01; genus CAMAVH01. The sequence goes on along the minus strand of CAMAVH010000149.1, from coordinate 2,830 downwards.
TCATGGATGCCGCCAAGGCCAAGGGCATCGCCATCGACGAGGTGACGAGCACGACGACGCGGCTGTTCCATGATGATATGGCGGCGCTGGGCGCGCTGCCGCCGACGGTCGAGCCGCGCGCGACCCAGCATATCGCCCAGATGATCGCCATGATCGAGAAATTGGTGGCCAACGGCCATGCCTACGTCAACGAAGGCCATGTGCTGTTCAACGTGCCGTCGATGCCCGAGTACGGCCGGCTGTCGAACCGCGACCGCAAGGAGATGGTCGCCGGCGCGCGCGTCGAAGTGGCGCCCTATAAAAAGGACGCGGCGGACTTCGTGCTGTGGAAACCCTCGGCTGCCGATCAGCCGGGTTGGGATAGCCCGTGGGGCCGTGGCCGTCCGGGCTGGCATATCGAATGCTCGGCCATGTCGGAGGCGCATCTCGGCGAGACCTTCGACATCCATGGCGGCGGGCTCGATCTGGTGTTCCCGCACCATGAGAACGAGATCGCCCAGTCGGTTTGCGCCCATGGCGGCAAGCCCTTCGTGACGACCTGGATGCACAACGGCTTCCTGTCGGTCAATGGCGAGAAGATGTCGAAGTCCCTCGGTAACTTCTTTACCGTCGCTGAAGTGCTGGAGCAGGCGCCGGGCGAAGCGATCCGCTTCTACATGTTGGGCGCGCATTACCGCGCGCCGTTCGATTGGACGCTCGATGGCCTGAAGCAGGCCAAGCAGGGCCTCGACAAGGTCTATCGCGCGCTGCTCGATGCCAGCGAAGGTGAAGCGCTGGCGGGCACTGCGCCGGCCGCAGTGCTTGATGCGCTGTACGACGATCTCAACACGCCGCTGGCGATCGCGCATCTTTACGAACTGGCCAAGACGCTGAACAAGGCCAACATGGCGGGCGAGCCGACGGCCCAGGCCAAGGCCGATCTGCTCGCCGCCGGCCAGCTGCTCGGCGTGCTGCAGCAGGACCCCGCGACCTGGCTGAAATGGACGCCGCCGAACTCCGGCGCGCTGCCCGACGCGGAGATCGATCAGCTGGTCGCCGCCTGGGACGGCGCGCGCCGTGAAAAGGACTACGCGAAGGCGGATGCCCTTCGCGCGCAACTCACCGAACTGAAAGTGTCGGTTTCGGCCTCGCCGGCCGGCACCGTCTGGCGCAGGGCCGAATAGCATGTCGAACCGGGTTTATCTTTACGACACGACGTTGCGCGACGGCGCGCAGACGCAGGGCGTCGATTTCAACGTGGCGGACAAGACCGCCATCGCCGAAGCGCTCGACTCCTTGGGCATCGACTATATCGAAGGCGGCTGGCCCGGCGCGAACCCGACGGACGACGCCTTCTTCGCCAAGCCGCCGCGCCTCAAGCAGGCCAAGTTCTGCGCCTTCGGCATGACGCGCCGCGCCGGCCGCTCGGCCTCGAACGATCCGGCGCTGACCGCGATGTTCGGCACCACGGCGCGCGTCGCCACCATGGTCGGCAAGACCTGGGACTTCCAGGTCAAGGTCGCGCTCGGCATCGATCTCGCCGAGAATCTCGCGATGATCCGCGACAGCATGACGCTCGCCGCCGAGAAGATGGACGAGGCGATGTTCGACGCCGAGCATTTCTTCGACGGCTACAAGGACAATCCGGACTATGCGCTGCAGGCGGTGAAGGCCGCTTACGAGGCGGGCGCGCGCTGGATCGTGCTGTGCGACACCAACGGCGGCACCCTGCCGCACGACGTCGAGCGCATCGTCGGCGACGTCGCCAAGCATATCCCCGGCGATCGCCTCGGCATCCATTGCCACAACGACACCGAGAACGCGGTGGCCAATTCGCTGGCCGCCGTGCGCGCCGGCGCGCGCCAGATCCAGGGCACGCTGAACGGGCTCGGCGAGCGCTGCGGCAATACCAATCTCATCAGCATCATTCCCAACCTGATGCTGAAGATGGGCTACGAGACCGGCGTGTCGGCCGCAAGCCTGCAGCGCCTGACCCATGTCTCGCACCTGCTCGACGAACGGCTCAACCGCAAGCCGAACCGGAACGCGCCCTTCGTCGGCGAATCGGCTTTCGCCCATAAAGGCGGATTGCATGTCTCGGCCGTGGAGAAGGATCCGCGCACCTACGAGCATATCGATCCGGCCCTGGTCGGCAACCAGCGCACCATCGTCATGTCCGATCAGGCGGGGCGCTCGAACGTCATCTCGCAGCTGCGCGACGCCGGCATCACCGTCGATCCCAAGCATCCGAAGATCCCCGAGCTGCTCGATCTGGTGAAGAATCGCGAGTACGAGGGTTATAGCTACGACGGCGCCGAGGCGAGCTTCGAGCTGCTGGCGCGGCGCGCTCTCGAAGGCGTGCCGGAATATTACAAGCTGGTCAGCTTCCGCGTGCTCGACGAGCGTCGCTGGAACGCGCGCGGCCAGCTCATCACCTTGTCGGAAGCGACAGTCAAAATCGACGTGCCGACCGCGAAGGGCGATCTCGAGCGCCACATGACCGTCGCCGAAGGCAACGGCCCGGTGAACGCGCTCGACAACGCCATCCGCAAGTCGCTGCTGCCGTTCTATCCGTCGCTCGAGGACATGACGCTGATCGACTACAAGGTGCGCATCCTGACCTCGTCGGAAGGCACTAAGGCGGTAACGCGCGTGATGATCGAAAGCGGCGACTCATCGGGTGCCCGCTGGTCGACGGTCGGCGTGTCGGCCACCGTGATCGACGCGTCCTACAGCGCGCTATACGACGCCATCGTCTATAAGCTGTTCCGCGCCGGCGTGAAGGCGTAAAGCCATGGATGAGCGGCCGCCACGACGCGCGCCGGCCAAGGCGACGACGGTTTTCACGTCC
>CAMAVH010000148.1 GCA_945861615.1 Rhizobium sp. Q54 | reverse complement strand
GGATGGTGCCGACTTCACCGGCGCTGTAACGCCGGCCGTTAACATCGCTTTCAATTATTGACGTATGGCGTGCTTTACCTTCTCGACGACATCTTTTGGAGTGGCATAGAGCTGCGCAATCAGCTTTTCGATATCCGCACCCGTCGTCGGACTTATATCCAAACGTACCTTTTGCGCATCTGCGAGGAACCGCTCGTCTTTCATCGTCGCGTCAAAAGCGGCACGAAGCGCCTGCTTGCGATCGTTCGGAATCGCCGGCGGGGCCGCGATCGGCCGTGCCATCGCCTGAGGTGCGAGAATCAGCGTCAATACTTCACGCTGATCGGGCCGGGCGCGATCGATCAATAACGGCACGTCAGGGAGTCCCGCGTCCTTATGCATCGCCGCTTGGACAAGAATGTTGATGCGCTTCGCCTTCAAGTGTTCGGCGTAGCCGTTTTTGACGGTGCTATACGAAATGCCGCACATACCGTCCACTTCGCCTCGTTCCATCGCCAAACCGATATCCTTGGTTCCCGGATAGCCGCTGACAAGTTTGATCTTTGCATCGAAGGTATTCTTGATGAGCAGGGCAAATACGTCCGGATCGGACGTCGAGCCCTCGCCGCCCACGGTGAACTGCTTCTTCAGCATATCGTCCCACGTCTTTATCTCCGACCGATGCCATGAGAGGCACAAGCTGACGTCTTCCGTGATGCTGCCGATCCACGTCATCTTGAGCGCATCGAAGGCAACGCCGTCGAGCAAAGGCGCAAGAGGAATGCCGCGGCCGAATGTGCCGATCACCGATCCGTCGCGTGGCGCCGCTTCAGCGAGCCAAGTCGCGGCCTTGAGACTTCCCGCGCCGTGCATATTCTGCGGCGTAATGTTGGGATTTCCGGGAATGTGGCGGTTCATGTGACGCGCGAGGAGGCGCGCATAAATGTCATAACCGCCGCCGGCGGCATAACCGATCACCATCGATAGATTGCGCCCCTTATAGAAATCAGCGGCGCTTTGCGCGGCAACCGGCTGAGCGAAACAAGCGGCTGCGGCGGCCATGGCAAACGGCCAATACAGCTTATTTAAAAAGCGAAGAGTTTTCATCGGCAATCCTTCCTAGGAATCGTCATTTGAGAGACGCTGCGGTCCTGCAAAAGCGCGGGGCCGAATCACGAATTCTGACATCCATTGCTACCAACGCGCCGGCAATACCTAAATCGGCCCTTATGATGGGCGTTGCTTCTTTGATCCTTCTTCGATCATTTCCAGAAGTTGCTCGGGATTGATCGGCGCATGCAGAACGCGCACGCCGAACGGCGTCAGCGCATCCTCTATCGCCGAAGCGATGGCTGCCGTGACAGGGATGGTGCCGACTTCGCCGGCGCCTTTAACGCCGAGCGGATTGATCGGCGACGGCGATTCTTTATAGAGAGTCTCGAACGGCGGGATTTCCATGGCCGTCGGCAGGAGATACTCCGCGAATGTCGTAGTGACCGGCTGCGCGTTCTCGTCGTAACCCATCCACTCGAACAGCGCGTTGCTGATGCCGTGCGCGATGCCCCCATGTACCTGTCCGTCGACGATGACGGGATTGATCAAGCGGCCTGAATCCTGAAGCGCGATATAACGCAGGATTTTCACCTCGCCGATTTCCGGATCCACCTCGACTTCCACGACGTGCGTCGCATTGGCATAAGCAAGCGCGTCGGTGCGGAAATGAAAGGTGGCTTCCAGGCCGGGCTCAAGCCCCTCGGGAAAAGCATAGCCGGGCGCGCCGCGCAGAATGCGCGACAGCTCGCCGAGCGAGATCGACTGGGGCTTCTTCTTGTCGACCACGAGCTGCTTGGCGGCGATGATCTTGACGTCGCCTTGCACGATCTCGAGGTCTTCCGCGGCAACGCCGAGGATGTGGCCGGCCAGCGTCTTGGCTTTCGTCGCCGTCGCCCGCGAGGCGAGCAAGACGGACGATCCCGCCGTCACCAATTGCCGGCTGGCAAAGCCGCCAAGTCCGAGCGGGATCATCGCCGTGTCGCCGGCGACGACGGTGACGTCGTCGGCCTCGACGCCGAACTGGTCGGCGCAAATCTGCGCCAATGCGGTGGCCAAACCCTGGCCCATGGCCGTGGCGCCGGTGTAGATCGAAATGCGGCCCGAAGCGGAAATGCGCACCATGCCCGATTCGAAAGGTCCGCGGCCGGTACCCTTGACGGCGTTGGCCATGCCGATGCCGATGTAACGGCCATCTTTGCGCGCCGCCGCTTGACGCGCGGGAAAGCCGTCCCAGTCCGCTACGGCCAGAATTTCGGCTTGGCAGGCGAGATAGTCGCCGCTGTCATACACGATCGCCGCGCCCGAACGTGCCTTCAGCGGCTTCTCATAGGGCATCTGATCGACGGGAATGATGTTGCGGCGGCGCACCTCGGCGCGATCGAGACCGAGCTCGCGCGCAATGCGGTCCATCAACCGCTCCATGACGAAGGCCGGCTGCGGATATCCGGCGCCGCGCACGGAAGAGACTGGCACCTTGTTGGTCAGCCCGACCTCGACCGTCATCGCGTAGGCCGGCACAATGTAAGGACCGGAGACGGAAGTCGCCGAATTGTACGGCAGATTGACGTCCTGATAGGCGTAGGCGCCGAGATCGTGAAGCAGTTTGCCGCGCAGGCCGAGAATAAGACCCTCGGAGTCGGTGGCGATCTCCATCGTCCAATACTGGTCGCGCTCTTGGATCGCACCGAGAAAATGCTCCCGGCGATCCTCGGTCCACTTCACGCTGCGCTTTAGTAATTTGGCGGCAGCGGCAAGCGCGATGTCTTCCGGATAAACGATCAGCTTCGGACCGAAACCGCCGCCGACATCGGGGGTGATGACACGCAGTTGGTTTTCGTCCAGTTCGAGCAGGTCGACCAGCATCTGGTAGAGATCGTGCGGCTTTTGCGTCGAGGCCCAGACGGTGAAACTGCCGGAACTATACTCCACGAGCATGCCGCGACCTTCGATGGAATGGCCGCCGCCGCGATGCTGCGAGAACGTATCACCGAAGACATGGGTGGCGTTTTTGAACGCCGCTTCGACATCGCCATAGCCCACGTCATAGGACGTGATGAGGTTGGATTTTATCGCGGTCTGCACCGACGGCGAACTTTCGCCGATGCCGCGGCGGCAATCGGACACGGCCGGCAGCGGTTCGTAATCGACTTCGATCCGCTCCGCCGCATCTTCCGCAAGATAGCGGCTGTCGGCGATCACGAGCGCAATCGGCTGGCCAGCAAAGCAGACTTCGTCTTCCGCCAATGCCGTCGGAATCAAGGTCTCGGGCAGCTTGCCCGAACGGTTGCCGCCCATCATGCGCCGGCGCGTCATGACCGGAAGGATGTCGTCCAGGAGCAAGACGGCATGAACGCCAGGCATCGCTTTGGCCGCCGTCGCGTCGATGCGCTGGATTTTCGCATGCGCTTGGGAGCTTCTGAGAAAAGCGCCGTGAAGCACGCCCGGCGCGCGCACGTCATCGACAAAACGCCCCTTGCCTGTGATCAGCGGGACATCCTCGATGCGACGGACAGATTTGCCCATGACGCTCATGTTAGGGCTCCTGCTCGTTCAGGCGTTTGGCGGCATCGAGCGCGGATTCGACGATGCGCTGGTAGCCGGTGCAACGGCATAAATTGCCGGAAATGGCTTCGCGCACATCCGCCGCACTGGGCTGCGGATTTTCGCCGAGAAACTCGACCAGGGTCATCAGCATGCCCGGCGTGCAGTAGCCGCACTGCAGACCATGATTGTCGCGAAACGCCGCCTGCAAGGGATGCAGCGTGCCATCGGTCGCCTGCAAGCCTTCAACCGTGCGGACCGCCAGGCCGTCGGTCTGCACCGCCAGCATGAGGCAGGATCGCGCCGAGACGTTGTCGACCAGGATCGTGCAAGCGCCGCAGACGCCGTGCTCGCAACCGATATGGGTGCCGGTCAGGTTCAACTGATGGCGGAGGAAATCGGCGAGCGTCAGCCGGTCGTCGACCGCGGCTTCGACCGGCAGGCCGTTTACGGTGAGCTTGATGTTATGCAGCGTCATGTGTGGCTCACCCGTTCTTCGCCATGCGGCTTTGCGCGTCGGTCAGCGCGCGGCGCAGCATGACTGCCGCCACCTTCTTGCGGTACTCGGCGCTGCCGTGCACATCGCCGACCGCGGCGATATCCGCGCAACAGGCGGCTGCGGCGGCAAAAGCCTCGGGGCCGGCGACCTTGCCGATCAGCGCCGCTTCCGCCGCAGTCAGCCGGATCGCCGTCGCCGCGACGCCCGCGACCGAGATCGCCACCCGCGTCATGCGTCCTTCGCTATCGCTCTCCATGAGGCAGGCCACTGCAGCGATGGCGAAGTCGCCATGCCGACGCGCAAACTCGGCGAAGCCGTAGCCATGACCGGCACGCCACAACGGAAACTCGATAAGTGTGACCAATTCGTCTGCCTGGACGGCTGTCGTCATGTAATCGACGATGAAGGCCGCCATCTCGATCTTGCGTTCGCCGCGGGGCCCGGCCACCGTCACCATCGCGTCGTGCAATAGCGCCAACGCCGGCAATTCCGCAGCCGGGTCGAGATGGCACAGACTGCCGCCAATGGTGCCTCGGTTGCGCGTTTGACGATGGCCGACATAGGCCAAGGTTTCGGCGAAAATCGGCGCGGCTGCTTTCACCTCGGCCGACGCCTTGATCGCTTGCTGGCGGGTCATCGCACCGATCCGCAGCCTGCCCTGGTCGATCGTGATCCCGCTCAATTCGGGGATGCGGTTGATGTCGACCAGGTTCTCCGGATGGAGATAGCGCAGGTTCAGCATCGCCATCAGCGATTGGCCGCCAGCCAGCAGCTTGGCGTTCTCCAGCTTGGACAAGAGCTGGATTGCCTCCGGGATCGAGGTGGCGCTGTGGTAAGCGAACGGTGGCGGCTTCATTGCAAGGCGATCCTGTTCACGCGGTCGGGAAGCGATATGGGAAAACGTCTCCCTGATTTTTGGCGCGCAGCTCGGGCGTGACGTCCTGGCTTAACTGTGAATGGCTGAGTCGTATCCAATTGTATACAATAAGATCTGTCAAAGTTTTTCGACGGAGCGCAACTTGCGTCCGCGATGCGAAATGCGTGCCGACTTGATAAAATGGCTCACGGCCGATGGATATCTAGATCATCATGGGCCATCGGATTTTCTCGGGACAACAGCATGCCGCGTCAGAAGCCCTTGCCTAAAAAGGCCGTCAAAGCGTCACCCCGCTCGCCGACGGCCAGCAAGAAAACCGCGAAACCGCTGCCTAAAACTCAAAAGCGAACCAAGCTTTTGAGCCTGGTGGCAGCAGATTTGGTGGACGTCCGTTCGCGTAGCGAGTTCGTCTACGCAAAATTGTGCGACGCCATTTCCGAAGGGCGTTTCCGTCAGGGGACGCGGCTGCGCGAGGAAGAGATCGCCGATAATCTCGGCGTAAGCCGAACCCCCGTTCGCGAAGCGTTGCGGCGTCTGCAGGCGCGCGGATTGTTGAGCATCGGCGCCGGCCGCAGCCTGATCGTCACCGAACTGACGCGCCAGCAAGTTGTCGAGCTTTACGCAATGCGCGAAATTCTTGAAGGATCAGCCGCGCGTTTTGCCGCGCAGCATGCGGTGGACGCCGACATCGAACTGCTTCGCCATCTGCATCAGGAGTTTTTGACGCATTGGGGCGAGCCTCAGCAGGCCGTTTATTACAATCGTCGCCTCCATCAAGCGATCTACGAGGCGGCGCGCAACCGTTATCTGCTGCAAGCTCTGACTCAGATGCAGGACGCGTTTGCGCTGCTTCACGGCAATACGTTTCGGGCGCCGGCGCGGCCGCAGGCCTCCGATGCGGAGCATTTGGAAATCATCAACGCGATCGCAGACCGAGATGCGGATCGCGCCGAACAAGCCGCACGGCATCACATTCGCCTCGCGCAAAAAACGCGCTTCGAATTCGAATGACCTGAGTGCGGCCGGCGCGTTCCAAATCCAGCATCGCGGGACGGGCTGCATGTCCGCGGCCGACCTGGATTGCGGAACGGCCCTTCCGCGCGCTTGCGGCACCGAGAAAATGCGTCTCACGATTGATATTAAAGAGAAAAGGAATGGCGG
>CAMAVH010000147.1 GCA_945861615.1 Rhizobium sp. Q54 | reverse complement strand
TTTTGCCGGCGTCGCCACGGTGGTCGCCAAGCTGCTCAATCAGGCGGGCGCCGACGACGCCTATTTCGGCGAGAAGGATTATCAGCAGCTTTGCGTGATCCGCAGGATGGCGGGCGATCTCGACATCGCCACGCGCATTCATGGCGTGCCGACCGTGCGCGAGGCGGACGGCCTGGCGCTGTCGTCGCGCAACGCCTATCTAACGCCGGCGCAGCGCAAGATCGCGCCGGCCCTGCAGCGCGCGCTGGCCGAGGCCGCCGCCGGCTTGGCGAATGGCGCAGCGGTGTCGCCGACGCTGGAGGCCGCCCGCGCGGCGATCCTCAAGGCCGGATTCGATGCGGTCGATTACGTCGAACTGCGCGATGCCGACACGCTCGCACCGATGACGGCGTTGACAAAGACGGCTCGCCTGTTGGCCGCCGCCCGTCTCGGCCAGACGCGGCTGATCGACAATTTGGCGGTCGATCCGCGCTAGCCCGCCTTCTTCAACGTGATCTCGCCGAGCTGGGCGACGATTTCCTCGACATGCATCACGTCGGCATATTTGTGATGCAGATCGAACAGCGAGAGCTTGTGCGACAGCAGCGAGCGGTCGTAGCAGCATTCCTCCGCCACGCTCATATGAAAGCCGTTGGAGAAGCCTTCGACCGTGCTGGCGCGCAGGCAACCCGAGGTACTTTCGCCGCACATGATGATGCTGCGCACGCCGAGCATCTGCAGATGGGCGGTGAGCGGCGTGCCGAAGAAGCCGGAGGCGCGCTCCTTCTTGATCACCAGATCGCCCGGCTGCGGCGCGAAGTCTGGCCAAATCCGGTATCCCTCGGCCGTCTCGACCTTGCGTTGGCGATTGGTCGCGACCACGCGCGGGTTGGGATTGGCCGTGGTGTAGATCACCGGAATGCCGGCGGCGCGCGCCGCCGCGAACAGTTTCTTCGTCGGCTCGATGGCATTCCAGGCGTGGATGCCGCAGGAGCCGGGAAATTCCTTGTTCACCTCGATGACAGGCTTGGCCCCGCCGGCATAGACCTTCTCGTAAAGGTCGATGGCGAGCAGCGCCGGCTTGGGGCCGATGACGCGCTCTTGGCGGTTGAAGAACTCGGCGTAAACCGCCTTGTCGTCGGGATCGATCACGTCGTCCCAGCAATGATCGGCGCGCAGCATGAGGGCATCTCCTATGGCCGGCGAAAGGGCATCGTCGTCTTGCGCATATTGTGGAGCGCGGCGCGCGGCGCGCGCAAATGAAAAGGGCCGCGAGCCATTTCAGTTTGGCTCGCGGCCCTTTTCGATTTAGCTGAAGGCGTTAGCGCACGTAGATGTGGACTTCGCTGCTCTGCGCCTCGGCATTCGAGGTCGAGGACAGGCTGAGCCGGCTGGCCGGCAGGCCCATGCCCGTCAGCGAGCGCATGACGTTCTCGGCGTTGCGACGCGCCGTCGTCGTGCTGGCGGCGGCCTGGGCGGCGGTGCCGCGGTTCGGCGCGACGGCGACCAGGTCGAACATCGCCTGCGGCCGGCGCTCGAGGGCGCGGTTGACGGCGGTGTAGAGCGCCTGCTGGTAATCGACGTCCTGGCGGTCGAAGCGGATGACGACGAGCGGGCGGCGCGCGGCGAGATCGGCCGGGCTGCTGATGCCCGAGGTGGCGCGGCCGCCGCTGACCGGCGTGTTGACGTCATAGGCGCGGTTGGCCAGGCTGGTGCCGAGCAATTCGCCGTTCTTGATCGCCAGCGACATGGTCGACAGATTGCGGCGCTCGTTGGCCAGATAGTTCATCTGGCGCGTGACGTCGTCGTTGAGCTCGTTGAGCAGGCGATCGACCAGCACGACCGAGCGGTTGACGTCGTCTTCCAGCACGGCGAGCTGGCGATGGTCTTCGTCGACCGCGCCCGACAGGCCGTAGGTGGCGCGGGTGGTCTCGAGCAGGTAGGCGGCGGTCGAGGAGTCGCTCGCGACCTGGTTGGCCAGGGTGTTCATCTTGGCGACGTCGCTCGAGATGCTATCGAGCTGCTGCTGCGCCGTGTTCCACTGCTGCACGAGGATCGGGTTGCCCGGGGTCGTGCCGACCTGCAGGCGCGAATTGATCGCCGCGATGCTGGAATGATAGCGCTGCGCGTTCGCCACGGTCACGCCGCGGATCGACTGCAACTGGCTGTTGTAGGTGCTGACCGACGCCTGCAGGCGGCTGAGATCGCTGCGCATCGCTTGGATCTTGCGGCCGACGTCGGTGCCGGTCGATTGGCCCGGCGTGACGCCGGACGGCTCGAAGGTGGACGTGCCGAGCTGCGGCATGGCGCCGATTTCGTTCGGGCCCGGCGGAATATCAACGCGTTGCGGCGTCGTCGGACGGCTGCTTTCGCCGGCCATCGGCGGGAACAACGTGTCGGAAACGGCCGCGCAGCCCGCGAGAATCATCGCCGCCGTGAACGCTGCGGCGCAGTTGGTCAATCGGGCCATGTCGACAAATACCCCTATATCTCGGCGTGGCGCACGCTAACTGTGACAAGCGCCGCTCGAACCGCACGGTTCTATGAGAGCGGCAAACTTTTCACAACCCCTTAATATCCCTGAAATTCTACTGAACCGCGTTCCGTCTCACAAGGGCGATCCCTGCATTGCGGTAGAGAGCTGTGGCATTGGTGCCCGGGTGTTGCCGGATGGTGACTGCCAGGCCCCCCGGAGCCCCTCCGTCCTGCCGCGGACGGACGAAATGGGGTGATTTGCCCAGGAGATAGGTCGATCAGCGCCGCTTGGCGATGCGCCTTGCCAAGGCGGATGCGGTTGAGTAGTGTCCGGCCCTTCCAAACGGCCCGCCGGCGTCTCGGCAGGCCTCTCGTGCGCTCGTAGCTCAGCTGGATAGAGCATCAGACTACGAATCTGAGGGTCGGAGGTTCGAATCCTTCCGAGCGCGCCATTCCCCTACGATTTTTTTAAAACTATCGGTTTCGACCGTCGCGACGCTCGCTGTCCGCAGGACGCCGGGGAGCGTCGATCCGTTGCCCGCGTTAACTGTCGGGCGATCAACCTGGGAGGGCGGCGATAAGATGGCTGGGGCGGCGTGGCAGCCCGGACGGTGTGCAGCGCGAACGTCGATGACTGCCCAGCGCGCCCGCTGGTTCAAGCGTGGCTTCGACGGCAAGTCCCTCCAGGATTTTGCCACCGTCTGCGATACCCTTCAGGCGCAACAGCTGTAGAAGCCGGCGCCGATCTCGGGGCGGCGTCTTGTGCCACAATTGCCTTATTTCACGCGCTTTTATTCTTGCCGGCGGGCGCAGGGAATCCCCCGCTCGCCCGTTTATCTCTCTGAAGCCCCGGCGCGGATGATGATCCCGCCGCCCCCCATCGCCCGAACGGCCGGCTCGCCGCCGGGCGGCTTTAGGAGATCCCGATGAAAAAGTTTATTCCCGTGACCTTTGCCGCCGTCGCTCTTGCCGGCGGCATCGCCGCCGGCACCGCCCTGGCCTTCCCGCCGGCGCCCCCGGCGCCGCATTCCGCAATGATGGGGGCTGGCTTCGAGCCTGCCGCCTTCGGTCCCGAAGGCGGCCCGATGGGCGGGCCGATGGGTCATCAAGGTGCCGGCCCGCGTCATGGCGGCCGCGATGGCGCCGATCATCGCCAGGGCATGCATCGCCAGGACCGCGATCACGGCGCCCAGCGCGGCGCCAGCATCGAAGAGCGCGCCGAGCGCATGAAGACCCGCCTGCAGATCACCGACGCGCAGAAGCCGCAGTGGGATGCTCTGGTCGGCGTCATGCAGAAGCAGGCCAAGGCCTTCGCCTCGACCCGCGCAGAGTTCTGGCAGAAGAAGGCCAACGGCGAGACGCCGAAGGCGCTGACCACGCCGGAACGCATGGCCGAGCGCAACAAGGCGATGGAAGCCCGCCTCAATAGCCAGCGCGAGTTCACCGCCGCCTTCGGCACGCTCTACAACACGATGAGCGCCGACCAGAAGAAGATCGCCGACGATCTGCTGTCTGGCCGCCATCATCGGGGCTAAGCTCCCCCCGGGCTTGGCTATCCGGTCGGTCGCGTCGGAGAAATCCGGCGCGGCCGATGGATCGCCGGCCCATCGCCGATGAAAGGCGAAACGGAAAGGACCAAGGATGCTGCGAGCCGCGCGTACCGGCGGGCGGACGTCCCAGGTCGTTGAACGGCCGACGGGGCGGATGCAAGACGCGAGCGACGAAGAATTGGTGGCGCTGATCGGTGGTGGGGATCGCCGCGCTTATCATGTCTTGGTCGAGCGTCACGGTCGACGCGTGCTCGGCTTGGCGCGCCGCATGATGCGCAATCTCGCGGAGGCGGAGGATGTGTCGCAGGACGCGTTCCTGCGCGTCTGGCAGAAGGCCGGCGAGTGGCAGCCGCGCGGCGCGCGCTTCACCACCTGGCTATATCGCGTGGTGGTGAATCTTTGTCTCGACCGCAAGCGCCGCCCGACGATGGCGCCGATCGAGGCGGCGGGCGATCCCGCGGACAGTCGGCCGGATGCCGAACAGACGCTGGCGAAATCGCAGCAGGATCGCCATGTGTCGGCCGCCCTGCAGGCCCTGCCGGAGCGGCAACGCGCGGCCTTGGTGCTGAGTTATTTCGAGGGTTTGAGCAACGTGGAGGCGGCGGGCGCTTTGGAGCTGTCGGTCTCCGCGTTGGAATCACTGTTGGTGCGCGCGCGCCGCGCGTTGCGCCAGGAATTGCAGAGCCGCGGTGTCGAAACCGGGGCGAAGGAGGAGCCATGACGCCGAAAACCATGACGGGAGTCATGAATGTGACGCGCTTGACCGAGATTCTTGCCGCCTATGGCGCGGCGCCCGCCCGCTGGCCCGAGGGCGAACGTGCGGCCGCGCAAGCCTTGTTCGCGCGCAGCCTGGCGATGGGCACGCCGGCCGAGCGGGCGATGCTGGCCGAGGCTCTGGCCGAGGCGGAAGCGCTCGACGGCGCTCTGACGGGGTTGGTCGCGCCGGTGCCCGACGATGCGATGGCGCGGTTGACCGCCGCGGTGGCCTTCCCGCCGGCGCAGATCCGCCAGGACAGCCGGTTCGATCTCTTCGCGATGTTGCCGATGATCTTCAAGCCGGCCGCGGCCGTCGGCGCGATGATGGCCGCGCTCGGTCTGTTCGTCGGCTTTACCGTCGATCCAGCCTATTCGAGCGGCGACGGCAGCGACTATACGGTATCGCAGAACGCCGACGCCGGCTTCGCGGCGTTCGGCCAGGACAGCGGGGACAGCGCGCAATGAGCGACGAGGAAATCATCGGCAGGAACGACGGGCCGCGGCGCTGGCGCCGCGGTTGGGATTGGAAGCGCGTTGTCATCGTCGCATCCATCGCGCTCAACCTGTTTTTCATCGGCCTGATCATCGCCTGGCAGGGTCGCATTCTGTTCGGCGGTCCGCCGCCGGGACCGCCGATTCCGCAAATGATGCGCGGCGCCTTGCGCGAATTGCCGGAAGACGACCGCCATCTTCTCGAAAAAACTTTCGAGTCGCGTCGTATGGAGATCGCCAAATTGGCGGAAGGCTTGCGCAGTTCGCGCAACGCCATGAGCCGCGCGCTGCGCCGGAACGATTTCAACCCGGCCGATTTCGACGCCAAGGCGACTGAAGCGCGCCAGGCTCGCGCGCGGCTCGATGCGGCGCTCCATCGCGTCTATCGGGACGCCGCAACCGGCATGACGCCGCAAGGCCGCGAGAAGCTCGGTCGCGCCCGCCGGCCGGGCTGATCGACTGGCTGCTAGCGCGCCGCTGCGATCGCGCCGACCAAGGCCGCGAGCGCGGCGCCGTCGATGGTCTCGCTGGCGATGCCGGCCGCCGCAGCATCTTTGCGAAAGCCGGTGTCCCGCGCCATGTCGTCGAAGCCGGCGCGCAGCGCGGCGAGGCGGTCCGCCGGCACGCCGGCCGGCGTCACATAGGGCATGCCGATGCGTTGCACCGCGAACATCCGTTCAAGCGCCGCCGCTTGCGCCGCATCCGCCGCGAGCGCGGCGGCCAGCGGCACATCGGCCAGCCATGGCAGCGGGCGCGGGCCGAGTTGCAGGATCGGAAAGGCGACGCCCGATTGCAGCCAGGCGATCAGCGACGCTTTCGCTTCGTCGGCATGGCCGGCGACATAGCCGGAAATTTCGCCGCGTTCGAGCGCCTGATGTAAGGCGGCGATGCCGCGATAGCCGCCGATGACGCGGAACTTGCTGCCGAGCACGCTGTTGAGCGCGCGCGGCAGACGCGCCGATTC
>CAMAVH010000146.1 GCA_945861615.1 Rhizobium sp. Q54 | reverse complement strand
GTTTCGTGCCGGAGAATCCGCTGAACCTGCGCATGGCCATTCAGTTCGGCCTGTTGCTCACCGTTCTGTCGCTTCTGGCGCACGCCGCGGAAGAATGGCTGGGGCAGACCGGCGTGCTGGTTCTGGCGGCGCTATCGGGCATCGCCGATGCCGATGCCATCATCCTCTCGCTGACCTCGTCGTGGGATCCGGCGCGGCTCGACGGCACGGTCATCGCTTTGGCGGTCCTGATCGCCGCCGCGGTCAATACGATGGTGAAAGCCGGCTTGACGCTATCCATCGGCGGCCGCCGCATGGGCGGGCTCACCGCCGGCGCGCTCGCGGCGATGCTGCTGGCCGGCGGTTTGGGATTCGCCTTCGCCTAGTTGCCGTCGGCGAGCGGCTCCGGCGGCGCGATCGCGCCCGGCGCCTTGCGCTTGAACAGGACGTAACGGTCGAACTGGTAAACCATGTCGTAGTTCTTCCATTCCTCGGCGAAGGCCGGGATGCCGAGGAAATATTCCGTCAGGTCGAACTCGCGGCCGCCGCACCAGCGGATGCCCGGGTTCTTGTCCATGATCACCAAGGCCGGACGATATTTGACGAAGTCTTCCGACACGGCGCGTCGCAGCAATTTCTCCATCGCCGGCATCTTATCGGGATCGTGATAGCGCGCCTCGTTCGGACGGCAGCTTTCATAGGCGCCCTGCAGCGGCCAGATTGTCTGGAAGCGCATGGCGAGGCGGGCATTGGCGTAGTTGAGCACCGGGAAATGCGGATAGATGCCGGGCGAGATGATCAGCACGGGCTGGCCCTCGGCATATTTCTTCACCAGCTTGAGCAGCTTGCCGGCCTGGCTATTGTCGAAATTGATCTGATCGTAGAAGGTCATGCGCGTGGCGCCGGCCAGGCAGAACAGCATCAGCATCAACGCGCCGACGGTCAGGCGCAACGGTGCGAGAGACAAGCTCGGCATGGCGGCGCGGTCGGCGGCGACGCGCTCGCCGAGCAGCCTGTCGATGCCCTGGCAGATCACCAGCATGGCGAGCAGCAAGGTCATGACCTGAGCCGGCAGCAGATGGTACGACCAGCCCTTGGCCTGGGCGACACCGGACAGGGCCCCGCCAATCGCGGCAAGACCCGCCATGCGGGCCAACGGCGAAAGGCGCAACAGGAAGGCCGCGATGGTGAGCGGCACCATCATCAGTATGAAGGGCGCGAGCAAAGGCCCGAAAAGCACGTCCAGCGGTTTCGTGCCGCCGACTTCTTCGTAGCTGTCGAAGACCAGAGGCAGCACCGAGGTGAAATACTCCGGCGTGAAAATCCAAGCGGCGGCGACATATGCCGTCATGACGCCGAGCATAATCCACGGCACGGCATCGAACAGGGTCTTGCGCCAACCGCGCGCCGTCAGCAGAAAGACTTCGACCAGCAACGGAATCGCGAGGAAATGCGGCTTCAGGGCGAATCCGAGCCCGGCGATGAGGGCGATGGTCAGCATGCGCCCGCGCGGCACCTCGACGCCGTCGAAGCGCGACGCCGCCAGCAACAGGTAAGGCACCGCGCCGAGTAGCATGAGATGCTCGCGTTGCGCGAACATCTCGCCGGGATAGACCACGGCAAGGAACAGCGCCAGCGGCAGGAAGATCATCTGTTGGCTGCGGGCGGCGGGCGCGGCCAGCGACGGGAACATGCGCCAGCTGACGACGACGCTCCAGGCCGCGATCGCCAGCACGCAGAACACCAACGCCTGCGTGTCCTGGATCGACAGCAGGCGCGACAGCGCCGCCGGAATAAGGTTGAGCATGAAGATCAGCGGCGGATTGACGTCGATCATATCGACGTACATGCGCTCGCCGTCGAGCCAACGGTCGGAAATCGCCAGGATCACCGCGACGTCGTGATTGAGCGGCGGAATGAGGTAGGCGATGACCCAAGCGAGCGGCAGCAGCAGGAAGGCACCGGGCACCAGCCAGCCGAGAACGCGCTCCGCATTGTTCGCAGAAGAGGCGCTCGCGCGCGCCAAGGGCGATTCGCGCGGCGTTAAATCGGAGGTGGTCATGGTATTGATGGGTTCCTGGTCACGCCTGGCTGCACACCGCCGATGGACGACGCTCACAACGTTTTAGGCACGAAGCCGGGGCAACCCCTTGCCGTTTCCCTCGCATTTTTCAGCCCCCCGCTGATGTTTTGCTTCTTGGACGACGTTCGGGAAATGACGTATTTACGACCCAACGGCCGATCTCGCAAGACGTTAGACAGGCTTTGCGGCGCTTTCAGGGCGTCTCCAGGGACCGCGCGGTAGCGCCAATAGCCGAGAAAAATCAAAGAGATGGAACCTATTGAGTACGAGCGGATGCACGCGGTCGAAGATCGCATGTGGTGGTTCCGCGGCTTACATGCCAACGCCCTGGCTGCTTTTCGCACTGCACACAGCGAAACGCGCGCGAGCGGCCTGACGCTCGATGCCGGCTGCGGCACCGGCGGTTTGCTGACCCGCCTCGCCGCGCGAGAGAGCGCGGGCGCGGCGATCGGACTCGATGTCGATCCGCGCGCCGCCGAATTTGCACGCGGCAAAAGCGGCTGCGCCGTCACGCTCGGCAGCGTCAACGCGCTGCCCTTTCGCGAGAATAGCTTCGCCGCGGTTTTCAGCATGGACGTGCTGTGTCACCGCGCTGTCGATCCGGCGGCGGCGCTGCGCGAAGCCGAACGCTGCCTGGCACCGGGCGGCGTTCTGATCCTCAATCTGCCGGCTTATCCCTGGCTGCTCTCGGCCCACGATGTGCAGGTGCACAACGCCCGCCGCTTCACCCGGCCGCAAGTGCGGGCCATGCTGCATGCGGCGGGCTTTCCCCAAGCGCGCATCGGCTATTGGAACATGGCATTGTTCCCGCTCATGGTGCTGCGCCGCAAGTTGCTGCCGAGCAGCGACGGCAGCGACGTGCAGCTCTACCCGGCGCCGGTCGAGGCGTTGTTTCGCGGCGTGCTCGCCGCCGAGCGAGCCCTCATGGGCCTCGGCATCAACCTGCCATTCGGCGGGTCCTTGATGGCCGTTGCCGTCAAGCCCGGCGGGCCCGCGCAATAAAGCCTTAATTGGCGGCGATAAAGCTTTGCCGGCGGGATCTCTCGTCGGGGTTTCGTTTCCCGCCGTTTACCGGCATCATGCGGGCCCAGCACAATGATTCGCAGCATCGACATGAGCGCCTTGAATATGAATGGTCGCCCCTTCGCACTTTCCATCGTCATCCCGGTCTACAACGGCGCCGCCACCATCGGCACGCTGGTCGATGCCTTGGCCGAACTGCAGATCGAAGGCGGACTTGAAGTCATCCTGGTCAACGACGGCAGCCGCGACAATTCTGCCGAGGTCTGCCGCAAGCTCGCCGAGCGCCGCGATCTGCCGGTCAGCTTCGTCAACTTGACGCGCAACTTCGGCGAGCACAACGCGGTGATGGCCGGCTTCAACCATGTGCGCGGCGATTACGTCATCAACATGGACGACGACCTGCAGAATCCGCCGTCCGAAGTGTTGAAGCTCTATCGCTACACGCGCGACAACGGCTATGACGCGGTCTATACGCGCTACGCCGACAAGAAGCACGAAAGCTGGCGCAACCTCGGCAGCCGCTTCGCCAATTGGGTGGCCGACCAATTGCTCGACAAGCCGAAGGGCCTCTATCTGTCGAGCTTCCGCTGCCTGAGCGCGCAAGTCGTCGAAAACGTCATTCGCTACCAGGGTCCCTATCCTTACGTGGACGGCTTGGTCATGCAGGCGACGCAGAACATCGGCTCCGTCGAGGTCGAGCATTTCGCCCGCGCCGAAGGCCGCAGCAACTATACGATCGGCAAACTGCTCGCGCTGTGGATGAACCTGTTCGTCAATTTTTCCGTGGTCCCCCTGCGTCTCAGCGTCTTCCTCGGCTTCGCCATGAGCGCGCTCGGCGTCGTCGGCGCCGCCTGGGTGATCATCGAGGCCTTCGGCGGCGAAACGCCGCAAGGCTGGGCCTCGCTGATGGTTGCCGTATTGCTGCTGTCCGGCATTCAACTCATCCTGCTCGGCGTGGTCGGCGAATATCTCGGCCGCCTGTTCATCACCGCCAATCGCAAGCCGCAGTTCCTCGTGCGGGATCTGACGCGGCCGGAAGCCCGCCCGCAGGATAGCCAGATGGACGCCGTCGCCGACATCCGTCAACCGAGCGCGGGACACCGCTAATCATGATGATCTATTACGTCTCGCTGGCCGCCGGCATCCTGCTCGGCGTCGCGGCGCAACTGCTGCTGAAGGTCGGCGCTTCGGGCGAAGGCGGCATCGTCGCGCAATTCCTCAAGCCGCAGAGCATCATCGGCCTCGGCCTCTACGGCTTCGCCGCGGTGTTCTACATGCTGGCGCTGCGGAAGATTCCCGTGTCGGTGGCCTTCCCCAGCGTTGCGCTGAGCTATGTCGTGCTCGCCGTGCTCAGCAACCTCTGGCTGAAAGAGCCGCTCGGCTTGATGCAGATCGTCGCCTTGGTGCTGATCGTCACCGGCGTGGTGCTACTGAACAACCACGCCTGAGCGCGTTAGCCTTTCAAAGCCGCCTTCAGCGCCGCCACGGTCTCCGCCACCTGCGCGTCGGTCAGTTGCGGGAACATCGGCAGGCTCAGCACTTCCTCCGAGGCCTGTTCCGTCACCGGCAGCTTGCCTTGGGCGAGCCAGCTGTGGCCGGCATAGGCCGGCTGCAGATGCACCGGCATCGGATAATGCACGTTCGTGCCGATGCCGAGATCGCGCAGCTTCGCCTGCAGCGCGTCGCGACCAGCGCGGCGGATCACATATTGATGGAACACATGGCCGGCGGCGTCGCGGCGCAGCGGCAAGGGGCAGAGTCCGGCCAGCTCTTTGTCGTAGATGCCGGCGATGGCGGCGCGCCGCGCGTTCTCGGCGGCGAGATATTTCAGGCGCACGCGCAGCATGGCGGCATGCAATTCGTCGAGCCGGGTGTTCATACCGGAGATGTCGCTGATATAGCGCTTGCGCCAACCATATTCGCGGATCGCCCGGATCTTCTCGGCCAGGATACCGTCGTTGGTGGTGACGATGCCGCCGTCGCCGAAGGCGCCGAGGTTCTTGGTCGGGTAAAGGCTGAAGGCGGCAGCGTTGCCCCAGCTGCCGACGGGCTTGCCGCCGAGCGTCGCGCCATGGGCCTGGGCGCAATCTTCGATGATCGCGATGCCGTGCTTCTTGGCGATAGCGGCGATCGCCGGCATGTCGGCGATCTGGCCGTAGAGATGCACGACGATGACGGCCTTGATCTTCGGCTTGTCGCCTGCACCGCCGGACATATCACCGGCCAGCGCCGCTTCGAGCGCCGCCGGACTCAGCGTGTAATGCGCGTCGATGTCGGCCAGCACCGGGGTCGCCCCGACCAGTTCGATCGATGCGACCGTGGCGACCGCCGTGTGCGACACGGTGACGACGCCGTCGCCCGGGCCGATGCCGAGGCCGCGCAGGATGATTTCCAGCGCATCGGTGCCGTTGGCAACGCCGATGCCGTGCGCCGCGCTTTCGAAGGCGGCGAATTCCTTTTCGAAGGCGGCGACTTCCTGGCCGAGAATGTACCAGCCGCTGTCTAGGGCGCGCGTGACGGCGGCGTCGATCTCCGCCTTATGGGCGAGATAGCCGGCCTTGGGATCAGCCTGAGGAACGCGAATATCGGCCACGGGAGGCTCTCCTACAGATAGCGCGAAAGGTTCGCGCGATAGAATGCGATGGAACGGCGCAGGCCCTCGACCAAGTCGACGCGCGGCGTCCAGCCCGTCGCGGCGCGAAAGGCGCGGTCGTCGGCCTCGTAATCGCCGATGTCGATGCGTTTGCGGTCGGCGGGAAACTCCATGCGCTTGAAGCCGCCCTTGCCGTCGTTGGCAGCGATCAGCGCCTCGGCCAAGGCATCAAGGCTGACAGCGCCCCTGCCATGATGATAGGCGCCGCCGAGATTATAGGCATTGCCGACGCAGGCCGACGCATCGATCGCAGCGATGAAGGCGTCGGCCACGTCGTCGGCATAGGTGAAGTCGCGCTTTTGCGCGCCGCCCCACACTTCGAAGGGCTGCTCTTCGAGGATGCGGCGGATCCAGATGCCGACGAAGGTCTGGCGGGCATCCCTCACCCGCATGCGCGGGCCGTAGCAATTGGTCAGGCGCAGCGCCGTGGCGGCCAAGCCATGCACCCTCGCGTAAATCAGATGGTGCTGCTCGGCGGCGAGCTTGTGCACGCCGTTGACGTCGGGCGGCCGCAGGGCATGTTTCTCATCGACCGGCAGATAGTCCGGCACGCCGTAGAACTGGCGCGTCGAGGCATAGACGATGCGCGCTTTCGGATTGCGCGTGCGGACCAACTCGAGAAGG
>CAMAVH010000145.1 GCA_945861615.1 Rhizobium sp. Q54 | reverse complement strand
TCGATATGCTCGCGCGGAATATCGCGCGTGATGAAGACGATCTTGCTGCGATGATCGTCGCTCGGCCATTGGTCCAGCCAGCTCACCGGATGGAAAATATGCTGCACGCCGTGCAGCACCGCCGGCTGGCCCGGCCGTTCGGCGATGTTGAGCAGGCCTTTCACGCGCAAGAGATCGTCGCCCTTGTTGGCGACCAGCAGCTCCAGGAACATGGTGAAGGCGATCCCGCCGATCGGCTTGTCGCGGATGATGCTGTAGGAGCGGATATGGTCGTCGTGGCGATTGACGTCTGGCGCGTCGTGATCGTGGCCGTGATGGCCGTGGCCATGATGTTCATGTCCGTGATCATGTCCGTGGTGGTCATGATGATCATGCCCCTCCTGGCCGCCCTCGTAGGCTTCGGCGCGCAGCCAGTCGTTCACGTCGGCCGATTTTTCGGCGACGTCGAACAGGCCGGCGGACAGCAACCGGTTAGGATCGGCCATCGCCTGGTCCGGCGTCAGGAATAGCGCCGCCGGATTGAGCGACTTGAGGCGCGCGGTCAGCGCCGCCGTTTTCGCATCGGGCAGATCGGTCTTGCTGATCACCAGGCGGTCGGCGACCGCCGCCTGCTTGAGCGCTTCGGGATGGGCATCGAGACTGGCATAACCGTTCACCGCGTCGATCACGGTGATGACACCGTCGAGGGCGAAATTGGCCGCGACCAGGGGATCGTTGAGCAGCGTATGCAGGATGGGGGCGGGGTCGGCGAGGCCGGTGGTCTCGATCACCACGCGCTTGAACCAGGGCACCTGGCTTTTCACGCGCTTCATGAACAGTTCGCGCAGGGTGTCGATCAGGTCGCCGCGGATCGTGCAGCAGAGACAGCCGCTCGACAGTTCGACGAAATTCTCGCCGCTCTTTTCGACCAGCAGATGATCGAGGCCGACCTCGCCGAACTCGTTGATGATCACCGCCGTGTCCTTGAGCGCCGGATCGCGCAGCAGGCGGGAGAGCAGGGTGGTCTTGCCGGCGCCGAGGAATCCCGTCAGCACGGTGACGGGGATGACATCGGAAATGGGCGAGGCGGGAGGTTGGGCGCTGACCACGGCGAATCCTGACGATAATCGCTAATCCAGTTTTGTTATATTGTAACATCCCCCGGTGAAATACAACCCGGGCGCGTCTTTCTCGCGCAAACGGTTGAGATCGCTGCGGTCCACGCGTATATCCCAAGCATCATGCTGGTCGATAGCCATTGCCATCTGGATTATGCCGATTACGGCGCGGACCGCGACGACGTCATGCGGCGCGCGCGGCTGGCCGGCGTCGGCACCATGCTGACGATCTCGACCAAGCTCAGCGCCTTTCCGGCGGTGCGCGCCGTGGCCGAACGCTATCCCGACGTTTTCTGCACCGTCGGCGTCCATCCGCATGAGGCGGCGACCGAAGGCCCCAACGCGGATACCGCCAAGCTGGTGGCGCTCGCCGATCATCCGCGCGTCGTCGGCATCGGCGAGACCGGCCTCGACTATTATTACGAACATGCGCCGCGCCAGGCCCAGGCCGACAGCTTCCGCGCCCATATCGCCGCGTCGCGCGAGACCCAATTGCCGCTGATCGTTCACACCCGCGATGCCGACGCCGATATGATCACGATTCTGACGGACGAGCAGAACAAGGGCGCTTTCCCGGGCCTGCTGCATTGCTTCAGTTCGGCCCGGGCCGTTGCGGAAGCGGCGCTGGAGCAGGGGTTCTACATATCCTTTTCCGGCATCCTGACCTTTAAGAACGCCGTCGCCGTGCGCGAGGTCGCCCAGATCGTGCCGCTCGACCGCCTGCTGGTCGAAACCGACGCGCCCTATCTGGCGCCCGTGCCCAACCGCGGCAAGCGCAATGAGCCGGCCTTCGTCGCCCAGACGGCGCAAACCCTAGCCGAATTGCGCGGCCTGACGATGGCCGAGTTGGCCGACATCACCACGGACAATTTCTTCCGCCTGTTCCAGAAAGCCATCCGGCCCACAGCCCAAAGCGTATCCAGCGCATGCGCGTAACGATTTTGGGATGTGGCGGGGCCGGTGGCGTACCGCTGGTCGGCGGCGACTGGGGAGCCTGCGATCCGCGCGAGCCGAAGAACCGCCGCCGCCGGGTCTCGATCCTCATCGAGGACGGCCCCAAGCAAGCCCCGACGCGCTTGATGGTCGATACCTCGCCGGACTTGCGCGAGCAGATGCTCGACGCCGGGGTACAGCAGCTGGACGCGGTGATTTTCACCCACAACCATGCCGACCATGTCCACGGCATCGACGACCTGCGCCAGTTCAACCGGCGCCAGCAGGCCGTCATTCCGGCCTATACCGACAGCAAGACGGCCGAAAGCCTGCGCCAGCGCTTCGGATACGTTTTCGAGCCGCCGGGCGAGCACAACGGCAAGCCGAATTATTACAAACCCTGCCTCGAGATCCGCGAGATCGCCGCAGGCCAGGACTTCGCCGTGACCGGCCCAGGCGGACCGATCCGGGTCCAGACCTTCGACCAGGACCACGGCTTCATGCGCACCCTGGGCCTGCGCTTCGGCGACGTGGCCTATTCGACGGATGTCGTGAACATGCCCGAGGCGAGCTTCGAAGCGCTGAAGGGCGTCGGGCTCTGGATCGTCGATTGCTTCGTCCGCGAGCCGCATCCGACCCATGTCCATCTGGCCAAGGTGCTGCAATGGATCGAGCGGGTCGGGCCGGACTGCGCCGTGCTGACCCATATGGGCACCGCCATGGACTACGGCGCGCTGCTGCGCGAGCTACCGCAAGGCGTCGTGCCGGGCTATGATGGCATGACGATCGATGTGGAAGAGGATAGCTTTAAACTCATAAAGTGATTTTTGAGAAGTTGACGATTTAAATTGAATTTCAATTTCTTAAGAATCTATCTTCTTAAATCACTCTATATTTTCCATAATATACATTATGCGATATAAGGAGGTCTGACGGCGGCCAAGCATGGCCGTTCAAATCGCCCGATTGTCCCGGCATCCTCCGCGGTTTAGAACCGCCTGAGCGCCCGCCGTGCCGACCTTTCATCACCAGTCCGAGGCCGCTGCCATGAACCGTCCCATCGTCCTGTTGGCCTTGGCTGCCATCGCCCTGAGCGCCGCGCTCGCTGCCGCGGTGCCGGCCAGCGCCGAGGGCTACTGCAAAGCCGGCGACCATTACGACGAGGCCAAGGGCCTCTGCTACGCCCCGGCCGCCGCCTACAAGCCGGATGTGCCCAAAGGTGAAAGCCCGACCGGCAGCTGGATCCCGAGCCTCGGCGGCATCACCAGCAGCATCGCCGGCAAGGCCGTGTTCTGCCAATACGGCGACCGTCTGGTTGGTTCGGGCGATCAGGCCTATTGCGTCGCCAAGGCCACCAACAAGCCCTACCCGGCCGGTCGCTAAGGATGAATGCCCCGGATAAACCCACCGCCGCGCAAGCTCTAGAGCGCCTCCTGGGCGTCATGGCCAGGCTGCGCGCGCCCGATGGCGGCTGTCCCTGGGATCTGGAGCAGACCTTCGCCACCATCGCGCCCTTCACCATCGAGGAGGCCTACGAGGTGGCCGATGCCATCGCCGGCGGCGACATGGCGACGATCCGCGAGGAAGTCGGCGATCTCCTGTTCCAGGTGGTGTTCTACGCCCAGATGGCGCGCGAGACCGGCGACTTCGACTTCGCCGATATCGCCCTCGGCACCGCCGAGAAGATGGAGCGCCGCCACCCCCATGTGTTCGGCGCCGACGCCGCCCGCCCGGCCTCGGCCGAAGCCCAGGTCGCCGCCTGGGAAGCGGTGAAGGACGGCGAACGGACGGGAAAGCGCGCCGAAGCGGGCAAGTCGGCCAGCGTGCTGTCCGGCGTGGCGCGCGCCCTGCCCGCGCTGACCCGCGCCGAAAAGCTGACCAAGCGCGCCGCGCGCCATCGCTTCGACTGGCCCGACGCCGCTCAGGTGCTCGACAAGATCGAGGAAGAAATCCGCGAATTGCGCGTGGAAATCGACGCCGGCGCAGCGAAAGAACGCGTCGCCGACGAGCTGGGCGATCTCTTGCTCGCCGTCGCCAATCTCGGGCGCAAGCTCGAGGTCGATCCGGAGGCCGCCTTGCGCGCCGCCAACGACAAGTTCACCCGCCGCTTCCAACGCGTCGAGGCCCTGCTGCGCGAGCGCGGCAAAACGCCCGGCGAATCGACGCTGGCGGAAATGGACGCGCTATGGGATCAGGCTAAGGCGGAAGAGCGGCGCTAGCCGCCCGCCTTCTCGACCGCGACGATATCCTTGTCGGTGAAAAGATATTCCTTCAGCTCCTTGGCGAAGGTCTCGTCGTTGCGGCGCAGCCATTCGATCGCCATGCAGGCATGCTCGACCTCTTCCTTCATGTTGTGAAGGAGAATGCGCTTGAGGCTCTCATCCTCGCAGTCGTCGGCGCGCTGGCGATACCAATCGGTCGCCTCCAGCTCTTCCATCAGCGAGACGATGGCTTGATGCATGGCTAGAGTCTTCTTGGATAGCCGCTCGCGCGGCGCGTGGAGGTCTTCGCTGGACATGGTTTTCCCTTTGAACGGTGTGAGGCGCTCTCCGGGAACTAACGTCTGCCGCAGGCAGTAGTTCAGGGCTTGGTCAGCAAATGGATCAGGCTCGAAGTGTCCCAGCGGCGGCCGCCGCTCGCCTGAACTTCGGCATAGAACTGATCGACCAGGGCCGCCACCGGCAGGCGGGCGCCGTTGCGCCGCGCCTCGGCGAGGCAGATGCCGAGGTCCTTGCGCATCCAATCGACGGCGAAGCCGAACTCGAACTTGCCCTCGGCCATGGTCTTGCCGCGGTTTTCCATCTGCCAGGATTGCGCCGCACCCTTGGAAATGACGCCGAGCAATTTCTCCACATCGAGACCGGCCTTCTGCGCAAAGGCGACGCCTTCGGCCAAGCCCTGGACCAAGCCGGCAATGCAGATCTGATTGACCATCTTGGCGAGTTGGCCGCTGCCCGCCGGGCCCATCAGGGTCACCGCCTTGCCATAGGCCTTCATCGCCGCCTCGGCCTTGGCGAAAACGCCGGCGTCGCCGCCGACCATCACCGTGAGCTGGCCGTTCTCGGCGCCGGCCTGGCCGCCCGACACCGGCGCGTCGAGAAAGCCGAGGCCCCTCGCCTGCGCTGCGCCTTCCAATTCGCGGGCGATGTCCGCCGAGGCGGTGGTGTGATCGACGAAGATCGCGCCCTTGTCCATGCCGGCGAAGGCGCCGTCGGAGCCGAGGGTGATGGCGCGCAAGTCGTCGTCGTTGCCGACGCAAGCAAAGACGATCGCCGCACCCTTGGCGGCGGCGGCTGGCGTCGGCGCTGAAGCGCCGCCGTATTTCACGACCCAAGCTGCCGACTTGGCGGCGGTGCGGTTGTAGACCGTCACCGCATAGCCCGCTTTCGCCAGATGGCCGGCCATGGGAAAGCCCATGACGCCGAGCCCGAGAAACGCGACTTTTTCGCCAGCCATCGTCAGTCCCCTTAAGTCCGATAAATCAATTCGCGCAGCTCCTGCCAGCTGCCGCGGTCTGGTGCGGCAAGAAATGGCCCACTATGGCGCTGCAGGCTATAAGGCGCATCGTCGTCCATCGTCGCACTATAACCGCCAGCCTCGCAGTGGATCAGAACACCCGGTGCGTGATCCCATGGCAGCAATTTTCTGAAGGTCGTGAAATGGCGACCACCGCGCGACAGCTCAGTGTATTCGCGTCCGGCGCAACGAAAATCCCCCGGATCGCCGTGAAACAGATATTGCCGACGCAGCTCGGTCTGCTGCGCCTTATCCGGCACGTGGTCCGGGCTGATCGCGCCCTTCATGGCCGCCAGCAGCGGCGGCGCGGGTACGCGCAATCGCGTGCCATTCAGCCAAGCACCCTCCCCCTTTATCGCCGAGAGCATTTCGCCATTCACTGGATCGAATATCCAACCACCGACCGTTTCGCCGCGCCGAACCAGGGCCACCATCACCGCAAAGATTGGTATGCCTGCGCAAAAATTTAAAGTGCCGTCGATGGGATCGACGATCCAGACGGCATCCTGTGTCGCTAAGCGATCGAGCACTTTGGCATCTGCCGCTACAGACTCTTCGCCGACCACGACCGAACCCGGCAACAGTGCAAGGAGTAGTTCAGTCAAATGGCGTTCCGATGCCTCATCGGCGATGGAGACCAAGTCGCCCGGACCCTTTTCGCGAATATCGCAGGCGGCCAACTTGCCGAATAACGGCATGACCTCGATTTCCGCAGTTTCGCGGATTGCGGCGGCGACTTTCTCAGGATCAAGCGACAGCATGCTCCGATATTACGGCGGACCCGCGTCATCGCCATGGCAAAAAGAAAGGGGCCGCAGTTGCGGAGCCCAAAACGAAAAGAGGGCCGCTTGCGC
>CAMAVH010000144.1 GCA_945861615.1 Rhizobium sp. Q54 | reverse complement strand
GGCCGCTCAGTTAATTGCGCGCCTTCGCGCGCCGGACGTTGCGCTAAGGCGCATCGGCCGCTCGGTTGGTTGCGCGCCTTCGCGCGCCGGCCGCTACGCAAAGCCGTAACGGCCGCTCAATTGATTGGGCGCGCTAAAGCGCAACTAGTCGCGAATATCCTGCAGGAACCACTCGGTCGGAATCTCGCGGCCGACGCCCTTGGCCTTCGCCGCTTCATAGACCGCGCCCGCCACCGCCCAGAACTGATTGCCCTGCAGGTTGCCGCGCTCCGAATAGGTGATCTGTTCGCGCGACGAACGGCCGCGATTGGTGCCGTTCATGATATCGGCAAAGGTCACCATGCGATCGGGCGCGACGGTGCCATGACCGCGCACACCCTTCTTCTGATATTTGAATTCGCGCATGCCTTCCGGCTGCGCCGCGTAGGTCAGATATTCGTCGTCGAGGCCGAGCGCCGGCAACCCCCAGGGCGCCGGCGCGCTACCGAATCGCATATAAACATCGAGCTTATCAACCGTCGCCTCATCGGGCCGGCCGCCCGCGCCGACGTTAACCACATGGGCGCCCGGTTCGAGCAGCGCGCCGTTCAACACCGGCACCGACGAATCGGTCACGCCGGCGACGATATGGGCGCCCTTGTAGATGTCCTCCGGGCGGTCGCAGACCTGCACCTCGAGGCCGTAGCGCTCGCGCATCTCCTTGCCGAACTGCTCGCGATTGGCCTTGGTCGGGCTGAACACCTGCAGTTTTTTCAGCCCCGGCCGCACGTACATGAAGGCTTCCATATGGGTGCGCGCCATGCCGCCCGAGCCCAGCATGCCGATGACGGTCGCATCCTCGCGCGCCATGTATTTCGTGCCGATGCCGCCGTCGGCGCCGACGCGCATATGCTGCAACACGCCGTCGTTGATGAAGGCGAGCGGCTCGCCGTTTTCCGTCGATGTCAGAAAGATCAGGCCGCAGTAAAGGCCGGGTTTCACGCAATATTTCTCACGCGTCGTCACGCCGTTGTAGGTCTCCTCGTAGATCACGTCGGACTTCATGCGGATGGCGAAATAGCCGCTCACCGAGCCGCCTTCCATGGTGCCCCAGGCATAGACCTTCTTAGGATCGCTGGTCGGAATCTGCACGTCGATGCGCGGCCGGCACACCGACTCCTTGGCGACGAGCTGTTTGTAGGCGACTTCCAGCGCGTCGATGGTCATGCCCATCGTCAGCAGCTTCGAGACATCGTCGTTATTGATGATCAGCGTCATCGCACTCTCCCCATGGATGTTTTCGATAGCCTAGGCGCGACGCGCCGCAACGTCCAGCCGCACAGGCGAGAGTTAATTTCGTGCCGCAAAGCGAAACGGGCGGGTGATCGCTCACCCGCCCATTTCGGTCTCTATGTGGAAAGGCTCAGACGCCCTTGCAGATGACGTTGAGCAGCGCTTGGCGGCCGTCGCCGATCGCCTTCATGGCGCGGTCAAGCGCCTTGGGCATGTCGGCCGGATCCTTGACGCATTCGCCGTAACCGTCCGCCACTTCGACCGCCTTCTCGAAGCGCGACGAGCCGGCTTCGAAATAGGTCAGCGGCTCGCGGTTGCTCTTGGCGGCATAGCCGGTCGGATAGACCTCATGCGTGTTGCGCTTCACCGCGCCCCACATCTCGTTGTTGAAGACGACGGTGAGGATCGGCAGCTTCTCCGCCTTCGCGACGTAATGCGCCGGGATCGGATTGCCGAACATGTAGGCGCCGTCGCCGCAGGTGGCGATGACCAGGCGGTCGGGCTGCGCCATCTTGACGCCGAGCGCCGTGCCGAGGCCCCAGCCGAGCGCGCCGGCGGCACCGACGCTGAACATCGTGCCGGGCCGGCTGAAGTTCATATGTTCGAAGGTGACCGGCGATTCCTTGATCAGGATGCCGTCCTTGCCGCGCACCTGATCCAGACAATGGGTGATCCAGGCCGGATGGAGCGGCGTCTCGCTCTTGCCCTTGGTGATCGCCTCGGCCCATTTGGCGCGCTGGTCGGCGCGCTGGATCGCCAAGCGCTTGCCGCGATCGCCGATGCGGTCCTTGGCGCGGCCGATCTTCTCCTCGAGCGCGTCGGCCAGCGCGTTCATGCTCGCCGCGACGTTGCCCGAGATCGACACGTCGCTGTTGAAGCCGCGGATCGGGTAGTTGCTGTACATCGGATCCATCGAGATCTGAATGATCTGCGTGTCCGGCTTAGGGCCCTTCTTGTTGGGCAGCCAGGGGACGTCGCTCTCGATCACGACGATGACGTCCGCCTTGTCGACCATGATGTCCGGGTTGTAGCCGAGATGCATCGGATGGTCGGTCTCTAACGCGACGTAGCGCGGCTTGCGCTGATAGACCGGGATGGCGAAGCTGCTCGCCAGGCGGCCCATCGCGGCGACCTCGGCCGGCGTGCGGCCGACGCTCGCCGTGATGATCATCGGGTTCTCGGCCTTGGCGATAATATCCGCCGCGCGCGCGATGGCGTCCGGATTGGGATAGGCCGGCGACGGAATGTTGCGGCGCGTCGGCGAGGTATATTGGAAGTTGCTGACGTCGCGCGCCAACACCTCGCGCGGCAGGCGTAGATAGACCGGCCCCGCCGGCTCGGCGGTCGCCATGGTGATGGCGCGATCGACCGTCGCCTCGAGCACTTCGGCGTTGGGCAGTTCGTAGTCCCACTTGGTGAACTCGCGCGCCATGGCGCCCTGGTCGCGCATTTCCTGCGGCCAGTGAATCTCGCCGGTGCGCGCGCCGGTCAGGCCGCCTTCTTCACTGTAGGGCGTGCGGCCGGCGCTGAACAGCACCGGGAGGTTGCCGCGCCAGGCGTTGAGCAGACCGCACAATGAATTGGCGGTGCCGACGTTGACATGGACCATCGCCGCCTGTACGCGACCGGATCCGAGGAAGTAGCCGGTCGCCATATGCAGGGCGACATTCTCATGCGGAACCGTGACGGGCGTCGGCACCTTCACGCCCTCGGACTGGAGCTTGGCGTAAGCCTCGATCAATGGCGCGAAATCCGTGCCGGCATTGGCGAACAGATAGTCGATGCCGCGGTCCGACAATAATTGCAGATAGGCTTCGGCCACGGTACCGGTTGCGATAGTCTTATTCGCCACGTCGAATCTCCCCTACTTAGAACATGCATTATTTTGCGGTAACATAGCGGGCGTCCCAGACCAGCGCCAGCCGCGATACGGCCCAATCAATGAACTTTTCTGAAACAACACCCTCCCGCCAGACGGAACAATATGACGCCGTCATCGTCGGCGCCGGCCACAACGGACTCGTCTGCGCCGGCTATCTTGCGCGCGCGGGTCTGACGGTGAAGGTCGTCGAGAAACGCCCCGTCGTCGGCGGGGCGGCGGTCACCGAGGAATTTCATCCCGGCTTTCGCAACTCGACATGCTCCTATGTCGTGAGTTTGTTGCATCCGGAGGTGATCGCCGACCTCGACCTCCACCGTCATGGACTGACGATTCTCGATCGCCCCTCGGGCTATCTCTGTCTACTCCCCGGCGCGACTTTGCAGCTGCCCCGCGACGTCGATGCCGCCAAGCGCGCGATCGCCAAGCTGTCGCCGCGCGATGCCGAAGCCTATGCGAAACTCGACAGAGAATTATGCGAGATTGGAATGGCGCTGCGCGCCGTCATGGCCGATCCGCCGCCAAATTTCGGCGGCGGCCTTGCCGATTTGTGGCAGGCGCTCAAGCTGGGCAACCGCCTGCGCGCGCTGTCCGCACCGTTGCAGGCTGCGCTCGCCGAATTGATGACCGCCAGCATCGGCGATTATCTCGACGCGCGCTTCGAGCGCGATGAAGTGAAAGGCGCGCTGGGGTTCGAAGGCGTCATCGGGAATTTCGCCAGCCCCTATCATCCCGGCACGGCCTATGTGCTGCTGCATCACATGTTCGGCGAAGTCAACGGCGAGCCGGCCGCCTGGGGCCATGCCGTCGGCGGCATGGGCGCCATCACGCAAGCCATGGCGCGCTCGGCCGAATACAGCGGCGCAAAGATCGAAACGGGCGCCCCGGTGCGCGAGCTCATCGTCGAAAACGGACGCGCACAGGGCGTGGTTCTGGCGGACGGCCGCACCATCCGCGCCGGCATAATTGCCGGCAACGTCCACCCGCAATTGCTCTTCTTGAAGATGATGGACGGCGGCCTGCTGCCCGAGGACTTCCGCCGCCGCATCACGCATTGGCGCTCGCGCTCGGCCACCTTCCGGATGAATCTGGCGCTCAGCGAGCTCCCGCGCTTTTCCGCTCTCGGCGGGGCGAACGACGCCGAGCAGATGAAGGGCAGCATTAATATCAGCCCCTCTCTCGGCTACCTGCAGCGCGCCTACGACGACGCCCGCGCCTTCGGCTGGTCGCGCGCGCCCGTCATCTCGATCAATGTGCCGAGCGTGCTCGACGACAGCTTGGCGCCAAAGGACGCCCATGTCGCCAGCCTGTTCTGCCAGCATTTCGACTTCGCGCTGCCCGACGGCCGCTCATGGGACGATGTGAAGGATCAAGCCGCCGATCTGATCATCGACAGCGTGGCCGAGCATGCGCCAAATTTGAAATCCGCCATCGTCGGTCGGCAAGTGCTCTCGCCGCTCGACCTCGAGCGTGAGTTCGGCCTCATCGGCGGCGACATTTTCCATGGGGCGCTGCATCTCGATCAGCTGTTCAGCTTGCGCCCGGCACCGGGTTATGCCGCTCACCGCACGCCGATCGGCGGGCTGTATCTTTGCGGTTCGGGCGCCCATCCGGGAGGCGGCGTCACCGGGCTGCCCGGACGCAATGCCGCGCGCGCCATCCTCGCCGACCGCCGCTGGCATCGCGGTGCCGCAAGACCCTAATGGGGCCTGTCGGCTTGCCGTCGCCTCCGGCTCGGTAGGGCCGATGGCAAGGACAGACAGAGGCACACGGACTCGATGGAAGCCGTTTCGCCGAACTTCGACATCAGGGCATCTGCGATATTCGGCGCCAATGTGACCTTGACCATGCCGCAATCATGACGTGCCGCCAGGTCGTGCCAGGATTCGATAAATTTATCCGCCACCAGATCGCTGCCGAAAACCTGCGGCATGATCGCATGGGAAATCACCAGCGTACGGGGATGATGCAAGGTCGTCTCGACCGAATAGAGGAAGAGGCCGCGATATTTGTTGAGCATCGAGGTGCGAACCCCCATGACGCCGCGCAATCCGCCATGCAGCATGTCGTCCAAGTAGGGCGAGACAAAACTTTCCCACGCATCGGGGGCGAGATCGGGAAATTCCTCCCTCACCACCGAATAGAGCAGCGGAATGTCTTTTTGCGCGATGGGGACGGTTTCGATCGACATGCGGTTCCTTGGCCGTCCGCAACAGCATATGACGGACGGTCACATCATGACGATGCGGGCAGGAACAACCTTGATGTGGATCAAAGGCCAGCGAGGCGTCAGGCGTCGCCTTCGGCCGCGGCGGCAAGGTCGTAACCGGCGGCCAGGATGACCTCCTGAGGCCGCGGCAGCTTCAAGACGCCCTTGTCTTTCAACTTCGTCAGCGTCCGGCTTACCGTTTCGATCGTGAGGCCGAGATAATCGGCGATGTCGGCGCGGCTCATGCTCAGGTGGATGGGGCTCGCCGGTTGGCCGCGGCGTTGCGCCCGTTCCGACATGATGCGCAGGAACGAGAGAATCCGCTCCTGGGCGGTCTTGCGACCGAGCAGCAGCATCTGCTCTTGCGCCGCCGCCAACTCGTCGGATGCGATCGTCAGCAGGCGGTCGACGAGCTTCGGGTAGTCTTTGAACATAACGGTCATGTCGCGCTTCTGGAAGCGGCAGACCCGCACGTCGGTGACCGCTTCGGCGCTGTAGGAGTAATCGCCCTTGGTCGAAAGCCCGAGAAAATCGCCGGGGAAAAGAAAGCCGGT
Source organism: Rhizobium sp. Q54 (assembly GCA_945861615.1). Taxonomy (GTDB): domain Bacteria; phylum Pseudomonadota; class Alphaproteobacteria; order SMXQ01; family SMXQ01; genus CAMAVH01. Next base: position 526 of record CAMAVH010000144.1, on the reverse strand, counting down.
AATCTGCGTACGGCCGTCGGGCAGGCTTTTGTAAAGCTTCACCGTGCCGTCGAGGATGTTGAAAACCTCATGCGCCGGATCTCCTTCCTGAAACAGGAAGCTGTGCGCCGCCGTCGCATCGCGATGCACGATCCCCGCGAGCTGCTCGAGCTCCTTGCCCTGCAGCACGGAGCAGAAGGTGAAGTGACGCATCTCACACACGTCGCAAGATGCGACGCTGCAACGTTCCTGATGAACATGCGCAGAGTTGGACATGGCGTCACCGATTTTTACAAGGATAGTTTGTTTATCTTAACCAGACGCCATGTCCAAGACCATGGGAAATACCGACCGATCTGACATCCCCCAGCGGGCCCCGGGCCCTTGAATGGGTTTTCGACTTTTTGCTAGACCGTTTCGACCTATCCCTTTGCCTTTGCTGACAAGCGACGCCTGTGACGCGCAAAGCGGCGGCGAAGACCGCTCCACAGTGACATCGTCGCACAGGATGCATCATCCCCGCGAAAGAATGACCATGCATAACCAA
>CAMAVH010000143.1 GCA_945861615.1 Rhizobium sp. Q54 | reverse complement strand
TCGCCCGCCGCGTCGGCGGCGAGCAAGGCATGGCCCGCGGTCTCGCAATAGACCGGGAAATCCTTGGCGCTGGCGGGGTCGTCCGCCGTCACCTCGATCACCGCGCCGGGCGCCAGCGCGCGCAAGGCCTTGTTGGTCCGCAGCACCGGCAGCGGGCATTTCAGCCCGCTGAGGTCGAGGCGCTGGTCCGGCGTTCCGCTCGCGGAACTTGGCGTTGGCTGGTTTCGACTCTGGTCTGTCATGGGGCACAGAATATATCATTGCCGGGAAAAGCGAGAGCGCCCCATCCGGACCGGAGTCTGCCATGACCGTCGTGGCCTATACCTATAGCCTGGAAACCTTCTTCGACGATTGCCGCGCCAGCCTGCTGGCGGATAACGGCCCGGACGGCCAGGCCGCGGTGCGCCGCCATCTGCTGCAGCTCTTGCGCCACCCCAAGCTGATCTACAACTTTCTCGGCCCCGACCCCACCCCCGGCCGATCCCTGCTGCACCAGGAGCCGGCGACCGGCATGCATGTCTTCGTGCATGTCTATGACTCCGCAGGCCTCAGCAAGCCGCACGACCACGGCCCCTGCTGGATCGTTTACGGCAATCTGACCGGCCACACCGACATGATCGACTATCGCCGGCGCGACGACGGATCCCAGGCGGGCTATGCCGACCTCGAAGCGACGCGCAGCTATCGCGTGAAGGCCGGCGAGGCCGAGCTGTTTCCCGTCGGCGCGATCCACGAGACAGCGCATCCCGAAGGGCCGTCGATCCTGATCCGCGTGATCTCGGGCGACATGGACAAGGTCTGGCGCCACACGTTCAACCCGGCGAAGCAGACGGTGACCGACCGGCCGCCAAGGCCTGAGAGGGATTGAGCTCTCTGCTCTACATAAACCGTCAGCCGCTATAATAAATCGTCACCCTCGGGCTTGACCCGAGGGTCCATCTTGCCGACCCGCTGGCATCCGCCAAACGGACGCATGGATTGCCCGGTCAAGCCGGGCAATGACGATTTATATAAAGCCGTCACCCTTGGGCGCGCGGTGACGCCCCAAAATAAAGCCGTCACCCTCGGGCTTGACCCGAGGGTCCATCTTGCCGACGCTCAAGCCATGGGCGGTTACGTCTATATTCTCGCCAGCGACCGCAACGGCACGCTCTACATCGGCGTGACGAACGATCTTGTGCGCCGCGTATTCGAACACCGCGAGGAAGCGGCAGAAGGCTTCACCCGACGCTACGGCGTAAAGCGCCTCGTTCACTACGAACAGTTCGACGATATTCGCACGGCCATCCAGCGCGAAAAGTCGCTCAAGCGCTGGAGTCGCGCCTGGAAAATCGAATTGATCGAGCAGGCCAATCCTGAATGGGACGACCTCTATCCGACAATTGTCGCTTGAGACATGGACCCTCGGGTCAAGCCCGAGGGTGACGATCTATAGGAGACTGAGCCCGAGGGTCACGATCTGTTGTGAAGCAAAAAGGGCGGGACCATCGGTCCCGCCCTTTGCATTCGCCATGCGGCGATTTCGCTCCCTGGCGTCTAGCCGAAGAACTTGTCCTTCTTGAAGACGACCTTGCCCTGCTTGTTCTCGGGGGAGTCGCCCGGCATGTCTTCGCCGCGGATGTTGAGGCGGTGCGACGGGTTGGCGCCCGGGTGGCTGCCGGCGCCGACGCGGAACAGCACCAGCTCTTCCTCGGCGATCGATTCGAACCAGTAGTAGGCGCCGGCGGGGATCATCACGCCTTCGAACTTTTCGACTTCCTGGGTGTTGCCGTCTTCGTCGTGGTAGCGGGCGCGGCCCTGCAGCACGAGGAAGGTATGGTCTTCGCTGGGATGGGTGTGCAGGCCGTTCTCGCCGCCCGAGGCATAGACCTTGAGCACCGCCCACATGTTGTCGCAGCGGCCGAGGCGCGTGTTGGTGCGGCCCTCTTCCAGCATCTGCGCCTTGAGCTTGTAGAAGCTGAGCTTCTTCTCGACCGGCGTGGCGACGTCGGACTTCTTGTAGCTCCGCAGTTCGGTGGTCGGCGGAAGCACGGCGGTATCGCTGGGCGCGGTCATGGCAAGAACCTCCTGGAAAGGCTGGTTGGGTGCAGCTGCTCGTTAAGGGTCATTTTAGGCCGCCGCCCAAGGCCCGCAAGGCTTTCCCGCAGGCCCCCGCGAGCCCGCCCTAGGCCGTTGTTTCCATTCGCCGTTCGCGGGCAGGCCGCTATACTCCGGCGATGTCCCGCACCGCCCGCAGCGCCGGCCGCGTCACCCGCAAGGCCGCCACCCCGCCCGAAATCGCGCCTGGTCGCAAGCCGGCGCTGACGCTGCGCGTCGATCTCGGGCGCGCCAATGCAGAGGGCTTGGCGGAAGCCATCGGCCCCGGCAAGGTGCGTTTGCTCGAATTGATCGACGAGACGGGCTCGATCAGCGCCGCCGGCCGCGCCATGGGCATGTCCTACCGCCAGGCCTGGCTGCTGATCGACAGCATGAACCAGGCCTTCAATGAGCCGGTGACGGAAACCCTGCGCGGCGGCGCCAAGGGCGGCGGCGCGGCGGTCACCGACTTCGGCCGCAAGCTCGCCGCGCTCTATCGCGAGATGGAGCGCAAGGCGACCGGCGCGGTCGCCGACGATCTCGCCCTGCTCGAACAGGCGCTCGGCAAACCGGCCGACTGATCACCGACCGGCGAAGGTCACGCTCTTGATCACGGCGGTGACGCTCTCGCCGATCTTGAGGCCCAGCACATCCAGCGAACGGCGCGTGATTTGCGCCAGCACCGGCACGCCCTGGCAATCCAAGCGCAGATCGACGCTCGCGCCGGTTGCCTCGCCGATCTCGGCGATCCTGCCCGGCAGCATGTTGAGCGCGCTGACGCCGTCCGGCGGCCTGCGGGCGATCATCACGTCGCGCGCCAGGATCTGCACACGCAAGCGCGCGCCGACCGGCAGGTCGAGACGCGGCACGCGCAAATCGCCGGCTTGCGTCGCGATCACGCTGAGGCCGTAGCCGTCGTCGACCTCGCGCAGCTGCGCGTCGAGGATCGCGCCGGCCTCGCCGCGCGCCAACGGCAAGCCGCCGAGACGCGCCATCACCTCGCCCGCCGGCCCGGCAGCGGCGACGCGGCCGCCCTCCATCATCACCACCGTGGTGGCGAGGCGCACCACTTCGGCGACGGCGTGGCTGACATAGACGATGGGAATCCCGGCTTCGTCGCGCAGGCGTTCGATATAGGGCAGGATTTCCGCCTTGCGCGCGTCGTCGAGGGCGGCGAGCGGCTCGTCCATCAAGAGGATGCGCGGGCTGGCGAGGAGCGCGCGGCCAATGGCGACGCGCTGCTTCTCGCCGCCGGACAGCGATTGCGGATGGCGGTCCAAGAGCGCGCCGATGCCGAGCAGCGCCACCACGTCGTCGAACTTGGCGCGCCGCTCCGGTGCGGGCGTGAACCAGCGGCCGTAGCGCAGGTTCTGCCGCACGGTGAGATGCGGGAACAAGCGGCCTTCCTGAAAGACATAGCCGACGCGGCGGCGATGCGGCGGCACGAACAGCCGCTTATCGCTGTCGATCAAGGTGAGGCCGTCGACGGTCACGCGCCCCTGCTCCGGCTTCACCAGGCCGGCGATGACATTGACCAGCGTCGTCTTGCCCGAGCCGGAGCGGCCGAACAGCGCCGTGAGACCCGCGCCCGCCGCGAAGGCGGCCTGCAGATGGAAATCGCCCTGATGATGGTTGACCGCAACGTCGAGCATCAGACGCCTCCCACATGGCGCGCGGCGCGGCGCGCCAGCCATTCGGAGACGAGCAGCGCGGCGAGCGAGAGGGCCACCGAGATCAGCGTCAGGCGGATCGCCCCGGCATCGCCGCCCGGCACGTTGAGATAGGTGTAGATCGCGGTGGGCAAGGTGCGCGTCTCGCCGGGGATGTTCGAGACGAAGGTGATGGTGGCGCCGAACTCGCCCATCGCCTTGGCGAAGCCGAGGATCGCGCCGGCCACCACGCCGGGCAGGATCAGCGGCAGGGTGACGGTGAGAAAGACCATGATCGGGCTGGCGCCGAGCGTGCCGGCGGCGGCTTCCAGGCGGCGATCGACCGCTTCGATCGACAGGCGCATGGCGCGCACCATCAGCGGAAAGCCCATGACGGCGCAGGCGAGCGCCGCGCCGGTCCAGCGGAAGGCGAAGACGATGCCGATGTCGGCGAGCCACTCGCCGATCACGCCGCGCCGGCCGAACAAGATGAGCAGGATATAGCCGGTGACGACCGGCGGCATGATCAGCGGCAGATGGGTCAGGGCGTTGAGCAGCGCGTGGCCCCAGAAGCGCTTGCGCGCCAGGATCCAGGCAACGAACAGGCCGACGGGCAGGCTGCCCAGGGTCGCCCAGAGGGCGACGCGCAGGCTCAAGCCCACGACCTGCCATTCTTCCGGGGTCAACCAGTTCATCATTCCGATAGCTTAATGGCCGACGCCCGGCGTTTGGTCAATTCAAGACGCTGAAGCCCTGCTTCTCGAACAGCGGCTTGGCCTTGGCCGAGCGCAGATAGGCGAGGAAGGCCTCGGCATCGGCGTTCTTCGAGGCGGCCAAGACGCTCGCCGGATAGACGATCGGCGCATGGCTATCGAGCGGGAAGGTATCGACGATCCGCACGGCCGGATCGGCAGCGGCGTCGGTGGCGTAAACGATGCCGAACGGCGCTTCGCCGCGCGACACCAGCAATAGAGCGGCGCGCACGTCGTCGGCCTGCGCGACCTTCTTCTCCAGCGCGCCCCAGACGCCGAGCTTTTCCAGAGCTTCCTTGCCGTATTTGCCGGCCGGCACCGACGCGACATTGGCCATGGCGAGGCGGTCGTTCTTGAGCGCGCCGGCGAGATCGAAGCCCGGCGCGATCTTCAGCGCCGTCTTGTCGTCCTTCGCTGCCACGAGAACGATGCGGTTGCCGAGCAGGTCGATCCGCGTGGCGCTCTTAATCAGGTTCTTGCCGGCGACATAATTCATCCAGTCGCTGTCGGCGGAAATGAAGATGTCCGCCGGGGCGCCGGCCTCGATCTGCTTGGCGAGCGCCGACGAGCCGGCGTAGGAGACCTTCACCGTCTTGCCGGTCTCCGATTGCCATTCCTTGACGATGTCGTCGAGCGCGGTCTTCATGCTGGCGGCGGCGAAGACGAGGATCTCGTTCGATTGCGCCTGGAGCGGCTTGGACGTGCCGGAGGCAAGGAGCGCGCCGCCCACGAGCATGGCAGCGGCGGATTTGCAGAAACGCCGGCGAAACATGGAATCCCCTCGAACGATTCGATATATTCAAAACAATATAACGAGTAACAGCAAGCGGCCAAGCGTTATATTTTTATAGATATGACGCTTGGCCGCTTGCTGAGCATCGGCGACCCCGCGATAAGACTGCTTCGATTCATCACACGGGGGTATTGCGGCATGGGCGGGACAGCATTGGCCGGCGGGGCGCGGGCGATGGGCAAGACGGGCATCACGGCGAGCCGGCTCGGCTACGGCGCGATGGAATTGGCCGGCGCCGGGCGCGCCCGCGATCTCGGCGAAGCCGAAGCGATCCGCTTCATCAACCGCCTGGTCGATCTCGGCATCAATTACATCGACACCTCGATCGACTACGGCCTCAGCGAAATCCTGATCGGCAAGGCCCTCGCCAAGCGCCGCGGCGAGTTCTATCTCGCGTCCAAATGCGGCTGCGCGGTCGGTGTGGCGCCGGAGGAGAAGGGCGAGTCGCACAGCTTCACCGGCGAGAACGTCATCGCCGGCGTCGAGCAGAGCCTGCGCCGCCTGCAGACCGACCATCTCGACCTCGTGCAGGTGCATGGCAATCCGACGCGCCAGGAGCTGGAGGACGGCGGCGTGATCGAGGCCATGCTAAAGCTGCAGCAAGACGGCAAGGTGCGCCAGCTCGGCATTTCCCAGCGCCTGCCCTACCTCGCGCAATATATCGACTTGCCGGCTTTCAGCATCGTGCAGGTGCCCTACTCCGCCCTGCAGCGCACCAACGAAGACGCCATCGCCGCCCTGAACAAGGCCGGCAAGGCCGTGGTCTGCCGCGGCGTCACCGGACGGGGCGCGCCGGCCAAGGGCTGGGCCACGCGCCCGATCGGCACGGCGGACGGCGAAGTGAAATCGCTTTGGGAAAACGCCAAGCTCGACGAGCTGCTGGACGGCATGTCGCGCATCGAATTCATGATCCGCTTCGTGCTGAGCAATCCGAACGTCGACGTCGCGCTGGTGGCGACGACCGACGAATCACACCTGGTCGCCGACATCGCCTATGCCGCCAAGGGGCCGCTCGCGGCGTCGACCTACAAGGCGGCCTGCGAACGGCTCGACGCGGCCGGCGGCGGCGCCGGCCAAGGCAAGTATCAGGGCGGCGGACCTACCACAGTTCTGTAGGGCCACAGACGCCCGATAGCGCGACGCCGGCTTACTCGAAGCTGACCTACTCGAAGGTCGTCAGCGTCTGGATCTGCATATATTCGCGCAC
>CAMAVH010000142.1 GCA_945861615.1 Rhizobium sp. Q54 | reverse complement strand
CATGGCGATCAACGCGCCACCGGAATTGCCCGGGTTAATCGCCGCATCGGTCTGAATGAAGAAGCTGTAATCGGAGATGCCGACGCTGGTGCGCGCCAAGGCCGACACGATGCCGCTGGTCACCGTCTGACCGACGCCGAAGGGATTGCCGATGGCGAGCACGAGATCGCCGACTTCGAGATCGTCCGAATCGCGCAACGACAGAAACGGCAGCGCCTCGCCTTTGGCGTCGATCTGTAGCACGACGAGATCGGTGCGCTCGTCGGCTAGCACAGCCTTGGCCGGGAATTCGCGCCGGTCGGCAAGTACCACCGTGATTTCTCCCGCGGCACCGGCGACATGATAATTGGTGATGATAAGGCCGGACGGATCGACGATGACGCCGGACCCGAGCGAGCTCTGCACACGCTCGCGCGGCATGCTCGGCGCGGCGTTGTCGCCGAAGAAGCGACGGAAGAACGGATCGTCGAGCAGCGGCGAACTGCGCTGGCGCACGACCGTCTTGGTATAGATGTTGACCACCGCGCTGGCAGTACGCTTGACCACGGGCGCGAAGCTGAGCGTGATCTGCTCGCGCGACTGCGGCACCGCCGTTTGCGCCGCGGCGGCGCCGGAGAAAACCGCGAGACCGGCGAGCAGCAAAGCCGCCAGCCGCGCGCCGAACCTGGTCATGCCGACACTCTTCGTCATTGGGTAAATCCTAGCATCCAGAAACGCGAAAGGCAGCCGCGAGGCTGCCTTTCAACGATCGTGTTCGCTTGGAACCGACTTAGGCGTTGGCCGGCACGGCCTCGGCTTCGACGGTCTCGACGCCGGTCGGGCCCGAATCGAGGCCCTTGGCGGCGGGATCGCGGTCGACCAGCTCGATGATTGCCATGTCCGCGGTATCGCCGTGGCGGAAGCCCGCCTTCAGCACGCGGGTGTAGCCGCCGGCGCGGGTCGCATAGCGCGGCGCCAGGGTGTCGAACAGCTTGGCGGCCAGCTTGGCGTCGCCGAGCAGCGAGATCGCCTGACGGCGGGCATGCAGATTGCCGCGCTTGCCGAGGGTGATCAGCTTATCGACGATGGGCTTCAGTTCCTTCGCCTTCGGCAGCGTCGTCTTGATCTGCTCGTGCTTGATCAGCGCCGCAGCCATGTTGTCGAACATGGCTTTGCGGTGGCTGCTCGTGCGGTTCAGCTTACGACCGCTCATACCGTGACGCATAATTCTCTCCTATTCGTCTAAGGCGCTGTCGCGCGCTTAGTACGGTTCCTCGAGCTTCTTGGCCAGCTCTTCGATGTTCTCGGGCGGCCAATTCGGAATCTCCATGCCGAGATGGAGACCCATTTGGGCCAGGACTTCTTTGATCTCGTTCAGCGACTTGCGGCCGAAGTTCGGCGTGCGGAGCATTTCCGCTTCCGTCTTCTGCACGAGATCGCCGATGTAGATGATGTTGTCGTTCTTCAGGCAGTTCGCCGAACGAACGGACAGCTCGAGCTCTTCCACCTTGCGGAGCAGGTTCTTGTTGAACGCCGGCTCCTCGGACTTCTCTTCCTCGGTGGCGGCCTGCGGCTCTTCGAAGTTGATGAAGAGCTGCAGCTGGTCCTGCAGGATGCGCGCGGCGAGCGCCACGGCGTCATCCGGCGTCACGGTGCCGTCGGTTTCGACTTCCATGCTCAGCTTGTCGTAGTCGGTGACTTGGCCGACGCGCGAATTCTCGACCTTGTAGGCGACCTTGCGCACCGGGCTGTAGAGCGCATCGACCGGGATCAGGCCGATCGGCGCGTCTTCCGGACGGTTCAGCGAGGCCGGGACGTAGCCCTTGCCGGTGCTGACGGTCATCTCCATGTTGATCGTCGCGCCCTTGTCGAGCGTGCAGAGCACCAGGTCTGGATTGAGGATCTCGATGTCGGAGACGGTCTCGATCATGCCGGCGGTGACTTCGCCCGGGCCGTTGGCCTTGAGCATGATGCGCTTGGGGCCTTCGCCCTGCATGCGGATCGCCAGCGCCTTGATGTTCAGGACGATGTCGGTCACGTCTTCGCGCACGCCCGGAATGGACGAGAATTCGTGCAGGATGCCCTGAATCTGGATGGCGGTGACGGACGCGCCCTGCAGAGACGAGAGCAACACGCGACGCAGCGCGTTGCCGAGCGTCAGGCCGAAGCCGCGCTCCAAGGGTTCGGCGACGACCGTGGCAAGACGCTGCGGTTCGGCACCCGGAGTGACCTGAAGCTTCGTCGGCTTAATCAGTTCCGTCCAGTTCTTCTGAATCACGAATGCGACCTCACGTTTAGGCGGAGCGTGGTCCGCCGGAGAATGCTGCGGCCGGGCGACGCAAGCCCGGCCTTCCGGACCCGCACGCAGGTCCGTCTAGTACGAACCGAAACCCGCGCGCGGGCTTCGGCGAAATATCAAACGCGGCGACGCTTCGGCGGGCGGCAGCCGTTGTGCGGGATCGACGTCACGTCGCGGATCGACGTGATGGTGAACCCGACCGACTGCAGAGCGCGCAGAGCCGACTCGCGGCCCGAACCCGGACCCTTCACTTCGACTTCGATGGTGCGCATGCCGTGTTCCATCGCCTTCTTGCCGGCGTCTTCGGCGGCCATCTGCGCGGCATAGGGCGTCGACTTGCGCGAGCCCTTGAAGCCCTGCATGCCGGACGACGACCAGGCGATCGTGTTGCCCTGCGCGTCAGTGATGGTGACCATCGTGTTGTTGAAGCTCGCGTTGACGTGCGCGACGCCCGACGTGATGTTCTTGCGCTCGCGGCGACGCGGCCGCGCGGCTGCAGCTGAGGACGGGGACTTGGCCATAATCGATCCTGTACGTTAGACGGCTTTTTTCTTGCCGGCGATCGGACGCGCCGGGCCCTTGCGGGTGCGGGCGTTCGTGTGGGTGCGCTGGCCATGAACAGGCAGGCCCTTGCGGTGACGCAGGCCGCGATAGCAGCCCAAGTCCATCAAGCGCTTAATGTTCATCGCCGTCTCGCGACGGAGATCGCCTTCGACGTGATAGTCACGGTCGATGATCTCGCGCATGCGGATGACGTCGTCGTCCGAGAGCTGATTGACGCGCGCGGTGTCGGAGATATTCGCCTTGGCGATGATATCCTTCGCACGCGCCGGGCCGATGCCATGGATGTAGGTCAGCGCGATCAGCACCCGCTTGTCGGTAGGAATGTTAACGCCAGCAATGCGCGCCACGCCGCATACTCCCGCGATTCAAATGTGGATTGACGTCCGCCTCCAGGTCAGCCTGGAGGCAGAAGGCCCGGGATTATAGGAAAATCCGGTCCCAAGTCAACTTGTTAGGAGGCCCTTAAGCCCCCGCTAAAACCTTCTCGATTTGACCCTGCACCTCGTCGATGCCGGCCATGCCGTCGACCGTCCTGAGCACCCCACGGGCCTTGTAATAAGGCAGCAGGGGCGCCGTCTGGCGGTGGTAAGCCTCCAAGCGGGAGGCCACCACTTCGGCCTTGTCGTCTTCGCGGCGGGTGAACTGCTCCGCCCCGCAACTATCGCAAATTCCAGCCTTTTTCGGCTTTTTGTAGCTGTCGTGGTAGCCCGCGCCGCACTTGGCGCAGCTGTAACGGCCGCTGATCCGCTCGACCAGAGCAGCGTCGTCCACCTTAAGCTCGATCACCCCGTCCAGCTTCAGCCCCTTGGCCGCCAGCATGGCGTCGAGAGCCTCGGCCTGGCGGGTGGTCCGGGGGAAACCGTCCAAAATGAACCCTTTGGCGCAGTCCGGCTGGGCGATCCGGTCGGCGATCAGGTTGATCATGGTCTCGTCCGGCACCAAGCCGCCCGACGCCATGATCGATTTGACCGTCTTGCCCAGCTCGCTGCCCGAAGCGACGGCGGCGCGCAGCATGTCTCCGGTGGAGAGCTGCACCAGCCCGCGCCGGTCTTTCAGCAGTTGAGCCTGGGTGCCTTTGCCGGCGCCCGGCGGCCCTAACAGAATCAGATTCATCCCCGGCGTCCGCGCAGTTTGGACTTCTTAATCAAGCCTTCGTACTGATGAGCGAGCAGATGCGACTGGACCTGCGCGACGGTATCGAGCGTGACGCTGACGACGATCAGCAGACTGGTGCCGCCGAAATAGAAGGGCACGGAAAATTTGGTGATCAGGAATTCCGGCAGCAGGCTGATCACGGTCAGATAGAGCGCGCCGACGACCGTGAGGCGCGTGAGAATGTAATCGAGATAGTCGGCGGTGTTCTTGCCAGGGCGGATGCCGGGCACGAAGCCACCGTACTTCTTCAGATTCTCCGCCGTGTCGGTCGGGTTGAACACGACCGCCGTATAGAAGAAGGCGAAGAAGATGATAAGCGCGGCGTAGAGCAGCATGAAGAGCGGCTGGCCGTGGCCGATATTGGCCGTGATCAGGGTGAGCCATTCGGGGCCCTGCCCGGCGCTGAAGCTGGCGACGGTGGTCGGCATCAGCAGCAGCGATGAGGCGAAGATCGGCGGAATCACGCCCGACGCGTTCAGCTTCAACGGCAGATGCGAGCTTTCGCCGCCGAACATCTTGTTACCGACCTGGCGCTTCGGATATTGCACCAGAATACGGCGCTGGGCTCGTTCGATGAAGACGATGAATGCGATCACGGCGACGACCATCAGCATCAAGATGACGATCAGGATGCCGGAGATCGCGCCGGTGCGGCCGAGTTCCAGGGTATGGACCAGGGCGATCGGCAGATTGGCGACAATGCCGGCGAAGATGATCAGCGAGATGCCGTTGCCGACGCCGCGCGCCGTGATCTGCTCGCCGAGCCACATCAGGAACATGGTGCCGCCGGTCAGCGTGATCACCGTCGTCAGGCGGAAGAATAGACCAGGTTCATGGACGGCCGAGCCTTGCGCGGCGGTCATGCCCTCGAGGCCGACGGCGATGCCATAGGCCTGAACGGCGGCCAGGATCACCGTGCCGTAGCGCGTGTACTGGTTGATCTTGCGCTGACCGGCCGGGCCTTCCTTCTTCAGCGCTTCCAGACGCGGCGAAACGCTGGTCAGGAGCTGCATGATGATGGAGGCCGAGATGTACGGCATGATGTTGAGCGCGAAGATCGTCATGCGCCCAAGCGCGCCGCCCGAGAACATGTCGAACATGCCAAGAATGCCGCCGCGCTGCGCATTGAACAGTTCAGCGAGCACGGTCGGATCGATGCCCGGAATCGGAATGAAGCTGCCGAGGCGATAGACGATCAGCACCGCCAAGGTGAACCACAGACGCTTTTTCAGCTCCGTGGCCTTGGAGAAGGCGCCGAAGTTCAAATTCGCAGCGAGTTGTTCGGCGGCGGAAGCCATAGGCTAATCCCTCGGTTACTGGTGGCCGACGGGCGAAGGCTTAAGCAGTTGTGCCTGCAGCCTTCCGGGCCTTACGCGCACGGATGGAATTGCTTTCCACCACCGGGCGATCGACCTTGGCCAGGATCGCGACCTTAACGGAACCGCCGGCCTTTTCGACCGCGGCTGTGGCGGAGCGCGTGGCGCCGCTGATCTCGAGCGCGACCTTCGCCTTCAGTTCGCCGGTGCCGAGCAGACGGACGCCGTCGCGCAGATGGCGGATGACGCCGGACGACTTCAGCAAATCCTGCGTGATCGGCTTGCTGGCATCCAGCTTGCCCGAATCGATGGCTTTCTGCAGGCCGCCGAGCGTCACTTCCGAGAAGCGCTTGCCGGAGATGTTGTTGAAACCGCGCTTGGGGACGCGGCGATGAATCGGCATCTGGCCGCCTTCAAAGCCGTTGATCGCCACGCCGGTGCGCGACTTCTGGCCCTTGACGCCGGAGCCCGAGGTCTTGCCCTTGCCGGAACCGATGCCGCGACCGACGCGGCGGCGGTGCTTGTGGGCGCCTGGATTGTCCGAAAGCTGATTGAGGTCCATGGTCTCTGTCCTTCACCCCGCGACGAGCGGGAAATGTCTCTATCGCCCCGAGGGGCGGCGATTACTTCGATTCGGTCTCGACGCGCACGAGATGCGCGACCTTGGCAATCATGCCGCGGGTCTCCGGCGTGTCCGGAAGCTCCTTCGTGCGATGACGCTTGTTCAGGCCGAGACCAATGAGGGTCTCGCGCTGGTCATGACGGCGGCCAATCGGGCTGCCGGTCTGGGTGACCGTGATGGTTTTGCTGGCGGCCATGGCGCGGGCTCCTTATTCCGAAACGGTGGCGGCGTCGCGACCGAGAATCTCGGCCACTTTCTTGCCGCGACCGGCGGCGACCATACGCGGCGAGCGCAGGCTCTGCAACGCGGCGAAAGTCGCTTTGATCATGTTGTGCGGGTTGGACGTACCGACCGACTTGGTCACGATATCCTGAATGCCGCAGGTCTCGAACACGGCGCGCATCGGACCGCCGGCGATGATGCCGGTGCCGGCCGGAGCGGCGCGCAGGACGACGCGGCCGGCGCCGAAGCGGCCGATCGCGTCATGATGCAGCGTGCGGCCGTCGCGGATCTGGATCCGGATCATGTTGCGCTTGGCGTGCTC
>CAMAVH010000141.1 GCA_945861615.1 Rhizobium sp. Q54 | reverse complement strand
GGCGCGGCGCGGTCGGCGGCGTGCTCGACGCCACGCTCGCCGAAATGGAAAGACTCGGCGCCGCGCGCAAGCGGATCACCGCCGCCGTCGGCCCCTGCATCGGCCGCATGTCCTATCAGGTCGGCGCGGAATTTCCCGCGCCCTTTCTCGCCGAGGCGGAGGACAATGCCCGCTTCTTCCTGCCCGACCCGACGAGCGAAGGCCGCTGGCGCTTCGATCTGCCCGGTTATGTCGTCGCCAAGCTGAAAACGCTCGGCGTCGGCGGCGCGGAAGCCCTGCCCTACGACACCTGCGCCGACGAGGCGCAATTCTTCAGCTACCGCCGCAGCTGCCTGCGCGGCGAACCCGACTACGGCCGCGGCTTGTCGGCCATCGCCTTAGCCTGACGTAATCAAAGGACAGCAAGACGGAGAAGATCATGCGTGCATTGATAGCTCTCACGGCGGCAATGCTGCTTCTAACCGCGTGCCAGAACGCGCGGAATTTCCAGCGGCCCGATCCCGACGGCCTGCAACTCGGCGAAGTGACCAAGGAGGAGATCGTCAAAATTTACGGCCCTCCCGCGCAACAGCGCACGCAAGTCGTGAGCGCGCCGGCTGCTTCGCCCAGCGCTGCGGCGGCCGACCAAAAGCCCGTCGTGAGCGGCACCTTTACGACCTATAACTACCTTTATCGGAATCCGGGCGAAGTCTTCATGCGCGGAAATCTCGCAGGCGAAAAAATTCTCGTCTTCGAGTTCTTCAACGAGAAGCTTTTCGCGTACAACTTCGTGAGCGACGTCGAAGCCGACAATAGCAATTTCGACGAATCGAATATTTCGCGGCTGGAAAACGGACGAACCGGCCGTGACGAGATCGAAGCGCTGCTGGGCACGCCGACCGGGCGGGGGACGTTTCCGGCTGCCCCGCCGGGAAACGAAAAGCTGACCTACCAATATGTCACCACCTCCACCACCCAGTTGGAGATGAAGCGCCTGGACATGTTCTTGGACGATAAAGGCATTTTGCAGAACTTCGGCTTCGACAGTCGGGTCATCCCATACCGCGCCCCCGCTTCGGCGCCGATGCCCGTCTTCATCCCCCCGCCCGTGCGCTAGGAAGGGCGATCTGTCGGCGCATGCCGCATCTCATCATCTTCACCTTTCTCTTGATCCTCGGCATGATGGTGGCCTGTGTCATTTCGTAACGCCGCCATTTTCGGCCTGCTGATGGCGCTCGCCGCCTGCGGCGATCCGCCGTCGCCGTTCCAGCATCAGACGCCGTTCAGCAATCCGCTGTTGCGCCCTGGTCTGCGCGGCGGCGTGATTGTCGCCCCGGTCGCCACGCCCAACCATGCCGACCTGCCCGGCGACGTCCTCACCGACGCGGTGGTGCTGGCGCTGCGCGAGGCGGAGATTCCGGCGATGACCGAGGCCGAAGCCGCGCCGAGCGTCGGCACTGCACCGCTCGCACGGCCGGCGCGCGCACCGGTCCGGCCGATCTTGCGCGGCGAACTCGGCCAGGCTGCTTCAAATTCTTCAGGCGCCAACGGTCCGCTGCGCCTGACCTGGCGGCTCGTCGCCAGCGACGGCCATGAGATCGCCAACTTCATCAGCGAGCCGCGCGCCTCGGCCGCCGACTGGCAAAGCCTGTCGCCCGCCCTGCGCGCCGCCATTTCGGCGGATGTGGTGCGCGGCGTCGAGCGCCATCTCGACGAAGCGGAAGGCCTGCCGCCGGAGATCAAGGCGCTGCCCAAGGTCACCATCGCCGGCGTCGATGGCGTTGCCGGCGCGGGACCGCAGGCGATGGCGCGGGCGCTCGAATATCATCTCAAGCAAGCCGGCCTCACCGTCGGCGACACCCTGGCCGACGACGGCGCCATCGTCATGGGCGCCATCGAAATCAAGCCGGTCGCGGCGCGGAACGGCCAACCGCAAGACAATCTCAAGGTGTCCTGGACGGTGCTGCGCCCAGACGGCCGCGAGCTCGGCGTCATTTCCCAAGCCAACGACGTGCCGCGCGGCGCGCTCCAGGGCGCTTGGGGCGACCTTGCATTCCTGATCGCCGAAGCGGCGACCCCCGGAATCATCGATCTTTTGGAACAGGCCGTGATGGCAGAGGCCGAGGCGGCGGCGAAAAGCGGAAAACCGGTCACGCCGTAAGAGGTTTAACCTTGTTTTCCTGCCCGCCTGCGACCGGCTTGCAACAGCCCAAATCCTTCGGCAAACCCCTCGGCCCATCGCGGCATGGGAGCGTTTACACGCTCCTGTCACGTTGATAAAGTCCGCGCGCGCCGGGCTCCCGGCGCTCATCTGCAAGGGGCAAGTCCATGAAGGTACTCAGCGGCAACAGCAATCGGCCGCTCGCGGAAGCTATCGCCGCCTGCCTCAATTTGCCGCTGACCAAGGCCGTCATCCGCCGCTTCTCCGATCTCGAGGTCTTCGTCGAAATCCAGGAAAACGTGCGCGGCGAGGATGTCTTCGTCGTCCAGCCGACCTCCTTCCCGGCGAACGACAATCTGATGGAATTGCTCGTCACGCTCGACGCGCTAAAGCGCGGCTCAGCCCGCCGCATCACCGCCGTGCTGCCCTACTTCGGCTATGCCCGCCAGGACCGCAAGACCAGCCCGCGCTCGCCGATCTCGGCCAAGCTGGTCGCCAACCTGATCACCACGGCCGGCGCCGACCGCGTGCTGACCATCGATCTGCACGCCGGGCAGATTCAGGGCTTCTTCGACATTCCGGTCGACAATCTCTACGCCCAGCCGGTGCTGATCGACGACGTGCGCGCCAAATACAAGTCGACCCAGGATCTGATGATCGTGTCGCCCGACGTCGGCGGCGTGGTGCGCGCCCGCGCCATGGCCAGCCGTTTGGACGCCGACCTCGCCATCATCGACAAGCGCCGCGAACGGGCCGGCGTCTCCGAGGTGATGAACATCATCGGCGACGTCGCCGGCCGCCATTGCATCCTGGTCGACGACATCGTCGATTCGGCCGGCACCCTGTGCAATGCCTCGGTCGCTTTGACCAAAGCCGGCGCCAAGAGCGTCGCCGCCTATGTCACCCACGGCGTGCTGTCGGGCGACGCGGTGGCCCGCGTGGCGGCCTCGCCGCTGCAGCGCCTGGTGGTCACCGACAGCATCATGGCGACCCAGGCGGTGCGGGTTTCCGACCGGGTCGACCAGCTGACCGTCGCCCCGCTGCTCGCCGAAGCGATCAAGCGGATCAGCGAGGAAAGCTCGGTTTCCAGCCTATTCGATTGATCTAAATAGGTTTTTTCGGGTTTTCCTGATTCCGCCGGTTCCCCGGCTGGCCGGTTGATCTGCCGGCCGGAAACCCTTACATTCCGCCGTTCCCAAAACCGCGCCGGCACCCCTGGAGGCCGGCGCTTTATATTGCGCGCAGCGCCTCTGACAGCCTGCCCGCATGATAGGAGAGTATCTATGGCTGATATCGTCAGTCTTCCCGCCAGCGCGCGGGAGCGGAGCGGAAAGGGGGCCGCCCGTGCCACGCGTCGTGCCGGACATATTCCGGCCGTCGTTTACGGCAATAAAGAGTCCCCCACTCTGATCTCGGTCGAGCCGAAGCTGCTCAAGCAGCAGCTGAGCCGCTCGGGCTTCTTCACCCGTCTGGTCGACATCGACCTCGACGGCAAGAAGCACCGCGTGCTGCCGCGCGACGTGCAGTATCACCCGGTGACCGATCAGCCGATCCATGTCGACTTCATGCGCGTGGCCGCCAACGCCACCGTGACCGTCGCCGTGCCGGTGCAGTTCATCAACGAAACGCAGTCGCCCGGCCTCAAGAAGGGCGGCGTGCTGAACATCGTCCGTCACGAAGTCGATCTGGTCTGCCCGGTGGCCGCGATTCCGCAGCATCTCACTGTCGATCTGGCCGGCCGCGAGATCGGCGACTCGATCCACATCAGCATGATCACCCTGCCGGACGGCGTGCGTCCGGTCATCGCCGACCGCGACTTCACCATCGCCACGGTCGCCGCGCCGACGGTTCAGACGGAAGAAGAAACCCGCCCGACCGCCGCTGCGGAAGCCGCGCCGGTCGAACGCAAGGCCGTGCCGGCCGCGCCTGGCGGCGCTGCCGCGCCCAAGGCGGCGGCTCCCGCTGCCAAGGCGCCGGCCAAGAAGTAACGGCCTGGTCCCGGTCCGCACGGCCTGTTGGGAGGCGACATGCTCCTTCTGGTGGGCCTCGGCAATCCGGGACCGGAACATGCCGGTCAACGGCACAATGTCGGGTTCATGGCGGCGGACGCAATCGTCCGCCGCCATGGCTTTTCTCCCTGGCGGAAAAAATTCCAAGGCGACGTCGCCGAAGGCTCCATCGGCGGCGTGAAGCTCGTCGTGCTCAAGCCGGCGACCTACATGAATCTGTCGGGCCAATCGGCGGCGGCGGCGGCGCAGTTCTACAAGATCGACCTGGCCGATGTGATCGCCATCCATGACGAGCTCGATCTCAAGTTCGGCAAGCTGCGCGTCAAGCGCGGCGGGGGAGCTGCCGGCCACAACGGCCTGCGCAGCCTCGACCAGCATCTCGGCCAGGATTACCTGCGCCTGCGCCTGGGCATCGACCATCCCGGCGAGAAGCATCTGGTGACGAATTACGTGCTGGGCAATTTCGCCAAGGCCGAGCGCGCCTTCGTCGAGACCTGGTGCGACGCCATCGCCGACGCCCTGCCTATCCTCGTCAAAGGCGACGAGGCCGGCTTCATGAATAAAGTCCACCTGCTCGCGCCCGCGCCGGAAGATCCGGCGCCGCGCGCGGCGCTCAAGAAAGAGTAAGGCTATGGGTTTCAATTGCGGCATCGTCGGCCTGCCCAACGTCGGCAAGTCCACGCTCTTCAACGCGCTGACGGCGACCGCCGCGGCCCAGGCGGCGAACTATCCGTTCTGCACCATCGAGCCGAACGTCGGCCGCGTCGGCGTGCCCGACCCGCGCCTCGACAAGCTGGCCGAGATCGGCAAGTCGGCCAAGATCATCCCGACGCAGCTCGAGTTCGTCGACATCGCCGGCTTGGTGCGCGGCGCCAGCAAGGGCGAAGGCCTCGGCAACAAGTTCCTGTCGCATATCCGCGAAGTGGACGCGATCGTCCATGTGCTGCGCTGCTTCGAAGACGACGACATCACCCATGTCGAAGGCCGCATCGACCCCCTCGCCGACGCCGAGACGGTCGAGACCGAACTGATGCTCGCCGACATGGAGAGCCTGGAAAAGCGCGTCGACAACCTGACCAAGAAGGCCAAAACCGGCGACAAGGAAGCCAAGACGCTGCTGCCGGTGGTGGAAAAAGCCCTCGCCGTGCTGCGCGACGGCAAGCCGGCGCGCACCGCGGTGCTCACGCCCGACGAAGTCCCGACCTTCAAGCTGCTGCAGCTGCTGACCGGCAAGCCGGTGCTCTATGCCTGCAACGTCGACGAGGTCTCGGCCGCGACCGGCAACGCCTTTTCGGCCCGCGTCGATGAGATGGCCAAGCGCACGGGTGCCAGGAGCGTCGTCATCTCCGCCGCCATCGAAGCCGAAGTCGTCAGCTTGGATGCCGCCGAACGCCAGGAATTCCTCGCCGGACTCGGCCTCGAAGAGACCGGCCTCAACCGCGTCATCCGCGCCGGTTACGAGCTGCTCGGCCTGATCACCTATTTCACCGTCGGCCCCAAGGAAGCGCGCGCCTGGACCATCCTGAAGGGCACCAAAGCGCCGCAGGCCGCCGCCGTGATCCACAATGATTTCGAGCGCGGCTTCATCGCCGCCGAAGTGATCGCCTATGCCGACTTCGTCGCGCTCGGCGGCGAGCAGGGCGCCAAGGAAGCCGGCAAAGCGCGCATCGAAGGCAAAGAATATGTCTTCGCCGACGGCGACGTGGTGCATTTCCGCTTCAACGTGTAACGCCCTCCCAGGCCCTGAGCGGCTCTTATCGTCAGGCGCTCAGCATCTCGCGGATTTTTTGGGCGATCTGCTGTTCGTTCGGCACGACCAACGGTTCGAGAACCGTGTTGCAGGGAATCAGCACGGCGGGCGCGGCGAGGCGCGCGACCGGCGCATCGAGATAATCGAAGGCCTGCTCGGAAATCGAGGCGGCAATCTCGCCGGTGATGCCGTAGTCGAGATGGCCGGCATCCAGCACCAGGGCGCGCGACGTCTTGCGCACAGAGGCGAGAATGGTCTCGCGGTCGAGCGGGACGAGGCTGCGCGGATCGACGATTTCGACGGCAATGCCTTCGGCGGCGAGAATCTCGGCGGCTTTATTGGCGATCTGCACCATGCGCGAGACGGCGACGATGGTGACATCGCGGCCTTCGCGCACGATGGCCGCTTTGCCGAGCGGCACGATCACATCGCCCGAGGGAATGACGCCTTTGATGTTGTAGGTCGTGCGGTCCTCGATAAAGACCACCGGATTGTTGTCGCGGATCGCCGCCTTCATCAGGCCCTTGGCGTCGGCCGGCGACTGCGGCATGACGACCTTGAGGCCGGGCACATGGGCGAGCCAGGCGTGGAAGCTCT
>CAMAVH010000140.1 GCA_945861615.1 Rhizobium sp. Q54 | reverse complement strand
GAGGCATGAGCGTAATCTTTTTTAGAAAAATGATGACTCGAGAGCGGTTTGCGCCACGCGCGCAGAGTTTTCCCATATCAGCCCCTCTAAGTTCGTTGCGGAGGTGGGGACCGATATAGCGTTATTATTATATTTTGTAAATTCGTAATACCAGTGACCAAGCGTAAGCCGCATGCAGACTGGCTTGAACGTCTGCAGCCTTTACGGCTTGACGAATTTCAGCACGAACTCGTCCTTGGGTTGCGGCGGGTTCGGCGTGTTTTTATCGCGCGGATCGTTCGGATTGCGCAGGAAGTTACCTTCCGCTGCCAGCTTGAATCCGGCGGCTTCCACTTCCTGGCGCAAGAAGGCCTCCTCGATGCGATGCAAGGTGCCGGCTTCGGAGATGCCGGTGCCGGCGCGGCCCGCATGGTCGGCGATGACGTAGGAACCGCCGGGCTTAAGCGCGGCGAAAACCGCCTTGTTCATGGCGGCGCGGTCGATCCCCATATGGCCGAGATCGTGATAGTTGAACATCAAAGTGACGAGATCGACCCGTCCTGCGGCGATCTCGGGCGGAAAGGGATCGGCGAAAGGCCGTACCAGGCCGGTGATCGGCGCGAAGGCCACGCCCGCTTTGACCATGCGCTCGCGGCGATCGAGCAGCGCGGCGGGGAAGGGCCGTGGCGGCGCGGCAGCGGCGGGCGGTGCTGCGGGCGCAGCGGCAATGTCCGGGCGGCTGTTGCCTTCGCGCGCCGCCGGCGGCGCGCGGTTGGGATCGCGCGCTTGCCCCTGGCCATAGACCATCCCTGACGGTCCGATGCTGCGCGCCAGGAGTTCCGTCGTGTAGCCGCCCGCCGCGCTGAGATCGGCGGCGACGATGCCGGGCCGGATGCCGATAAATTCCAGCATCTGCTGCGGCTTGCGCCGCAGGTCGTTGGTGCGGTCGGCGTTCGTGCGGTCGGGACTCGCCAGAAGGGCTGCAATTTGCTCTGCGCCAATGGGCCCCTGCTGCGTTTGGGCGCTTGCCGGCATCCCGCCGGCGGCCAGAATGGCGGTCATCAACGCGATGCGCAGCATCTTCATGATCGGCTCCCCCTGTGTCTGTCCGGTCGGCGGACGCCGGACTTTTCAGGGCCCATGCTAGCCGAAGAGATCGCGCAGTCCGCGACAAAAAGCCGTGATGTCGCAAGGCAAATCCGTCGATTTTCGCGGCTATGATCTTTAGACTTCGGCGTTCCTTACATTTGGTAACTTTGCCCGGCCGGCTGTTCAATCCGCATCAGCCGGATCCGCGCGGCTGAGCTGCGCGCGTTATTCGACGGACCGGTCGCTATGGGCGGCGATGGCGTCAAGAAAGGCCCGGCCGAAATCGCGCAGCTTCGCCGCGCCCACGCCGTTCACTTCGGCGAAGGCGTCGAGGTCGCGCGGCCCGCGCTCGGCCATGTCGATCAGCGTGCGGTCGGAAAAGATCACATAAGCCGGCACTTGGCGTTCCTTGGCCAGCCGCAGTCGTACCGCCTTCAGCGTGGCGAGCAGAGCGGTGTCGCGCAATTCGACGCCCATCTCCTCAGCGAGGCGCGCGGTGCCGCGACCGATGCGCGGCGGTTCGACGCGATAGGCGAAGGTGGCCTCGCCGCGGCGCAAGGCGTGGCCAAGATCGGCGATCGAGACGCCGCCATGGCCGCCGATGTCCAATGTCAGATAACCGTTGGCGACGAGCTGGCGTATCAGTGACTGCCAGAAAGTTTTTTTCTGCGCCCGGCCGCTGCCGAAGCTGGCGAGCCGGTCATGGCCGCGATCGACGATCTTCTGCGTCTCATGGCCGAGCAGGACGTCGACGATATGAGACGGACCGAAGCGTTCGCCGGTCTCGCTGATGGCCGCGAAGATGATCCGCGCCTCCGCCGTGCCGTCGGCGCGCGGCGCCTGGCTGAGGCAATTGTCGCAATTGCCGCAGGGCTCGGCGCTTTCGCCGAAATAGGCCAGCAGGATTTGGCGGCGGCATTGCGCCGTCTCGCAATAGCCGATCAGGGTGTTGAGCCGTCCGTGGGCGCGGCGCTTGTGTTCGGCCGACGACTCCTCGTCATCGATGAACATGCGCCGCATGCGAATGTCGCCGAGGCCGAACAGCATATGAGCTTCCGCCGACTGCCCGTCGCGGCCGGCGCGGCCGATTTCCTGGTAGTAGGCCTCCAGGCTGCCGGGCATGTCGGTATGGAAGACATAGGCGACGTCGGGCTTGTCGATACCCATGCCGAAGGCGATGGTCGCCACCATGACCACGCCGGATTCGGTCATGAAGCTGTTCTGGTTGGCGTCGCGCGCCTCTTTGGTCATGCCGGCGTGATAGGGCAGGGCGCGAATACCGTTTTTGTCGAGGAATTGCGCGGTCTCCTCGGTCTTTTTGCGCGACAGGCAATAGACGATGCCGCTGCGCCCGGCATGGCGCTTCACGAAGGCGAGCAGCTGCCGCTTGCCGTCTTGTCGCGCCTCGATGGCGAGCTTGATGTTCGGTCGGTCGAAGCCGAGCACCAGGGTTTTGACCTGCCCATCGAATAGCCGGGCGGCGATGTCGGCGCGCGTGGTTTCGTCCGCCGTCGCCGTCAGGGCGATGATCGGCACGTTGGGGAAAATCCCACGCAATTGCGACAGGTCGGCATATTCCGGCCGGAAGGCCGGGCCCCATTGCGAGATGCAATGGGCTTCGTCGATGGCGATCAATCGGACGTCGAGACGGCTAAGCGCGTCCAGCATGCGTTCGGTCATCAGCCGTTCGGGCGCCAGATACAGAAGCCGCGTCTCGCCGGCGGCGACGCGGCGCCAGGCGGCGACATTCGCGTCGCGCTCGATCGAGGAATTGATCGTGTCGGCGGCGACCCCGGCCAAGCGCAGGGCGGCGACCTGGTCCTGCATCAAGGCGACCAGCGGCGAGACGACGACGGTCAGCCCGCCGAGGACGAGAGCCGGCACCTGATAGCACAGCGACTTGCCCGCGCCGGTCGGCATCACGGTCAGTACATGGCGCCCGGCGAGCAGTGCCTCCATGGCATCGGCCTGGCCGGGACGAAAATCGTCGAAGCCGAAAACGTCCTTCAGGACGCGTCGCTTGGGATCTTGCGCGCCGGAGGGAACGCTGACTGCCGATGGTTGCATGGAGAGGTTCTATACGACCGGGCGGGCGAGGGAAACGCGATAAGGATGCGGAATCTTTTCCGGGCCGCTCTCCGGCTCACGCGCCGCAGCACTTCTTGTATTTCTTGCCCGAGCCGCAGGGGCAGGGATCGTTGCGGCCGACTTTCGTCACATGGACGGGCTGGCCCTTCGGATTCATCACGCCGTCGACGTAAAGCCACTGGCCGTTCTCCTTGCGGAAGAGGCCGCGTTCGTGATGCAGGCCGGCCTCGTTCGCGCGCTTGAAGCGGGCGACGAACTCGACGGTGCCTTCGGCATCGTCGGGGCCGCCCTTTTCCGTCTGGCGGATGTCCAGGCCGAGCCAGTCCATGCCGGCGGCGGTCGTCTCAAGCTCGGCGCGGCTGAAATCGACCAGCGCCTCGCGCGCCAGCGTGCGTTCGACGTAGGCGTAGTCGCCGACGACGAAGGCCGTATAACGCGAGCGCATCAGCGCTTCGGCGGTCGGGGCCGGTAGGCCGCTCATGAAGGGTTGGCAGCAGACTGCGAAGGTCTGTCCCGAGCCGCAGGGGCAGGGCTGGTCGGCGGCGACGGTTTGAAGGGCCATAAGGACTCCGAGAGGGCTGCTGCGCGGTGACGACGCGGCACTCCGATAGGGCGTGCGGCGGTATCAGGCCGTTTGGATAATGCAAAATGGCGCCGTTGGCTAACGAATAGAGGCCAGGGCCGAGCTTGGCCGGCCTCGTCGCGCAATCATGAAAAAGGTTGTTAATCCGCCGCGGGCCGAGCCGAAATCGACGCTCCTGGACTAAGCCGTTTTATCCTCCGACTCGCTCGATAGCGCTCGGTCGTGAATCTTGAACTGCGCCTATTGAAGCAGGAGCAAACCTTGTTGATCGTTGATTGTGCAGTCGCTGTTATGGCCCGATCGGCGTTCTGAGCCAGTGAGCAAAATCGGTTGCCGAGCTATCGGCCATTCAAGGAGTTCTATTGAAAATAAAGGGTTATTCGGCAGCTAAGGTTTCGCAGCCTAAAAGCATATCGCCGAGGACAACGGCATAAGACTTGAAGGAGAGCCTTATCGGCGTTCCAATGCCAGCTTCAGCAGGCCATCGATCTGCGGAGCTCGGGCTCGTTTCAGGGGAGACCATCATGACTCTTCGCGTTCTACAGCCGTTAACCTCATATGCGGCCGTTCTTGCTGCCTTCCTAGTCGCGGCGTCGCAGCCGTCATCCGCGCAGGCACAGGCCAATTTCTATAGCGGCAAGACCGTGAACCTCATCGTCGGCTACACCCCCGGTGGCGGTTACGATACGGGATCGCGAGTCCTCTCCCGCCACATGGGGAAGTATCTCCCCGGCAATCCGGGTTTCGTTGTTCAGAACATGCCAGGAGCCGGCAGCATCAAGGCGGCCACGTATCTCTATTCGGTGGCACCGAGTGACGGGACGACTTTCGGCACCTTCGGCCGCGGCGTCGCGGTGGAGCCTCTTTTCAATGAAGAGTCTGCCAAATTCGACGGCACGAAGTTCACCTGGATCGGAAGCACCAGTTCGGAAAGCAGCATTTGCGGAGTCTGGCATGCGTCGAAAATTAAAACGTGGGATGACATGCTGAAGCATGAGTTCACCGCCGCCGGCGAAGGCGCCGGTTCGGATCCGGACAATTTTTCTGCCGTGCTCAAGAATCTTTTTGGCGTAAAGATAAAGCTGGTCACCGGCTACCATGGCGGTTCCGAGATGACGTTGGCCGTCGAGCGCGGCGAAGTCGATTCGCGCTGCGGCTGGAGTTGGAGCAGCCTCAAGGGCTCCAACCCGGACTGGGTGCCGGGAAAGAAATTGATCCCGATCGTCATTTTCGCCTTGAACAAAAATCCGGAGTTGCCGGACGTGCCGGTTATCACCGAATTTGCCAAAACGCCGGAACAGATGCAGATATTGAAGCTGTTCATGAGCCGTCAGGAGATGGCCTGGCCCTTCGCAGCGCCGCCGAACCTTGCGCCGGAGCGCACGCAGATGCTGCGGACCGCCTTCGACGCGACGATGAAGGATCCGGCCTTCGTCGCGGAAATGAAAAAGAACAAGCGTATCGTCGAGCCGCTGAGCGGTCAGGCGGTCGAGAGCTTGCTGAAGGAGGTTTATGCGACGTCCCCGGACGTCATTGCCAAGGGCCGTAAGATCGTTGCCGAGGGTGCGCGCTGAGATTTGCGCGTAACGAGAGCTGATGCAACGTTGCGCGGTTCTTTGATTCTACGGCGTAGCTGCGGTCAAAAGAGCCTCTTTTATTCCGCGACGATGGCGCATGGCCCACAGCCATAAGCCCAGGCAGAGGAGGGCTCCAGCGGCGGTCGGCCATGCTAGGCCGGTGTGGTCCGCAATGCTGCCGATGGCGACTGCGCCTATCGCAGGGCCGCCGCGGAAGAGCACGCCGTATAGGCTCATCACGCGTCCGCGCATCTCGCCGGCGACGGCCGATTGGGCCAAGGTTTGAGTGCCGATGCCATTGACGGAGATGGCGCAGGCGGCGACGGTAACAAGCCCGACGGCTGCCCAGAAGCTTGGGGCCAGAGTGAAGAAAAATACGCTCACGCACATGACCGCCAAGCTGATGATTGCG
This sequence comes from Rhizobium sp. Q54, assembly GCA_945861615.1. Classification (GTDB taxonomy): domain Bacteria; phylum Pseudomonadota; class Alphaproteobacteria; order SMXQ01; family SMXQ01; genus CAMAVH01. The sequence goes on along the minus strand of CAMAVH010000140.1, from coordinate 908 downwards.
GCCTGAAAGACTTGATCCAGGGCATTGCGTCGGATCATCAAAACTCCACCCATCATGGCGCCGACACCCATGGCGGATGTGAGCCAGGCAAGGCCAGCGGCGCCTTCGTTGAAGATGCCATCGGCGAAGCCGGGGAGCAATTCGGTCAGCGGACGCACGAGAATGCTGCCGAGCGCGAAGATCAACAGCAAGGGGCCGAGCCCGCGATGCTGCGAGACATATCGATATCCCGCCGTGACTTGCGCTCCCATCGAGGTTTTTGCCTGAATGACGCGCTTGATCGGAGCGACATCGATCATCCAAAGTGCTGCGAGTAGCGCGAAGTAACTCGCGGCGTTGACGGCGAAAGCGCCGGAAACGCCGGCCTTCACGATGACCAAGCCAGCGACGGCGGGACCGATGAAGCGCGCCAGATTGAACAGAACGGCGTTGCTCGCCAAAGCGGTCGGCAACAGTTCACGTGGAATGAGGCTGGGGATAAGAGCGAAACGTGCCGGCTGATTGATGGCCGCAATACTGCCGCGCAATGTGACCAAAACGACGAGCAGCCAAATATCGAGGATGCCGGCGGCAGAAGTCACGAACAGCGTCGAGGCATGGAGCATGGCCACGCTTTGCGTATGGAGCGAAATGCGCCGGGGGTCGCCGCGGTCCGCGATGACGCCGCCGATCGGACTGAGAATCACGGCGGGGAATAAGTCCGCGAAGGCGATGATGCCGAGCCAAGTCGTCGATTCGGTCAATTGCCAAGTCAGCCAGCCGATTGCGATGCGCTGCGTCCAATTGCCGATTAGCGATACGAAATCACCAGATAAATACAGGCAGTAATTGCGTTGCTTAAGCAGATCGCGAATGGAGCCAGGGGCATCGGCTGCTGACATCAAAGCATTCTTTCGCCGGATGCGTTG
>CAMAVH010000139.1 GCA_945861615.1 Rhizobium sp. Q54 | reverse complement strand
GCGCGCAGAGCGCCAGCGCCGCGCGGCGGCGAAGCTCGCGCTCCGGCGCGCGCAGCGTTATCAGGAAGGCGGCGCAGAACGTGAGGCTCGCCGACAGAGGCAGCAAGGCAGACAGCCATTCCAGCGGCTTGTCCTCCAGAGCCAGATGGTTGAACAGCCGGGCATCGAGGATGAACAAGCCGGCGCAAGCCGCCGCCAAGCTGAGCATGGCCCAAGCCACGCGCCGCTTGGCCGAGGCCATCCGCCTTTGCTCGATGATGCTGCCAACGCCGCGCAGGCCGTAGATGCCGCAAGCGATCAGGACTGACAGCAGGACCGCCACCCCGAACCGCCCGGCGTAGTAGGACGTCACGAAGGGCGCTTTGCGCATCCCGAGCTGCGTCTCGCCCAGCCGGGCCCATTCGTAAAGCGAGAAGCCGACGAAAATCGCGAAGGTGAGCGCCAGGACCGCCGCGAGCAAGCCGAAGTAGCGGACATTCTCCTGAACGGCGAATTCTTGCTGGGAAACGGGAGCGGACCCGACGTGACGACCCGTCCGGCTGACGCCATCCATAGAAATCGCCATCGCCCCATCGCCTCCATTCGCCAGATTTTAGATCTGGGCACTGGGGGTGGTCCCCTAGGCGATTTATTACAGTCTGGAGGCTTGTAATGGACGTGACTTTTTTTCGTCCAAAAGGGGCGGAAAGCGACTGTCAGGGCTGGTTTAATCGAGTTGATAGACCTGCGCTTTGAGATAGGCGCTTTCCGGCAGCAGCGGATGGACCGGATGATCGGGCGCGGCGCCGGCCGAGCGGATCACCCGCCCGGTGCGACCGGCGGCGCCGACGCCTTTGGCGACTTCTTCGGCGAAGCGCGCCGGCTCCATATTGTGCGAGCAGGAGGCAACGAACAGGAAGCCGCCGGGCTCGACCAGGTTGGCGCCGAGGCGGGCGATCTTGCGGTAGCCCTTCGAGCCGGTGGCGAGGTCCTTCTGCGATTTGACGAAGGCCGGCGGGTCGCAAATCACCACGCCGAAGCGCTCCTTGGCCTCTTGCAGCTTCTCAAGCTCTGAGAAAGCCTCACCTCTCAATATTTTGAATTTATTGGATATTTTGTTGGCCTCGGCGGCCTTTTGCGCGAGCGCCAGCGCCTGCTCGGAGCGGTCGCAGGCGATGACCTCCGTCGCCCCCGCCAGCGCCGCCTGAACGGCGAAGCCGCCGGCATAGGAATAGACGTCGAGCACGCGCTTGCCCTTCGAGAGGCCGGCCATGAAGGCGCGGTTCTCGCGCTGGTCGTAAAACCAGCCGGTCTTCTGGCCTTCGGCCAAGTCAGCGAAGAAGGTCGCGCCGTTCTCCTGCAATTTGAGCGGGCTCGGCAGCTTGCCCTTGGCGATCTCGACGCCCTGGCTCAACCCCTCCTGCTGACGCGCCGACGAATCGTTGCGCAGCACGACCGTCTTGGGCGCCAGCACCTCGTCGAGGGCGGCAAGCAGCGGCTCGCGCAGCCGATCCATGCCGGCGGTGTTGAACTGGCAGACTAGGACGTCGCCGTAGCGGTCGATGATCAGGCCGGGAAGTCCGTCGGCCTCGGCATGGACTAGCCGGTAGTAAGGCTTGGCATAGAGCGTATCGCGCAGGGCGAGCGCCTTGGTCAGCCGGTCAGCCAGGAAGGCCTGGTCGATGACGGCCTTAGGATCGCGGCTCAACATGCGGATGGCGATCAGACTGCGCGGGTTGAACAGGCCGACGCCCAAAGGCTCGCTGCTCGGCGCGTCGAGCCGCACGACGCTGCCGGCCGGCAGCGCCTTGACCTCGGGGGTCATGTCGATCTCGTTGGAATAGACCCACGGATGGCCGAAGCGGGCGCGCTTGTCGCGGCCATTCTGCAGGCGGATCATCGGGATCTTGGCGGCGTACATGATGCGGGTACTCACTGGGGAAATGGAGCGCGCATCAATGACGGCCGGCCCCTCGCGATGCAAGGGCGATAGCTGAACGGCGCGCGAGAATAAGCCCGACTTATAGTTGAGAAATCACTTTAAGAGATAAGAATTTTCTTTTTATTTCAATAAATTGAAATATCAGGCTTAGACATTTTCACGCAGCGACCTCCACGCCCGCAGGGCCCGTTCCCGCCCGCCCGCATGTTCGACGATGGGCGCGGGATAGGTCTTACCCAGCGTCACCCCCGCCGCCCGCAGCTCGATCTCCGAGGCCGTCCAGGGGGCATGGATGAGCGGCGCCGGCAGACTGGCCAACTCGGGAACCCAATGGGCGACATACTCGCCCTTGGGGTCGAACTTCGCCCCCTGGAGCATGGGATTGAACACCCGGAAATAGGGCGCGGCATCCGCCCCGCAACCGCCGATCCACTGCCAGCTCGCCGCGTTGCTGGCGAGATCGGCATCGACCAGCGTGTCCCAAAACCAGGCCTCCCCGGCCTGCCAGGGCAGCAGCAGATGCTTGACCAGGAAGGAGCCGACGATCATCCGCACCCGGTTATGCATCCAGCCGGTCGCCCAGAGCTGGCGCATGCCGGCATCGACGATGGGATAGCCGGTGCGACCGCGCTGCCAGGCCGCCAGGGCCGCGTCGTCCGTCCGCCAGGGAAAGGCGGCGAAGCTCTCCTGCAGCGGCGCCTGGGGCAGGCTCGGAAAATGGAACAGAAGATGATAGGAGAACTCGCGCCAGCCGATCTCCTTGAGGTAGGTCGCGGCGGAGGTGGCCGAGACCTTGCCGGCGTCGGACAGGGCCTGGACGCGGTGCCAAATCTGGCGCGGGCCGATCTCGCCGAAATGCAGATGGGGCGACAGGCGCGAACTGCCGTCGATGTCCGGCCGGTTGCGCATCTCGTGGTAGTCGGTCAGCGCCTCTTTGAGGAAGCCGGCCAAGCGCGCGTAAGCCCCCGCCTCGCCCGGCGTCCAGGCGGCGCGCAGGCCGCCGGCCCAGTCGGGCTTGGTCGGCCGCAGCGCCCAGGAAGCGAGCGCATCGCTTGCCGGCCAGGTTTTCGGCGCTGCAAGCGTCTTGGGCGCTTTCAGGGGCAGCGGCAGCGCTCCCTTGGCGAGGCAAGTCTTCCAGAACGGCGTGAAGACCTTGTAGGGCCCGCCGCCCCCCGTCTTGACCGTCCAGGGCTCGAACAGCAGCCCGGCGTTGAAGCTCTCAGCTGTCAGGCCGCGCGCCGCGATCTGCCCTTTGATCGCCGTGTCGCGGGCGATCGCCCAGGGTTCATACAACCGATTCCACAGAACACTCTCCGCGCCGGTTTCGCCGATGAGCTTGTCGAGCACCGGCCCGGCGGGGCCGCGGCGCAGGATCAGCTTGCTGCCGCGCTTGGCGAGATCCTCGGCCAGAGCCGCCAGACTGTGATGGAGCCACCAGAGGCTGGCGCCGCCCATCTGCCATTCGGCGGGCGCTTGCTCGTCGTGAATATAGACCGGGATGACCGGGGCCCCGGAGCGCAGGGCGGCGTCCAACGCCGGATTGTCGGCGAGACGGAGATCCTGGCGGAACCAGACGATGACGGGTGATGGAGAAGCCATGCGCTTCCATACGCCGGCAAGGCGCCGAGCGGATGACTAATCGAGCTTGGCCGTCACCAAATCGGCAAGCGCCAGGGACGATGTCAGCCCCGGCGATTCGATGCCGTAGAGATTCACGAGGCCGGACACGCCATGATCCGCCGGCCCCTGGACGATGAAATCGGCGCCGGTCTTGTGGGTCGGGCTCTGCACCTTGGGACGGATGCCGGAATAGCCCGGCAGGAGCGCGCCGTCCGGCAAGCCGGGCCAATAGGTCCGGATGGCGGCATAGAAGCCGTCGCCGCGGCGCGGGTTCACCACATAGTCGAGCGGCTCGCCATCCTTGGCGTCGAGCCATTCGACGTCGGGGCCGAACTTCGCCTGCCCGGCCATGTCGAGCGTCAGATGCACGCCGAGGCCGGCGACTTCCGGCGCCGGATAGATCAGCCGTGTGAAAGGCGAGCGGCCAGCAAGGGTGAAGTAATTGCCCTTGCAGTAATAATTGGCCGGCACCGTTTCCGGCGGCAGGCCGGCGATGCGACGGGCGAGCATCGGCGCGGTGAGCCCGGCGCTGTTGACGACGATCCGGCATTTGAGGCGCATCGGCGTCTCGCCGCCGACAGTCAGCAAAATACCATCGTCCTCGACCGCGCCGCCGGTCACCGGCGCGTTGAAGGCGATCATCGCGCCCTTCGCCTCGGCCTCGCCCTGATAGGCGAGCATCAAGCCGTGGCTATCGATAATCCCTGTCATCGGCGAATGGAGCGCGCCGATGCAGGACAAGGCCGGCTCCATCGCCCGCGCCTCGGCAGCCTCGATCCAATGGACCTCGATCGCCCCATTGGCATGGGATTTCTGGCGCAAGCCCTCGAGCGCCGCCATCTGCGCGTCATCGGTGGCGACGATCAATTTGCCGCAGCGCCGATGGCCGACGTTGCGGCTCGCGCAATAGTCGAACAGGCGGCGGCTACCCTCGACACAAAACCGCGCCTTCAGGCTGTCTTTAGGATAGTAGATTCCGGCATGAATGACTTCGCTGTTGCGCGAACTGGTGCCCGTGCCGATAGCGTCCGCTGCCTCCAGCAGGACCACCTCGCGCCCGGCGAGCGCCAGGGCGCGGGCGGCAGCGAGCCCGACGACGCCGGCGCCGATCACCACCGCGTCGGCCTTTTCGATATGCGGCAAGGTCATGACGGATACAGCACGGTAATCGGATTGGGCAAGACCGATAGGGTCGCGGGCAAAGCGGCGATGATGTCGCCGTCGCCCTGCACGGGCGAGCCGGCCGGGCCGTCGATGCGGATGTCCCGCCCGCGCACCAATTTAACGTCGCGCAGCTTATGCAGCCGCCCCATGCCAAGCGCCGCGGCATAGCGCAGCACGGCGAGGCGCCCTGCGGACAGAAATAGGCAAACCTGGAAATCCGCGTCGGTCAGCTTGGCGTCGGGCGCGCAGACGAAACGGCCGCCGTAGAAATGCCCCTTGGCGACGATTGCCGAGGCGCAAGGATGGGCCGCGCCGTCGATCGTCACGGTGAAGACCGGAAACTTGTAGCGGACCAGCTCGACGAGCATGCGCCAGACATAAGCCCCCTTGCCGAAGCGGCGCTTCAAGGCCGAGCCGACGCCAGCGACCACGGCGGCGTCGAAGCCCACGCCGGCCATCAGCAGGAAGCGGCGGCCATTCGCTTGGCCGAGATAGATTGCGGTCGGCTGGCCTTTCGCAGCCGTATCGGCGATGAGCGCCTCGTCGCTGCCGAGGCCGATCTCATGGGCCAGCACATTGGCGGTGCCGAACGGCAGCACGGCCAAAGCCGGCGCGGGTTCCCCGACATGGACGATGACATCCGCCAGCCCATTGGCCGCCTCGTTGAGCGTGCCATCGCCGCCGGCGACCGCCAGCACGTCGTAATCGCACGCCTCATCGCGCGCGATGCGCGTGGCGTCCGCCGGTCCGGTCGTCTCTTGCAAGGCGACCTCCCAGCCGCGCGCCCGCAAGCTGCGCAGGATGGCGTCGAGTCGGCCGCGCCGGCGGCCCGCGGTCGGATTGAAGACGAGCAGCATGCGCCGCCCCTTGGCCTTCGGTAGCGGCACCTCGAGCGGCAGCGAAGCGGCAGCGGCGGATCGACTCATCGGCAAGGCCTTAAAACCGAAATCGAGAAATTCTGAATCGCTGTCATACGACGGTCATCCACCAGATGTATGAGACAGACACTTTCTAAGCACAATATGCGTGTGCGGGCTAGAGAAAGCAGCGTGCCGAAAGCAGCGACCACTGAAATCAGGGGATTGGTGGAATGACCGCAATGACCTGGAATAACAAGCGCTACCGAACGATCTGGATTTCCGACGTTCACCTCGGCACCCGCGGCTGTAAAGCCGAATTGCTTCTCGACTTCCTCGGCCAACACGACTGCGACAATCTCTATCTTATCGGCGACATCATCGACGGCTGGCGCCTTTCGAAGAACTGGTATTGGCCCGAAAGCCACAACGCCGTCGTCCAGAAAATCCTCAGCAAGGCGCGCGAAGGCGTTCGCGTCGTCTATATCCCCGGCAATCATGACGAACTGGCGCGCGGCTATGACGGCCTGCAGTTCGGCGGCGTGACGCTGATGAACGAATTCATCCACGAGACCGCCGACGGCCGCAAGCTGTTGCTGATCCACGGCGACGAATTCGATGGCATCGTCAAATATGCCAAGTGGCTCGCCTTCCTCGGCGACGCCGCCTACAACTTCGCGCTGGCGGCGAACCATTGGTTCAACGCGGCGCGCAAGCGCCTCGGCTATCCCTACTGGTCGCTCTCGGCCTATCTCAAGCACAAGGTCAAGAACGCCGTCGAATATATGAGCAATTACGAGCATGCCGTGGCCGAAGAGGCGCGGCGGCGCGGCGTCGACGGCGTGGTCTGCGGCCATATCCATCACGCGGAAATCCGCGACATCGAAGGCGTGCTCTATTGCAACGACGGCGACTGGGTCGAGAGTTGCACGGCGATGGTCGAGCATCCCGATGGCCGGCTCGAAATCATCCGCTGGTCCGAAGAGAGCGCCCTGCCCGTGCTCGTCGCGGCGAAAAAGGCGCAAGCGGCGTGAGCGATATTCGGCACAAGAGCTGGCGCATCCTCATCGTCACCGACGCTTGGTATCCGCAAGTCAACGGCGT
>CAMAVH010000138.1 GCA_945861615.1 Rhizobium sp. Q54 | reverse complement strand
CGCATCGAGGACATGGCGGCGCGCGCCCTCGCCGAGGCGCCGGCGAGTTTCGCTCTCACCGGCCTGTCGATGGGCGGCTATGTCGCGCTCGAAATCATGCGCCAGGCCCCCGAGCGCGTGTTGCGCCTGGCCCTGCTCGACACGACGGCCCGCCCGGCGAATCCGGCACGCGCGACCCTGCGCCGCGCCGACAGGAGCCCGGTGGGCTGGGGGCGCTGCGCCGGCATCACGCCGCGCCTCTTGCCGCAGTTCATCCATGCCAGCCGCCTGCAGGATCCGGTGGCGCATGAGGTGATGGAGATGACGGCGCGCGTCGGCGCCGCCGCTTACTTGCGCCAGCAGACCGCGATCCTCAAGCGGCCCGACGCCCGCCCGATCCTGCCGACCATCGCGGTGCCGACGCTGATCGGCGTCGGCGAGGCCGACGCGGTGACGCCGCCGCGCCTCGCCGAGGAGATGGCCGCCGGCATTCCCGGCGCGACGCTGCGGATATTCCCCCGCTGCGGCCATCTGCCGCCGATGGAAGACCCCGCCGCAACGACCCAGGCGCTGCGGGCGTGGCTTGCGGCGTAACCTTTGTTTTCATTAGGAATTAGGGCGGCGTTGACAGCCGCGTCGCCCTGGCTATTCTGCTTGAAAAATTAGCTTTGTAAGCAAGGCTTTTTGAGTTGCCGATTTCATGTTGCTATAAAGGCAACCTGTTTCCCTAAGCCTCGTCGCCCGACCTTGGAGTTTCCATGTCCCTGCCCCAGACCATCGACACGCGTTTCCGCTCCGCGCTCAAGCGCATGGTCGCCGCCGACCGCATGCAGACCTACGACGCGCCGGTCGACGTGAAGCTGGAAATCTCCGCCGTGCTCAAGAAGCTCGACGGCCAGGAAGCCATCCTCTTTCCCAAGGTCAAGGGCTTCGACATGCCGGTCGTCGGCAACTTCCTGTCCTGCCGAGAAAATTGCGAAGCCGCCTTCGGCACCGACTATCGCGGCATTCGCGAATTGATCGGCCGCGCGCTCGGCGATCCCAAGGCGCCCAAGCTGGTCAACCACGCGCCGGCGCAAGAAGTGGTCAAGACCGAGAACATCGACCTGCTCGCCATGCTGCCCGCCCTGCATCACACCGAGAACGATCCGGGCCGCTACCTCACCTCGGGCATCGTCATCGTCAAGGACCCGGACAGCGGCGTCTACAACGCCTCCTATCATCGCGTGCAACTGCTCGGCGGCAACCGTGGCGCCATCAAGCTCGACTTCGGCCGCCATCTGCGCGCCGCCTTCGACCGCGCCAGGGCCAAGGGCCAGCCGTTGCCGATCGCCATCGCCATCGGCGCCGACATCGCGCTGCATTACACCGCCGCCACCATGGGCTCGCAGATGCCGGAAAGCGCCGACGAACTGGCCGTCGCCGGCGGCCTCGCCGGCGCGCCGTTGTCGGTCGTCAAGGGCATCACCCAGGATGTGCTGGTGCCGGCCGAGAGCGAGATCGTGCTCGAAGGCGTCATCAAAACCGACGAAGTGATCAATGAAGGCCCGTTCGGCGAATTCGTCGGCTCGCTGTCGCCCGAGGGCGACGCGCCGATCCTCGAGATCAGCGCCGTCACCCATCGCGCCAATCCGATCTATCACGCGATCAACGGCTACGGCCGCGAGACGATCATGCTGCGCAAATACGTGCTGGAGGCCAGCCTGCTGAAAGTGCTGAGCGCGGCCATTCCCATCGTCATCGACGCCGACATGACCGCCGGCGGCCTGCATCGCTTCCATGCCGTCATCCAGGTGAAGAAGACCACGCCGCAGCATGAAGGGCTTCAGCGCAACGCCATCCTCGCCGCCTTCGGCGCGCTGAAGGACCTCGACATGGTCATCGCGGTCGACGAGGACATCAACCTGCGCGATCCGGCCGACGTCGAATATGCCCTGGCCACGCGCATGGAAGCCTCGAAGGACCTGATCGTCATCCCCGGCGCGCGCGGCCACGAATATGTCCGCGCCAGCAACGAGGGCATCCGCGCCAAGCTCGGCATCGACGCCACCGTGCCGCTCGAGCAGAAGGCCCGCTTCGCGCGCTGCGAATTCGCCAAAGTCGATATCAAGCCCGGCACCATGGCGCTGACCAAGTCGAGCAAGCTGTTCGACTGACGGAATTCCCATTGCCAACGTTCAAGGCCGCGCCATTCCAGGCGCGGCCTTTTTGCTGGGCGGCCCGCGCGAGCATCTGCCTGTCTTGTCGGCAAGAACTAGTTAACTAACTTTGCTATTTTCTTTTGATAACTCCGCCCACCTGCCTAAACTCCTCTCTCCGCCCCCCATTCCATGGGCGTTGGACCGATCATCTTTCGCATGCGTGGATCGACCGACATGAAGACGACTCGCGGCAAGACCAAGATGCAAATGACGACAGCCAAGACGCACAAAAGTCCGATACCGAAGACCGTGACGAAGAAGGAACTGCTGACCAAGGGCAGCGACGCCAACTTCCGCGACTACATACACGACATGTTCGCCTTCTCTGTGCGCATGCAGGACGTGCGCAACCGCTTCGGCGCCTTCATCGGCGTCAGCGGCAGCCAATACATCATTCTGGTCGCGGTCTCGCACCTGCAGGACAAGCTCGGCATCGGCGTCAACGTCATCGCCAAACATCTGCAGCTCAGTTCCGCCTTCATCACCATGGAGATCAACAATCTCGTCGCCGCGGGTCTGGTCGACAAGGCGACCGACCCGGTGGACCGCCGGCGCGTACGCCTGATACTCAGCGCCGAGGGCCGGCAAAGGCTCGAATCGCTGAAGGCGATTCAGGCGCCGGTCAACGACGCGATCTTCTCCAGCCTGACTCGCGAGGAATTCGACAGCCTGCGCGACATCCAAAGCCGCCTCGTGCAGCACAGCGCCGAAGCGTTGGCGCTGCTCGACTTCTACGCCGCCAGAACCGGCACATACGGAGATTAATGAGACCGTCATTCCGTTCCATCGGCAAGGGGGAGCTGCCATGAGCGCCATGCTTGCGACGATCCAAGCCGCCGCGCTCAGCCAGCCTGCGATCGGCGGTAAGTCTTCCGGCGTCTCTCCCGAGCTGTTCGAGAAACCGAAAAAATCTTTGGAGTGGGTAAGCGATGACAATGCGTAACGGCGGCGAGATTCTCGTCGCCGCCCTGCTGGCCCATGATGTCGACCGCGCCTTCGGCGTGCCCGGCGAAAGCGCCCTGCCGCTCTATGACGCCCTGCTGGGCGCCGCCAAGCGCATCCAGTTCGTCACCTGCCGCCACGAGGCGAGCGCCGCCCACATGGCGGAGGCCGACGGCAAGATGCGCGGCGGGCCCGGCGTCTGCCTGGTCAGCCGCGGCCCCGGCGCGATGCATGCCGCCATCGGCCTGCATACCGCGCAGCAGAATTCCTCCGGCCTCGTGCTCCTCGTCGGCCAGGTGCCGCGCGCCGAGCGCGGCCTCGAAGCCTTCCAGGAAATGAACTACGAAGCCGTGTTCGGCGGCATGACCAAATGGACCGCCGAAATCAACGACACGGCGGCGATCCCCGAGATGGTCGCCAAGGCCTTCCATATCGCCGCCAGCGGCCGGCCCGGTCCGGTTGTGTTGTCGATCCCCGAGGATGTCCTCGACGAATTGAGCGACGCCGCCGACATGGCGCCGATTCCGCTCGATCATCCAGCGCCCGGCGCCGGCGACCTCGCCAAGTTGCAAGAACTGCTGCAGAAGGCTGAGCGGCCGATTCTCATCATCGGCGGCCCCGGCTGGACGCCCGCGGCGGCCGAGGACATCAAGGCCTTCGCCGTCGCCAACGAATTGCCGATCGTCAGTGCCTTCCGTTCACAGGGCATCGTCGACGACCGCTTCGCGCATTTTGTCGGCGACCTCGGCTTCGCCATGAATGCCAAGCTCGCGGCGCGCATCAAAGCTTCCGATCTGCTGATCGTGGTCGGGGATCGCTTATGCGACGGGACCACGCAAGGCTACAGCCTGCTCGTTCCGCCCAAGCCGGCGCAACCATTGATCCATATCTATCCCGATGCGACGGAACTCGGCCGCGTCTTCGAAGCTGCCCTGCCGATTCACGCCGGCGTCGTCGAGGCGGCCGCCGCGCTCAAGACCGTGAAGGTGAATGCGCCAGCCGCCTGGCGCGAAGCGCACCTCGCCATGCGCGGCGAGTACGACGCTTATCGCACGCCGGGGCCGCGCCGCGGCAAAGTCGATATGGCGCGCGTCGTCAGCTTCCTCGGCGAGCGTCTGCCCGAGAACGCCATCGTCACCAACGGCGCCGGCAATTACTGCATTTGGGTGCATCGCTATTATCGCTATCGCGGCTTCGGTACCCAGGCCGCCACCAAAGGCGGCGCCATGGGTTACGGCTTCCCCGCCGCCATCGCCGCCAAGCTGCGCCACCCGGAGCGCACGGTCGTCTGCTTCGCCGGCGACGGTTGCTTCACCATGGCGATGGCCGAGCTCGCCACCGTCGCGCAGCAGAATTTGCCGCTGATCGTCATCGTCGTGAACAACGGCATCTACGGCGCGATCCGCTTCCATCAGGAAATCCATTTCCCGAGCCGCGTCTCAGGCACGGATCTGGTCAACCCGAACTTCGCCGAACTCGCCCGGTCTTACGGCCTGTTCGGCGAGGTGGTGGAAGACGACGCCGATTTTCCCGGCATTTTCGCCCGCGCCCTGGCGGCGAACAGGCCGGCGCTCATCGAATTGCGCGTTGATCCGGATTACATCAGCCCGGACAAGACGATTGCCGATCTGCGGGCCCAGAAATAAGGCCTGGGCGATAGAGCGATAGGCCGCGCCGAATGGCGCCACCCGATCTTTCGGCCTAGGATCGCGGCACCTTTCAAGCTTCCGGTCGTTTGCGTCCGGTGCCCATTCCCGTCTGTTTGGAGAGCTTCATGCCCAAGACCATCGGCCTGATCATCGGCAGCATCCGCAAGGACTCGATCAATCGCAAACTCGCCAAGGCGATTGAAAAACTCGCCGGCGACCGGCTCCTGTTCAAGCATATCGCTATCGACGGGCTGCCGCTGCACAATCAGGACCATGAGGCCAACATGCCCGAGGCCGCGGTTCAGCTGAAGAAGCAGATCGAAGCGGTCGATGGCCTGCTGTTCGTCACGCCGGAATACAACCGCTCGATTCCCGGCGTGTTGAAGAACGCCATCGACTGGGCTTCGCGCCCCTACGGCAAAAACTCGTTCGCCGGCAAACCTGGCGCACTGTGCGGCGCCTCCGCCGGTGGCCCCGGCACCTCGATGGCGCAGCAACATCTCAAGAACATCATGCTCTATCTCGACATCGCCGTGCTCGGCCAGCCCGAGGTCTATCTGCAGTTCCCCAAGGACCTGATCGATGCCGAGGGCAATATCAGCAAGGAAGATACGCAGAAGTTCCTCGCCGGCTTCGTCGACAAGTACGTCGCCTGGGTCGAGAAGCTCAGCAAATAACACGGTTGTACGACAGTCAAGAAAAGGCCCCGCCAGAAGGTGGGGCCTTTTTCGTTTAAACGCGGATTTTCACCGCGCCCGGTCGCGGAGCTTCGCCTAAAAAACTTTTGCCGAATGTCGGCTCCGGCAAATCTGCAACGTCCTTGAACCATGCAGGCCACTTCGGCCATGCCAATTAAAGGAGGCCACCAATGCGCGTGATGGTGATCGTGAAGGCCACGACGGACAGCGAAGCGGGCTTCATGCCCACGACCGAGCTGCTCGAGGAAATGGGCAAATACAACGAGGAACTGTGCAAGGCCGGCATCATGAAGGCCGGCGAAGGGCTCAAGCCGTCGTCCCAGGGCAAGCGCGTCGGCTTCAACGGCAAGACCCGCACGGTCATGGACGGCCCCTTCGCCGAAACCAAAGAATTGATCGCCGGCTTCTGGCTCTGGGAGGTCAAGGACATGGCCGAGGCCGTCGATTGGGTGAAGCGCTGCCCCAATCCGATGCCGGGCCCGAGCGAGATCGAGATTCGCCCGATCTACGAGATGACCGACTTCGGCGAGGCGCTGACGCCGGAAGTCGCCGAATTGCATGAACGCAGCCGGGAAAAGACGCGCAATCTCTAGACTAGGCGCATATCACGCAGGGATGACGGGGCTCAGCGGGTCGGCGTCCCTGCGACTCCATAACGCTCGGCGAGCCGCGTGATCGTCTCGGCCGTGTAGAACGCCAGCCCCAGGGCGATGAACAGCTCGACATATTCCGAGGCGTCCCACATCCTTACGAAGCGGTCGCCGAAAACGAGAAACAGCGGCTGGACGAGGGCAATGAAGGCCGCAACGGCACCGAACAGGGCGATCTCCCGGGCGGCGCCGCGATCCCGAGCAGCTTTCACGTAACAGACGAGAATCGCCAGGGTCAAGGTGACGTACATCTGCGACGCCAGGAAATTCCACTCATTGTAATTGAAAGCGACCCAAGGCGCGCTGACGGCGAAGATAAGCCGGCTCGGCAGGAAATCGGCGATGACGTCGAAGAAACGGTTTTGCGGCGCCGTATCGCGGATGAAGGGCAAGAGCACCAGCGCGGCGAACATGATGGCCTTATGCGTCTGGCCGATGACGATGCTGTGCATATTGTGCAGGTTCATTTCCCGTTGCTGGTTCTCGGCGAACAGGGCTGGCGTCGCGATGCCGAAGATGCGTTGCATCCAGGAGATCTCCTCCATGCCGATGATGAACAGC
>CAMAVH010000137.1 GCA_945861615.1 Rhizobium sp. Q54 | reverse complement strand
GAAGAAAAATGCCGCGCGGAAGGCCCGAACGGCAGAACGAACAGGCACGGCGCAATCTAGGAAACCCGACGCGCCGAAATGATCGGACGCCGGGGCCTCGAACTACTTCAGGCTTTCGCTCTCGGTCGCGCGCGCGGCGGCGGCGCTCGTGCCGGCGATGCCGATCTGGCCTTCGAACAGCAAATTGCTCTGCGCCAGCTCGGCGCGGATCTGTTGGCGCAGCACGTCGATGCTGACGGCTTTGCCCTCGGCGTCGAAATTCCAGAAGGTCCAGCCGTTGCAGGTGGTGGCGCTCTGCACATGGGCGCCGGCCTGATGGATCGAGCCGGTGAAGTCGGCGGTGACGATCTGGCCGTCGGCGCGCACTTTCGCGGTCCAGCGGCGGCGGTCGTCGAACAGGATGTCGCCGGGGTTGAGTAAACCGCGCTCGACCACCCAGCCGAAAGGAATGCGCGCTTCCGTGCGCTTGCCCGGCGTGGTGACCAGCGTGGCATCGACCATCGGCTGCACCGCGGCGATGCGCTTGCGCGCGACATTGGCGTACTCGGGGCTGGCTTCGATGCCGATGAAGCCGCGGCCGAGCTTCTTGGCGACCGCGCCGGAGGTGCCGGTGCCGAAGAACGGATCGAGGATGACGTCGCCCGGCTTGGTCGAGGCCATGATGACGCGATGGAGGAGCGCTTCGGGCTTCTGCGTCGGGTGGGCCTTCACGCCCTCGTCGTTCTTCAGGCGCTCGCCGCCCGAGCAGAGCGGGATCAGCCAATCGCTGCGCATCTGCAGGCCGTCGTTCAGCGCCTTCATCGATTCGTAGTTGAAGGTGTATTTCGACCCTTGCGACTTCGAGCACCAGATCATCGTCTCATGCGCGTTGGTGAAGCGCTTGCCGCGGAAGTTCGGCATCGGGTTGGACTTGCGCCACACCACGTCGTTCAGCATCCAGAAATCGAGGTCCTGCAGGATGGCGCCGACGCGGAAGATGTTGTGATAGCTGCCGATCACCCAGAGCGAGCCGTCGTCGCGCAGCACGCGGCGCGCCGCCTTGAGCCAGGCGCGGGTGAAGCGGTCGTACTCTTCGAAGCTGGCGAACTTGTCCCAGGCGTCGTCGACGCCGTCGACCACGCTGTCGTTCGGCCGGCGCAGGTCGCCCTTGAGCTGCAGGTTGTACGGCGGATCGGCGAAGATCATGTCGACCGATTTCTCGGCCAGGCAGTTCATCGTCTCGATGCAGTCGCCTTCGAGAATTTGCTGGATTTGGCTGTCGCCGCTCATCGCTTTACGCCCCTGGGTTAAGGAGGCCATGGTGAGTCGGTCGCGAGTCCGCGTCAATCTCTTTTTAGAATCAATAGGTTACAGACTCTGTCCACACCACATATGGGAGTCGGTGGATAACCGGACTCAGGATTTAGTCCTGGCCGAAAGACGTAGGCAGGGAAAGAACCGCCCCCAGCCGCATCGTTTAACGTTGAACCCGGGGGCGCGCCGCTCCGCGGGCAGGACTGCAGAAACAGGTATGGTTTTGAGCAATGCCGCGGCAGGCTGCCCGCCTAAAATGCCGACTTCTCCAGCCCATAGGCCGCCGCCATCTCGCGGATGTCGGCGAGCTTGGCGTAGAAGGCCGACCAATCGTCGGCCTCCCTGATCGGCGTCCAGATCGCCTCCATCTCGTCGATCAACATGCTGCAGGGCGAGGTGCGCTGGAAATAAGCGTCGCTCAAAGCCTCGGCGCGGCGCGGCGCATGGCCGGCCCAAGCGCGCCGCACGGCGCGGAAATCCTCGCGCGCATAGAGCGCGGCGCTCGGGCTCTGCGCCGCGCGATCGGCGCTCGCCTCGCCGCCGAACCAGTCGAACAGAACCTGCTCGAAGGGCGCGTCGCTGGCGGCGAGAAAGCCGTAGAGCGCCGCCACCAGCGGGTCGTCTTGCGCCGGCCCTTGCGCGACCAGGCCGGCCCGCGCGATCAGGGCATTGGCGAATGCGCGCTGCAATGTCGGCGCGAAGACGCCCTGCGCCTCAGCAAGATCCGCCGCCGGGGCGAGCGGCGCGAGAGACTCGCCGAGCCGCGCCAGATTCCACGCCAAAGCCGTCGGCTGCTTGCCGAAGGCGTAGATCTTATTGCGGTCGAAATAGGCGGCGGTGAAGTCGAGGTCGAAGGTCGGAATGAAGCGCCAGGGCCCGTAGTCGAAGCTCTCGCCGGTGATATTGATATTGTCCGTGTTCAACACGCCATGGGCGAAGCCGGCGGCGAGCCAGCGCGCGCCGGTGACGGCGACGGATTTGCAAACGGCCTCGAGGAAGGCGACGGCGCGCGCCGAACCTTCTTCGCCGGCAAGCGCCGGGTAGTAATGCGCGACGCAGTGATCGACCAGCTTTTCCAAACTGTCGCGATCCTGGAAATAGGCATAACGCTGGAAGCTGCCGATGCGCATATGCGAATGGCTGAGCCGCACCAGCACGGCGGAGCGCGCCGGCGACGGCTCGTCGTGGCGCTCCAGCCGCTCGCCGGTTTCGATCAGGCTGAAGGCTTTCGACGTATCGACGCCGAGCGCTTCGAGCATTTCGGCGGCCAGCACCTCGCGAACGCCGCCCTTCAAGGTCAGGCGGCCGTCGCCCTCGCGCGACCAGGGCGTCAGGCCGCTGCCCTTGGTCGCCAAGTCCAAGAGACGGCCGGTGCCCGGCTCGCGCAGCTGGGCGAAGAGAAAGCCGCGGCCGTCGCCGAGGTTCGGGTTGTAGGCGCGAAACTGATGACCGTGATAACGCAGCGCCAGCGGCACCGGCAGGCTGCCCGGCAGGGGTGCGAAGCGGCCGAAATGCGCGAGCCATTCCGCATCGCGCAAAGACTCCAAGCCGACCGTGGCGGCAACGCGGTCATTGCGAAACCGCAGATCGAGCCGCGGAAAGTCGGCGGCGGCCACCTCGTCGTAGAACTGCTCGCCCAACTCGCGATGAGCGGCGGACGGCTGATAACGCGGACTGACAGGCATCGTCACGCTCGCTGCAATCGCGGAAAAAGCTCGCCGAGGCTTGGCGTCAAAAACCAAGCCCGACGCTTAGCGAGACGAATCCCGTTTTTAGTCAACGCAGATCCGCTTTTTCATCTCTGCACATTTCGTCGCGTCGTCCCTGAATAGAATTAGTGACTATTACTGCAAAATTATTTCGCAACGCGAACCTTCAAAGCCAGTAGCTGCGCGCGCCTTATGCATGCGGCGCGGAAATGAACAAACTATTGCCATCATAGCAGGCGACAGGCAGGCGTTTCGTTCGCACACGAATGATTATAGCGGCAAATCGCGCGCGCCGACCGCTGTACAAAAATTGGCATCATCATTGAGTTTGAGGCATGATCGGCGGACGGCGCCCCTCAGCGCGCGCCGTTTTACAGTTCACTGGCACATGCTTTGCTACGCGTTCAAAGAGCGGTCCTTCTAACAAGGCCGCATCTACCGTGTGCCTGCGCGTTCAACGATAGCGTCGCCTGTCTTCCGTTCCGGCGAAAGCCCGAACAGCCTTGCTATGCCAGCCTGACGCCGATCGATCGCGAAGAACAGGCGTTTCGAAAATGCATGCTGCCGCAAAAGCCCTACCTCGCTTCGCCTCTTTCGGCCCGTCAGAGTTCGTATTCCTTCACCGTTACGCCACCCCACGCTTTTTCGAAACGCCTGTTCTTCACGATCGATGAGGCGCCGACCGGCCCACCGTTCGCGCGGCAGGAGATGGAGTAGAGCATGCATAAGATAGTTCTGCGTTCGCTGGGCCATTGCCTGCTGATGACGGCGGCCACGGTCTCGCAAATGATCGTTCCGCCGATCGGCAAGGTCGAAGCGGCCGCCGCCGACTTCCACGCCGACCTCCACAGGAGCAGCCCGCCGGCATAATGATCGAACTGTCCGGGAGCCCATAAACGCCCAAGGGCGACAGGCTTATTTCGTCTCCACTCGCGCCGCACCTAACCATATTCAATTCACCCGCATTTGAGGAAACGTGCATGCATAAGACCCTTCTCGGCCTCTCTGCCGTCTGCCTGGCGCAAGTCGCCCTGCTGACGATGTCCGCCAACGTCGCTTCGGCGCAAAGCGCGGAGGAGAAGAAGGTCGCCGACTTCTATCGCGGCAACACCGTCTACATGATGATCGGCTCGTCGGCCGGCGGCGGCTTCGACTTCTACGGTCGCACCGTCGGCAAATACATGGCGAAATACATTCCCGGCAACCCCACGGTCGTGCCGCAGAATCTGCCGGGCGCCGGTGGCTTCAACTCGGCCAGCCGCATCGCCGTGACGGCGCCGCAGGACGGCACCTACATCGGCGGCATCCATCCGACCGTGATCGTCGAGCCGATATTGGGCGACCCCAAAAAGGGCGCCAAGTCGCTGAAATTCGCCTTCCTTGGCAACGCCGCGGCAAACGTCGAAGCCTGCTTCGTGCGCGCCGACGCGCCGGTGAAATCCTTGGCCGACGCCTTCAACAGTGAAATGGTGCTCGGCGCATCGGGCGGCGCGTCGTCGTCACGCGAATATGCCGCCTTGCTCAAGAACGTGCTCGGCTTGAAAGTCAAGATCGTCACCGGCTATACCGGCAATGCCGAGGTCTTGCTGGCGATTGAGCGCGGCGAGGTGCAAGGGACCTGCGCCGGCTACCTGAACGTCGTCGCTTCGAAGCCGAAATGGTTTGAAGAGAAGTTCATGCGGGTCATTTCCCATCAGGGCGCAAAGCCGCAAGACATGATGGGCGCCCTGCCCGCCGTCAGCGTCGCCAAGACCGAGGAGCAGCGCCAGATCCTCAAGCTCTACGACGCGCAGTCGGAATTCGGCCGCCCCTATGTGACCGGAGCGAGCGTGCCGCCCGAGCGCATCAAGGCGTTGCGCGCCGCCTTCATGAGCGCCGTCAACGATCCGGAGCTGCGCAAGGAAATCGAGGCGCGCGGCCTCGAACTCTCGCCCTCGACCGGTGAGGTAATTGAAAAGATCGTGCTCGAGATGGAGAGCATGCCGCCCGCGATCATCAAGAAGGCCCGCGTGGCGCTCGGCTACGAGTGAGCCTGACGGGTCGCCCAACCCCTCGCTGAGACCAAGACCGCCGCCGGCCATGCAGATCGCATAGCCGGCGGTTTCGTCTGCGCGACCGCGTGGAGCAGGTAACCGGCGAGAAAGGCTTCGTTTCGAAAACAGGCGGTTCAGATAAACAAAAAACGATCTGCGCCACCGGCAACTGCATCATTCTTAAGTGGTCGCCAGTGTTAATACCCCCGGTTCACATCGTGAAAAACCGCTGTTCAGGCATTGTGCGAAGGGTCACGGGCTTCGACTCAGCCATGGCCACTGCGGACTCAAGCGGGCGCATCAGCCATCCCGTTCTCGATTTGATCGGCTGCGCTGACATCACCCTGGATGAAGTTGTCCTTGATGAAAATTGCGTTGGCGGAGTATCGGCGACCGCGAAAAAGAGAGTGGTGGTGCAGAGCAAGCCACATTGATATGAATATAAGCGCGGTCACGAGCGCCAACCTACCACTGCGCTCAAACGCCCGTCTTCTCTTGACCCGTTTTCTCTTGAGAGGACTCTCAAATATTGTTTCATGATTTTGAATGGGCAGTCACATGCGTGCGAATGAGGGACATCATCATCTTTCGGGCGGCAACGTCGTCTCCTTCGAAAAGCTTGCCGTGCTGTTCGGCGGCAGCGCCGAAGCCGTCACCCAGACAACCGACATGGTCGGCGAGTTCTACACCAACCTGCTCTCCGAACTGACCGCGATCACCGAACATCAGTGGCGTGCGGACTCGCCGCGCGGGTTGATCAAGGGCTTCATGCTGAGCGGGCCGCCCGGCACAGGCAAGACAACGATGGCCAAGCGCCTGACTTATGAACTCGGCCGCAAGTTTCAGGCCGAGGACGAGGACGCGCCGCCGGTCGTGATGGCCTTTATCGACGGCGGCGAAATCTCCCGTTCGCGCTATGGCGAAAGCGAAGAGCGCATCCGCGACATCTTCATGCATGCCAAGTCCGGCTTTACGGCGGCAGGTCAGCGCTCCGTGTTGCTGTTCGACGATGTCGAATCGATCTTCATGTCGCGCGGCAGCCAGCACGCCAAGGAATGGCACTTCTCGCAGGACAGCGTGTTCTTCCATTCCATCGACGAGCTGGACACCACCAAATCCATCATCGTGCTGACGAGCAACCGGCCGGATTTGATCGACGAGGCGATCCGCGATCGTTTCCTCAGCTACACGGTCGACTATCCGGATCTCGACACGCTCATTCAGATGATCGCCCAGATCCCCGTGTTGCAGGAACTGAGCGGCAGCGAGCACGCGGCGATGAAGGACGAACTGGTCAAAGCCGTCAAAAAGGGCGAGGTGCGCAGCATGCGCGACGCCCAGCGTTTCGCGCTGCGCCGCTACGTCGCCAAGCTGCTCAACCGCAAGTCCATGGCGCTGGAGCACACCGACTGAACGATGATCGCCGAACGACCGAACCACTGAGCTAACGCGTATTGAACGCAAATCACAGGGCTAAAAGGAATAATAGAAAATGGCTAAGAATTTTTACGATGACTGGCTGCAAGCGCCGAACCAGATCCAGGACCAGCTCGAGGCGACGCTGCTCGTCGCGCGCGACCAGGACATCCCTTGGGTCTCGACGCCCCAGGACGTCAAGACCAAGCTGATGGTCGCCAATCACCTCGGCTTCTCGACGATGG
>CAMAVH010000136.1 GCA_945861615.1 Rhizobium sp. Q54 | reverse complement strand
CGATAAGGGCGCAGGCCAGTATCTGCTCCCACGCGAGATGACCCGGCGCGACTCTTCTTGAAAAGAAGGGGCGCCAAGCAACCCGGTTCGGGCCGCAAGGTCCGGGCCCAAAAGGATGAGTGGGACCGTGGCCGGACCTCTTGAACAGTTCGAGATCAAAAAGATCATCCCGCTCGAAGTCGGCGGCGTCGACGCATCCTTCACCAATTCCTCACTGTTCATGGTGGTCGTCATCACCGCCGTCACCCTGTTCCTGATGATCGGCATGCGCCGCGGTGCCCTGGTGCCGGGCCGCTGGCAGTCGATGGCCGAGCTCAGTTACGAATTCGTCGCCGGACTTGTGCGAGAGAACGTCGGCCGCGAAGGCCGCGCCTACTTCCCGTTCATCTTCTCGCTGTTCATGTTCATCCTGTTCGCCAACATGATCGGCCTGATCCCCTACACCTTCACGGTGACCAGCCACATCATCGTCACCTTCGCGCTCGCCGCCCTGGTGTTCGTCGGCGTCACCATCGTCGCCATCGCCAAGCACGGCCTGAAGTTCTTCACCTACTTCATGCCGAACGGCGCGCCGATGTACATGGCGCCGCTGCTGATCCCCATCGAGCTGATCTCCTACCTGACGCGCCCGGTCACCCTGTCGCTGCGTCTGTTCGCCAACATGATGGCGGGCCACACCATGCTGAAGGTGTTCGCCGGCTTCGTCGTGCTGCTCGGCGCCTTCGGCGTCGCGCCGATGGCCATCATCATTCCGCTCTACATTCTCGAAACGCTCGTCGCGTTCCTGCAGGCCTACGTCTTCACGGTGTTGACCTGCCTGTATCTGCACGACGCGATCCATCTGCACTAAGTCACCCCTTCACCACCACTCCCTGCCCCTAACCTTAAGAAAAGTTGGAAATCATGGACGTTCAGGCTGCTAAGTACATCGGTGCCGGTCTCGCCGTTATCTGTCTCTTCGGCGTCGGCATCGGCATCGGCAACATCTTCTCCGCGTTCATCACGTCGGTCGCCCGCAACCCGGCCGCCCGCCCGATCGTGTTCCCCTTCACGATGCTGGGCTTCGCGCTGGTGGAAGCCATCGCGCTGTTCGCGCTGCTGATCGCGTTCCTGATCCTGTTCGGCTAAGACGACCCGCGGGCCCGGAGCATCCGGGCCCGCTTTCGTTTCAGCCTCGTTAAGGAGCCGCACGCCCGTGCCGCAACTCGATCCGTCTTCCTTCGCCCCCCAGCTCGTCTGGCTGGCGATCACCTTCATCCTGCTCTACGTGCTGATGTCGAAGCTCGCTTTGCCGCGCATCGGCGAAGTGCTGGAGGAGCGCAAGAAGCGCATCGACGGCAACCTCGACAAGGCCGCGGCCTTGCGCGCGGAAGCCGAAACGGCGAAGGCCGCCTATGAGAAGGCCCTGGCCGAAAGCCGCGCCAAGGCGCACGCCTTGACCGCCGCCGCGGCCGATCGCGCCCATAAGGAGGCCACCGCCCGCCAGCAGGCGGTTGCCGCGACCCTCGCCGCCCAGACCAAGGACGCCGAGGACAAGATCGCCACGGCGCGCGCCAGCGCTCTGTCGCACACCCAGACCATCGCCGCCGAGATCGCCCGCGACGCGGTGCGCAAGCTGCTCGGGCAGGATATCGACGCCGCCACGGCCGACGCCGCGGTGAAAGCCGCCGCCGGCGCCAAGAGCCACTGAGGGGCATGAATATGTTCATCTCCACCGCCTACGCGGCCAGCAGCGGCGAGCACGGCGAGGTTTCGCTCTTCGCCCAGCCGGAATTCTGGCTCGCCATCGCCTTCGCCCTGTTCGTCGGCCTGCTCGCCCGTCCGGTCGGCCGCAAGATCGGCGACGCGCTCGATGGCCGCTCGAAGAAGATCGAAACCGAGATCGAGGAAGCCGCCCGCCTGCGCGACGAAGCCCAGGCGCTGCTCGCCTCCTATCAGCGCAAGAGCCGCGAAGCGCTGAAGGAAGCCGAGGACATCCTCGCCAACGCCGAAGCCGAGGCCAAGCGCCTGGGCGAGGAAGCCGCCGTCGAGCTGGCCGCCTCGCTCAAGCGCCGCGAACAGATGGCCCTGGAAAAGATCGCCCAGGCCGAAGCCCGCGCTGTCGACGACGTGCGCAACGCCGCCGTGGACGTGGCGCTGGCCGCCACCCGCGAATTGATCCAGAAGAACCTGGATACGAACAAGGCGACCGCCTTGGTCGATGCCGCCATCGGCGAACTGCCGAAGAAGCTGCATTAAGCCTTAGCCGCCTGACCGAATGCAAAAAGCCCCGCCGATCCGGCGGGGCTTTTTCGTTGGGCTCTCTCGGGCCGTCACCCTCGGGCTTGACCCGAGGGTCCATTGATCCGCCGCCTGAGCGCTTGAAAGATGGATCCTCGGGTCAAGCCCGAGGATGACGAGTTGTGCGGTGGCCGCGTGTCACTTCACCGGCGCGGCGTATATATATTCATAGGCTTTCTTCGCCAGCGCCGGATCGTCCTGGATCGCCTTCGAGATGGCGTTGTAGAGCGCGGGGGTGAGGCCGGCGCCCTCGACGGCGGCGAGATTCTCCTTGTCCTCCTCCTTGCTCAGCGCGGCGCGCTCGGCATCGGATTTGCCGTCCTTCTTCTTGGTGTATTCGCGGTCGACGATGCGGATCTTGGCGGTCGCCGCGGCGAAGCGCCGCAGGTCCTGATCGTCGATCGCCTGCGGGTGAGTCATGCCCGGCGAAGCCGACGGCGGATTGCCGCTCGGCGCGCTAGGCGATTGCGCGGCGGCGCCGCCGGCCCACATGGCGGCGGCGATGACGGAGACGGCGAAGAGCTTGGCGGCCGACATGACGTGTCCTTTGGCTTGAGGCTTCATGAGGGAGTTTCGTTCAGATCAGGAGTCATACCTGCCTTAAGTATAGCCATATCGTCCGGCCGAATCCGCTCAACGATTGCGTGAGGCGCGCGCCCCCGAACGGCAGCGCGCGCCTCACCTCTCGGTCCGCCATGGCGTTATTGGGCCTGGCGGGCGTAATCGTCGATCTGCCGGGCGACGTCCGGATTAGCTTGGGCGACGCGGACGATCTGATTGTATTTATCGACGCTCAGGCCCTTCTCCTCGACGACGGACGACATCTTCTCCGTCGCCTCCTTCTGCACCTGCTCCTTGGCCGCCGGCGTATCGGCCGACTGGTAGCGCGGACGGTAGCTGTCGTTAATCTTCTTCACCTCGAGCGCGGCGACGGCGAAGCTCTTGAGCTCCTGCTCGCTGATCGCGGCCGCGGCGGCGGCCGGCGGCATGGTGATTCGCGCATCAGGCGGTGCGCTGCGCGGCGCCCCGTTCGATTGCGCGACCGCGAGCGACGCGCCGGCGATGCTCATGCCGGCGGCCAACGCGCCGGCGAGCAGCCCCGTGCCCAGAGTGGATTTGAATTGTCGCATGAAATGTTCCTCCTACGCGGTGAATGCCCACCCATAAGAGGAACGAGATCAAGGCGGCGACGTTCCGCGCGACAAGATTCCCAATGGAACCGCCGCGATCCGCTCGGCGCTCAAGCCTGGGCTTTGAGGATCGGCGTATGTTCGTCGTCGCCCGCAAGCGCCGTGACGCTCTTGAAGCCGGCCTCGCGCAACATCTCGACATGCCGCGCCGTGCCGCCGGCCTTGTCGAGATGGTCGCAATCGAGAAACAAGCCGCCCGGCACCAAGAGGGCGCGGATCGCGCCATAGCAAGCCGCCATGGCCGCCACATCGCGCAAGTTGTGAATGGCGATGGCCGAGACGACGAGATCGAACGGGCCCATCCCCTTGCTCCAGGCCGGATCGCGCAGGTCGCTGAGGGCAAAGCGCATCCGGCCGGCATACGGCGTGAGATAGATCAGCGCCTGATCGATCATCGGCTGAGAGAAATCCTGCAACGTCACCGTCGCCTTCGGAAAGGCCGTCAGCACCGCCTGACTAACGAAGCCGTAACCACCGCCGACATCGAGCACGCGCAGCGGCGCGTCGGCCGCGAACGGCGCCTCGGCCAGCATGCGGGCCAACAGAGCACTGCGCCGCTCGGTCCGCTGCTGGTTCTTGGCCATCCAGGCCCCGGCATAGTCGGCCTGCTGCCAATCGTGGCTTTCTTTCCGTGCTTCCATGGCTCCATCCCCTGCCTGTTGCGGTGATCGTCCTCCTGCCGCAGCAGCCTGTCAAACAAACGAAAAACTCCGCCGGTGAGGGCGGAGTTTCATACTTGCACAATTTAATTTTTACCCTTTCGACCCAAGGCCGTCTTGAGTAATTGCGGAACCTCTTCTGTTCGTATCAAAACTTGTCCGCCCTCGTAAATCACATCGATTGGCCATTCCATATATTTTACGCGCGCCATCTTCTCGAAGAGAGAACGATTCTCCCGGAATATCCTTAAACGCCCATCTTTATCTAAACCATCTGCCTCAAAGTGATCGTTAAGAGCTTCTCGGCTGACTGCGCAACGTACAAGAACGTTGTTGGCAGTGGCTGTGAAAGACACGACATCGCGTTCAAAATCATAGCGAGCAGATGAGGCAAATTGCATTTCAAGTCCCGGAATTATCGATCGAGTCATTTCCACTGTTTTAAGCAACCGATCCCTCGTGGCGGGCGCAACAAAAGCCAAGCCCTCTCCAATGAGTTGTCGCCATTTCTTGCCGCGCTCCCAAGCTTCGGCCCAGGCGGCTTTCAACTCGAAAGGCCGCCGTTCGATCAAGAAGAAGAACAAGGCTTCCGCTTGAAGAATATCCTTGTCGCGTTTCACGTTCCCTTCTCGGCGACGGCGCGAAACGATCAGTTTATGAATCGCATAACGTTCTGGTGCCGGGACTAAAACATATACACCTGCACCATGAAGGACGACTGCAGGCTCAGGTTCACGAATTAGATAATCGAGAAAGCGTAGGGGTTGAGCATCCGTGCTTAAAGCCGGAAGCTCTTGAGGAGCCTCCGAATCAGCCCCTCTATTCGGTGTGAGAAAATCAACACGGATGCCTGATCTCTGCGTTTCATAGGTCGCCACGCGACGACTATCTTGAACATGAGGAATTTCGCGAAAAGAAGCATCTGCATCGCGCAGCAGCTCTAACATCGGGGGCGTATTTTCCCCCACCGCTATGGATATTTCGCGAGACTGTGCGATGTCGATATCGCCAGTCTGAATAAGACTCACCGGCAATTTGACGCCAAGCATTGACGAATAAGTCTGATAAGCAGCGGTGCCTATCAATACGGCTCGCAACCGAAAGATCCCCGCTTTCGCGAGAGTTGCAAGCACAGTTCCAATTTCAGGTTGCGGCCGTAGTAAATTAGCTGACCGGACCAGCGTTGAAACCAATTTCGCGCGGTGATTAACATCGTCTCGCGCCTCTCTGTGGCGCTTGATCTGATCGAGAAGTTCGGGCGTTTCCGGACCGACGTAGCGCTGCTTTCGCCCATCATCCGTTTGCGCCTGAAAATACCAGTAGGTACGGCCATTAATAGTCTTGGCCGTGAAGTTCCCTTTTTCAGTAAACGCCTCTTGGAAGGCGGCTGAACCCGCGCGATCTAGAAGTTCTGCATAAACTGTGCGCAGCGTGAGCGGCACATCATTAGAATTATTGCGTTCCATGTATTTATACTCATTGAGCGGCTTGAGTATAAATTATACCGCCATCGGAATTTGTCAAGTTTTTTATACTCAAATCGCTCAATGAGTATAAATTTACGACCATTACTCCGCCGCTTGCGCCGGCGCCGGCGGGCGCCAGCGCAGGATCGGCTTGCGGGCCGCCGCCGTCTCGTCGAGGCGGCGGCGCGGGGTCAGGCGCGGCGCGGCGTGGAAGAAGGCTTCGTCGCCGGCCTTGGCCTTCGCGGCGAGCGAGCGCAGCGCCATGATGAACTGATCGAGGCTCTCCTTGCTCTCGGTCTCGGTCGGCTCCATCAGCATGGCGCCGTGCACCACCAGCGGGAAATAGATCGTCGTCGGGTGGAAGCCCTCGTCGATCAGCGCCTTGGCGAAATCGAGCGTCGAGACGCCGCTGCCGTCGAGGAACTTGTCGTCGAACAAAGCCTCATGCATGCAAGGGCCGTCGCCGAAGGCCGGGCTCATGACGTCGCGCAGGCGGGCGAGCAGATAGTTGGCGTTGAGCACGGCATCTTCCGCCACCTGCTTGAGGCCGTCATTGCCGTGGCTCAGCATGTAGGCCAAGGCGCGCACGAACATGCCCATCTGGCCGTGGAAGGCCTTGAGACGGCCGACCGACGCCTTGGCCGCGCCCTCGGACGTTTCCAGCAGGTCGAATCCCTTCGCGCCATGCACCACCCAGGGCGTCGGCGCAAAAGGCGCCAGCGCCGCCGACAGCACGACGGGGCCGGCGCCGGGGCCGCCGCCGCCATGCGGCGTCGAACAGGGCTTGTGCAGGTTGATATGCATGACGTCGATGCCGAGATCGGCCGGGCGCACCTTGCCGACGATGGCGTTGAAGTTGGCGCCGTCGCAGTAGAAGTAGGCCCCGGCGTCATGCGCCGCCTTGGCGATGGCGATCACCTCATCCTCGAACAGGCCGCAGGTGTTCGGGTTGGTCACCATGATGGCGGCGACGTCCGGCCCGAGCTTGGCTTTCAGCGCGGCGAGATCGACACGGCCGCGCGGCGTCGCCGGGATCGATTCGACCTCGTAGCCGCAAGCGGCGGCGGTTGCCGGATTGGTGCCATGGGCCGATTCGGGCACCAGCACGCGGCGGCGCGCATCGCCCTTGGCTTCATGGGCGGCGCGGATGGTCAAGAGGCCGCAGAACTCACCATGGGCGCCGGCGGCGGGCGTCATGGCGACGGCGGGCATGCCGGTCAGCGTTTTGAGCCAATGGGCGAGCTGGTCGATCAATTCGAGCGCGCCCTGCACGGTGGAAACCGGCTGCATCGGATGGATGTCGCCAAAGCCCGGCAGGCGGGCCAGCTTCTCGTTGAG
>CAMAVH010000135.1 GCA_945861615.1 Rhizobium sp. Q54 | reverse complement strand
GGCGTCAGACACCCTTCTTGATGCGGCGATATTTGTGCAGCACGAATTCGGTGTAGCCGTTGGGCTGCGCCCTGCCCTCGAACACCAATTCGCAAGCCGCCTTGAAGGCGATGTTGGAGTCGAGCGCGCCGGCCATCGGCTCATAGACCGGGTCGCCGGCGTTCTGCTGGTCGACGACCCCGGCCATGCGGCGCATCGACGCCATCACCTGATCGCGCGTGCAAACGCCGTGATGCAGCCAATTCGCCATATGCTGGCTCGAGATGCGCAAGGTGGCGCGGTCTTCCATCAGGCCGACGCCGTTGATGTCCGGCACTTTCGAGCAACCGACGCCCTGATCGACCCAGCGCACGACATAACCGAGGATGCCTTGCGCGTTGTTGTCGAGCTCGCGCTGCACGTCGTCGGGCGACCAGTTGACCTCGGGCGCGACCGGCAGCGACAAGATGTCGGCGAGCGCGGCGCGCGGCTTGCCTTGCAGGCTCGCCTGGATCGCCGGCACCTCGATCTGATGATAATGCATGGCATGCAGCGTCGCCGCCGTCGGCGACGGCACCCAGGCGGTGCTGGCGCCGGCTTTGGGATGGTCTATCTTCGCCTTGATCATCTCGGCCATGCGGTCGGGCATCGCCCACATGCCCTTGCCGATCTGCGCTTTGCCCTTGAGGCCGCAGGCCAGGCCGGTGTCGACGTTCCAGTTCTCGTAGGCCGGGAACCAGCGCGCGGCCTTCATGGCGGCCTTGGCCACCATCGGCCCCGCTTCCATCGAGGTGTGGATCTCGTCGCCGGTGCGGTCGAGGAAACCGGTGTTGATGAAGACGACGCGCGATTTTGCGGCGGCGATGCAGGCGGCGAGGTTGACCGTGGTGCGGCGTTCCTCGTCCATGATGCCCATCTTGATGGTCGCGCGCGGCAGGCCGATCACGTCCTCGATGGCGGCGAACAGACGGTCGGCGAGCGCCACTTCTTCCGGTCCGTGCATCTTCGGCTTGACGATATAGATCGAGCCGGCGCGGCTGTTCTTGCCCTTGGCCGAACCTTTCAAATCATGCGCGCCGATCAGCGAGGTCACGAGGCCATCGACGATCGATTCCGGCACGTCCTTGCCCTGCGCATCCTTCACCGCGTCGGTGAACATATGATGGCCGACATTGCGCACCAGCATCAGGCTGCGGCCGGGCAAGGTGAGCTTGCGGCCGTCGGGCGTGGTAAAGGTTTTATCCGGGCTCAAACTGCGGTTGACGGTGCCCTTGCCCTTCTGGAACGAGGCGGTCAGCGTGCCTCTCACCAGACCGAGCCAATTGCGGTAGATCGCGACTTTGTCGTCGGCATCGACCGCAACGACCGAGTCCTCGCAATCCATGATGGTGGTGATCGCCGATTCGAGAACGACGTCGGCCACGCCGGCCGCATCGTCCGCGCCGATCATATGCGCGCGGTCGATGACGATTTCGGCATGCAGGCCGTGATTCTTGAGGAGGATCGCGGTCGGCGCGTCGGTCGGGCCGTTGTAGCCGGCGAAGCGCGCCGGCTCCTTCAACGAGGTGGTCCGCCCATCCAACAGCGCGACCGCGAGCTTGCCGTCGCGCACGCTATAGCTCGCCGCCTCGGCATGCGAACCGGCGGCGAGCGGCGCGACCTGATCGAGGAAAGCTTTGGCGTAGGCGATCACCTTGGCGCCACGCGCCGGATTATAGCCGCTGGCAGGGGTGCCGCTTTCCGCCGGGATCGCGTCGGTGCCGTAGAGCGCGTCATAGAGGCTGCCCCAGCGGGCATTGGCGGCATTCAGCGCATAGCGCGCGTTGCTCAAGGGAACGACGAGCTGAGGCCCGCAGATCGTGGCGATCTCGGCATCGACATTGGCCGGCGTGACGGCAACTCCGGCGGCAGCCGGCAGCAGATAGCCGATGTCGCGCAAAAAGGCTTCATAGGCCTTCGCATCGAAATCCTTGGCGCGATGGCTCTTGTGCCAAGCGTCGATTTTCGCCTGCAACTCGTCGCGCTTTTTCAAGAGCGCCGCCGTCTCGCCGGCAAAGCTGCCGACCAAGCCCGCAAGTCCCTTCCAGAAAGCCTCGGGAGTCAGCCCCGAGCCCGGCAATGCCTCGTCTTCGACGAAACGCACCAGCGTCTCGGCCACTTGCAGTCCCGCGATTGTCGTCATCGCTTCGCTCTCCCTGATACGCCAAATGCTTATTATGTTTATGTGTTAGTTGCTGCCGCCGTCGCCCTTGAACCCGGCCGCTTCGATGCCGGCCATGGCCGCCAGTTCATCGTTGTCCGAGGTGTCGCCGGACACGCCGATCGCGCCGACGATCGCGCCGGCGGCGTTTTTAATCAGCACGCCGCCCGCGACCGGAATTAATCCGCCATTGCCGACCACATGGGACACTGCGGCGACGAAATGCGGACGCTCCTTGGCGATCTTCTCCAGGCTGCGCGAACCGACGCCCAGCGCCATGGCGCCCGACGCCTTGGCGATGGCGATGTCGCCGCGCTTCAGGCTGGTCCCGTCCTCGGCGGCAAAGGCTTTGATCGAGCCGTGGGCATCGAGCACGACGATGGCGAGCGGCTTTAGATTCGCGGCGCGGCCCTGGGCCAAAGCCTTGGTGAGAATGGTCTGCGCGGCCTGCAAGGTAAGTTCGGTCATGACTGCTGTCGTCCTGTGGAAAATAAGCTGATGGCGGGACCGCGCGGACGCGGCGGGCGTGCAGAATATCGACAAGATGCGGCGAATCCAGCGCGACGCGCACAGCGGGCTTCACATCAAGGGGGAGTTGCAGGAGCTAGCCGGGCATAAGCCGGGCTGACAATGTCGCCGTCTATGACTTCATCAGCAGTCTCGCGCTTCGCGATATATCTTTCCGAACAGGATCCCCTCAGCAAGAAAGCGGGGTAAAGTCGATAAGCTACTGAAATAATTATATATATAAAGTTCAATGTGAGAGGCTTTTTTCCCTAACGGCCCTTGCCTTAGCAGTATATATAAGGATATACTTATGTATTGATGCAAAAAAGCAAGGTCTTGTCATGCTGACCAGCCGCCGCCTTCACCCCCGCGTAGAGGCCCCCATCCGCGTCCTGATCGACGGCATGGCCGGCCATCTGCTCGATGTCAGCCAAGGCGGTTTTCGTCTTCTGGCGGCGGACGAGACGGCGGACCGCATCGCCGCCGGCGCGCAGCTCGACTGCACGATGGAATTGCTGACCGAACCGCGCCAATTGTTGCACGTCGCGGCTCAGGTCAAGCGGCGCATCGACACCCCCGCCGGCGTCGAACTGGCGACTCATTTCCTCGACCTGTCGGATGACGACCGCCTGACGCTGGCCAGCTTTATCGACCAAGTGCTGGCGCAGGCGTTGACCGCGGCGGACCGCGCACGCACCGCGTTCCTGCACGGCATGAGCCATGAAATCCGCACGCCGCTCAACGCCATCATCGGCTTTTCGCAACTCGGCCAGACCAGCGCGCCCGAAGATTCGAAACAGAGCGGCTATTTCGCCAACATCAAACGGGCCGGCGACCAGATGCTCGAGTTTCTCGACGGTTTGCTGACGCTTGCGGCCTGCGAGACCGCATTGACGAACAGGCCGGACCTGCCGCGCGGCGAACAGATCGCATCGCTGCTGGTCGGCGCCGTGATCGCCGCGACCCCGACGGCCAAGCGCGAAGACGTCGGCGTGCGCGTCGATATGCCGCAAGGCAATCCCATCATCCTGGTGGCGTTGGAACCGTTGCGCGAGATCATCAATGGTCTGCTGCGCGGCGCGATTGCCGAAGCCGGCCCCAAGGGCGAAGTGGTGCTCGGCTGCAGCGCGCCGAATTCCAATATCCGCATCCGCATCAAGCGCAATGCCGACGCGAAGGCGCGCGCCGAAGATATCGCCGAGCATGCCGCCTGGAACGCGCCGGGCGGAGGCGGCGCCATGTCGGCGCTCTATCTGACCGCCGTGCAAAGCCTCGCCGCGCGAATCGGCATTCAGGTTCAACGCATCGCCGAGGCCGCCGACGGTATCGGCGGTTTCGAACTCAGCTTGGCCGCCGCCGACACCCTGCCGCCGCCCACGCGGCTCGCGAGCTGACGCTCTCCGCCAAGCGCGGGTTCAAGCCCGCCGATCCCGATCGCCGGGCCGTTCGAGCCAATCATGCTCCAGGGTTCGTAGGCGCCGGGTGACGGAGAACAGGAAGGCCGTCGACCAGGCGATCAGAATCAGGCCGTTCATGCCCTCGATGGCGCCGACCAGGCGCCAATCGGTGCCGAGAAGGACGTCGCCGTAGCCCAACGAGGAAAAAGAGACGGTCGAGAAATAGAGCGCCGATTCCAGATCTCCGAGGCTGCCGATGGCCAGGAACACCAAGGCATAGAGCCAGATTTCCAGGGTGTGAATGGCGACGATGCCGAGCACGACGAAGACGATGAGCATGCCCTGGCCGGTCACGCTCTCATGGGCGTTGAAGCGATGGCCGCCATGCTGCAGCACTCGCACCAGCACGATCAAGCCGAGAAAATGCAGTGCGACGGTCAGGCAGACCATGAGCGCGCCGAGCGCCAGGTTTTGAAAGAGCACGAGCATAGGACTTGGCCTCCCGAACGAACGGTACGATCAGCGCAGACGCTGCCAGAGGCTGACTTCTTCGTCCAGGCGGTCCTGCTCGTTGCCCTTGAAATCGCTGCGCGACACGATGCCAAGGATCTTGCCTTTGTCGCAGACCGGCAAATGGCGAAAGCCCCAATCCCACATCATGCGCAAGGCATCGACCGCGTTGACGTCAGGCGAGGTCGTCATCGGCTCCTTGGTCATGACCCGCTCGAGCTTGGTCTTTTCGCCGTCACGGCCTTCGGCAAGCACGCGGCTGACGGCATCGCGCCCGGTGAAGATGCCGATCAAAGCGCCATCCTTGTCGGCGACCAGCACGGAGCCGGCTCGCATCTCGCGCATCTTTTCGCAGGCCGCGCGCACGGTCTCGTTCGCGGTCATGATCAGAGGATGCTGATTGAGGATGATGTCGGACATCTGTCGCATGGCGCTTCCTTTTGATTCGCATGAACGAAGCGGCTCTATTGATCGATCAATCTATCCCGGGGAAAGGCTGGGGGCTTTGACATGCATCAAGCCGGACAAACGCCGCCGATTGAGCGGTTTCTTTGCAAGGAGGCGACCCTTAGTATGATCAGAGCTGTTTTCACCACGGGAGGCGCGCATGCTGAAGAGCGTCATCGTCGGCTTGGACGACACCAAAGCCGCGCAGCAGGCGCAGGCCTTCGCCATCTCGCTCGCCAAGCGGCATGGCGCCAAACTGACCGGAGCCTGCGTCGTCGACGTTCCCTTCCTGACCGCGCCGGAGGCCCAGCCTCTCGGCGCCGGCTATTACAAGGCGCTGAAAGACAGCGCGCAGCTTGAGCGCGCCCAGGCCGACAGCGCCAACATTCTCGCCGCCTTTTGCGAAAAATGCCGACAGACCGGAGTGCCGCAGACGACGACGACCTATCACGGCGACCCCTACGCGGAATTGCTCAAGGCAGCGGCAGGCAGCGACATCATCGTGATCGGCCGGGACACGAGCTTTCATGACGGCGACGAAGCCGAGCAAACAGTCGGCGACTCTGTCGCCCGGCTGGTAAAGGACAATCCCCGACCGTTGATCGTCACGCCGCCCGAACCGCCCGTCGGCGATACCGTTCTGCTCGCCTATGACGGCAGCCTGCCATCGTTGCGCGCCGAACAGCTGTTCGTCTTGCTCGGCCTGGCGAGCGGTAAGACCGTCCAGGTCATCTCGATCCACGAAGAGAAGGCGGCCGCGCTGGCGCTCGCCGAGGAGGCGCGCGCCTTCCTGCAGCTGCATGGCGTGAAGGCCGAGGTTCAGGGCATCGTGTCGGATGCCGATCCGGCGGACATCCTGCTGGCGGAGATGACATCATTGAATGCCGGTCTGATGGCAATGGGCGCCTACGGGCGCCGCGGCTGGCGCGAAAAAATTCTCGGCTCGTGCACTAAGACCCTGCTGCGCAAAAGCCCCGCGCCGCTCTTTCTTCATCATTGAAAGGGATGCTGCGGGCGATGGGAGAATGGTGCCCGGGGGCGGATTTGAACCACCGACACGCGGATTTTCAATCCGCTGCTCTACCAACTGAGCTACCCGGGCACGGGCGTCATCCGGCCGCTGGCCGGAGAGCAAGAGCGCCGCTTATAGGCGATGATGCCGGGCCTGTCCAGCGGCTCTCGCGGCCCGCCGAAGCGGCCAAAAAGCCAGCAAGCCCAAGGGGCGATAGGGGGCTGTAGGCGCCCTTTTCGCCCTTCTCGGCCTGCTCTTGCACGGCCTTTTCCAGCTCTTCCAGGTCGGCGTCGTCCAACTCGACCGCCGGGATGCGGTATTCCTCGCCGAGCCAGCGCCCGAGATCGAGGTCGGCGCAGCGCTTGGAGCAGAACGGCCGCGTCTCGACCTGGGCCGGCTTGCCGCAAATCGGGCAAGGCTTGCCGCGCCCGGCCGCCGCGAAAGGCTTGATGATCGCCGGCGTGTTGGCCGGATCCTTATCGTCGTCGCTCATGGCGCGCCTCCCAGCAGATCGCTGCGACCCCGACCGTCGCAAAGGCTGCAGGCCGCCGTCAACAGCTCATGCAGCGGCGGGCGGCCGCGCTTGCGCGCGATCTCGACCAGGCCGAGCGGCGAGAAGCCGCCGATGCGCGCATAGGTCGGATCGTCCGCCAGGGCGGCACGCAGCGCGTCGATCACCCGGTTGCGGTCGTCCTGCAGGGTCATATGGACGAAATCGATGACGATCAGCCCGGACAGGTTGCGCAGGCGGATCTGATGGGCGATCTCGCGCGCCGCTTCCAGGTTCACCGCCAGGATGGTTTCCGGCTGGCGGTTGGGGCCCGACGAGCTGTCGGCATTGTGGCGTCCAGAATTGACGTCGATGGCGACGAGCGCCTGGGTCGGCTCGATATAGAGAAAGCCGCCGCTCGGCAGGCCGACGCGCGCCGTCAGCGCCGCGTCGATGTCCGG
>CAMAVH010000134.1 GCA_945861615.1 Rhizobium sp. Q54 | reverse complement strand
TAGAGGCTGTCGAACAGGCGGTCGATTTCGTCCTGGGTTTTCGCGGCGCTGGGCAACGCCGGGCCATTGAGCAATTTGCCGTCCGGGTTCTCGGCGGCCGGTTTGCCGGCGGGGGCCTCGCCGATGTCGGCGCCGCAGACGAGCGCCAGCGTATTGACGCGCTTTTCGATGCTCTGCAGCGTCCGCACCACTTTGGCGATGCGCTGACCGGTAATGTCCTGGAAGGTGCAGGCTTCGTAGACCCGGGTCGCTTCCTCGCGCAGACGCGCGGCGATCTCCGGGTTGTCGATCTTGTTCGCAATGTCTTCGACCGCCTCGGCCGCGCCCATGATGGTGTTGGTCGCGGTGGTGGATTCGGAGACGATTTCTTCCAGCTCGTCCGCCGCCGTGGTGAAGGAGACCTCGTTGCTGTCGCCGTGGCGCAGCGCCTTGATCTCTTCGCGCGAGGCGCGGATATAGCCGGAGATATATTCCAGAATGGCGACCATCGGTCCCTTTTCGCGGCGGTCCATGCCGCGTAGGGATTCGAGGACTTTCTGCAGGTAGTCGTGGGCGTCGTCGATTTGAAGGTTATTCTGCGCCATGACCGTTCTCGCTTACGGGATGTGGGACGGACAAGGCCTCAGAGGGGGCCGAGTACACTCGTCATTTTCATTTTCAGGGTTTCGGCGTTGAACGGCTTGACGATGTAGTTCGACACGCCGGCCTGCTTCGCCGCAACGACGTTTTCCGCCTTGCTTTCCGCGGTGATCATGATGAAGGGGATATGCTTCATCTTGTCGTCGGCGCGGACCTGCTTGAGGAATTCGATGCCGGTCATCGGCTGCATGTTCCAGTCCGAGATGATCAGATCGTAAGGACCATTCGTCTTCAGCTTGCGCAAAGCGTCTTCGCCGTCGCTCGCGTCGTCGACATTGCCGAATTCCAACTGCTTGAGCAGGTTGCGCAGAATGCGCAGCATCGTCGCGTAATCGTCGACGATCATGATTTTGATATTCTTATTTACGGCCATCATAGGTCTCCTGGGATCTCGTAGTGGTCTCGGCGAAGGGGGATTGGGTCGGTGTCTCGATGGATCAATTGCCGCGCGCGCCGGCTGCGAGCGTGCGCATCGGTGCAATGGACTTGGCCGCCGTCGGCACGGCCGCCGGCGCGGAAGCCGGCGTCGGCAAGGGCGTGAGCCCGGCGACGCGACTATAGAGGCCGTGCAGGCCGTCGGTCGGCTTGAACAGGTTGCTGACGCCGAACACCGTCTCGGCGCCGCCGAGGAACAGCGAGCCGTCGGCCGTCATGACCTTGCTGATGCCTTCGAGCACGCGCTCCTTGGTCGGCAGGTCGAAATAGATCAGCACGTTGCGGCAGAATACGACATCGAACTGGCCGAGCGAGCGCAGGTCGTGCAGCAGGTTGAAGCTGCGGTAATCGACCATGCTGCGGATATCCGGCTTGACCTGCCAGACGTCGCCCTGCTTCTCGAAATATTTGACCAGCATCTGCACCGGCAGGCCGCGCTGCACTTCGAACTGGCTGTAGATGCCGGCTCGGGCGCGGTCGAGCGCCTTGCGCGAGATGTCGGTGCCGACGATCTGGATTTTCCAGCCGGCCAAAGCCGCAGCCTTCTCCTTCAGAATCATGGCGAGGCTGTAAGGCTCCTGACCGGTCGAGGCGGCGGCGCACCAAATGCGCAGGGTCTTGTTGCCGGCGCGCTTGGTGATCAGGTCGGGCAGAACCTTGTCGCGGAAGGTGTCGAACGGCTTGCCATCGCGGAAGAAGAAGGATTCGTTGGTCGTCATGGCCTCGACGACGTCTTCGACCAGCGCCGTGTTGGGCTTGGCGCGCAACGCCTCGATCAAGGTGCTGAGGCCGCTGAAGCCATGCAGGCGGGCGATCGGCGCCAGGCGATTCTCAAGCAGATAAATCTTGTCCTTGCTGACGATGAGGCCGGAATGCTGCTTGAGCAACGCGGCCATGAAATCGAGTTCGCTGTCGTTCATGACGCCACCTTGGGCAAGAGATTGGCGACATAGGGCGCGATATCGGGAAGCGGCAATACCGCCGAGCAGAGGCCGGCGGTCGCGACCGCGCCCGGCATGCCCCACACGACGCTGGTGGCTTCGTCCTGGGCGATCAGGTTGCCGCCGGCGGCGATCAGTTGCTTGCTGCCGTTCAGGCCGTCGCTGCCCATGCCGGTCAAGATCACGCCGAGCACCTTGGCGCCGAAGGCGGCGATCAGGCTGCGGAACATCGGATCGACCGAGGGGCGGCAGAAGTTTTCCGGCGCATCGTCCGTCAGGCGAATGACCAAGCGACCGTTCTTCGGTTCGATCAGCATGTGCCGGTCGCCCGGCGCGAGAAAGATGCGGCCGGCTTCGAGGGTTTCGCCGTCGACGGCTTCGGCGCAGCGTTGCCCGCAATTGCGCGTGATGTGCTGGGCGAGAATGGAGGTGAACAGGCGCGGCATATGTTGGGTGATGAGCACCGGCACGGTCAAGGTCTTGGGCAGGCTGCGCAGCAGAGTGAAGAGAGCTTGCGGCCCGCCGGTCGAGCTGCCGATGGCAAGCACGGCGGGCGTGACGGTGGCGGCCTTGCGCAGCACGACGGGGCGCTTGACCGGCCCCGATGCCGCCATCGACGGACGGGCGAGCGGCAGGCCGGCGACAGGGGCGGTGATGCGGCGCGGACGCAGACGGGGACGGCTGGCGAGCGACCGGATCTTGCTCAACAGTTCGCGGTGAAAGGCGCCGTCGGCGTTGATCTCGCGCGGGCTTGTCGGCTTGGGCAGATAATCCGTGGCGCCGAGCTCGAGCGCCTTCATGCTGATCTCGGCGTTGCGCTGGGTCAGCGTCGAGGCGACGATCACTTTCAGGTCGGGATCGATTTCGAGCAGCTGAGGCAGGGCGGAGAGCCCGTCCATGATCGGCATTTCGATATCGAGCACGACGACGTGAATGTCGTGATTGCGCAGCATGTTGATTGCCGACTGGCCGTTCGAAGCCGAGGCGACGACCTCGATCGACGAATCGGTCGCCATGATGCGCTGAAGGAGGCCACGGATGACCGCCGAGTCGTCGACGACCATGACTTTGATCGTCCGCTCGGGCGTTATTTTGGCAGCTGTGGCGGGCATGGGATCCATCAGTGACTCGTTCGGTTCGTCGGACTAATCGTCGTGCTTCGGCTATTCGCCGATAAGCCCGACCTGAAGGAACTTGCTGCGCAAGATGTCCTGGTCGAACGGTTTCATGATGTACTCGTTGGCACCCGCTTCGATCGCCGCGGTGATGCGCGAGATGTCGTTCTCGGTGGTGCAGAAGATGACGGTTGGCGCTTCGCCGCCCGGCGAAGCGCGCAGGGCTTTGAGGAAATCCAGCCCGTTCATCACCGGCATGTTCCAGTCGAGCAGGATGGCGACCGGCATCTCCTTGGTGCAGGCGTCGAGCGCCTGCTGACCGTCGGCCGCTTCGCTGACGCGGCATCCCATATTGATCAACATCGGCCGCACGATGGTGCGGATCGTGCTCGAATCGTCGACCAGCAGGCAGGTCAGAATTTGCGGCGCGGCGTTCATGTTTCTATCCCCGTTCTAGGATCGGCTCAGGCGGCGCGCCAGGCGCCGGGTTGCAGGGCGGCGTTCTGCGGGCCTGGCGTCGGGCTGTTGCGCACCTCGACCGAAGCGGCGTTGTTCACCGCCTGATTCATCGTGCGCAGCAGCTCTTCGCGGTTCGACTTGGCGACATAGTGGTCGCATCCGGCGTCGTAGCTTTTCTCGACGATGCCCTGGGTGGCGAGGGCCGAGAGCGCGACGAAGGGCGTGTCCTTCCAGCGCGGGTCGGCTTTGACGTCGCGGGCGAAGCCCATGCCGCCGAGGCCGGGCATTTCGAGGTCGCTGACGATGACCGAGAAGCGGCGGCCGGTTTCGCGCAGCACCAGAGCCTCTTCGGCATCCTTGCAGGTCGTGACCTTCCAGCCGGCGGCCGAGAGGTACGGCGTCATCAGGTTGCGGAAGAACAAGCTGTCGTCGACCAGCAGGACTTCGCGGCGATCGGACGGCGCGGCATCGGCATGGCCGACCCCGCCGAACCAGTCGTGGAAGCCGAGGGTCAGGAAGTGGCCGGCGTCGATCACGTCGGTCGCGCTGCCGGCGATCACGGCGCTGCCGAGCAGGCCCGGCTGGTTGGCGGTCAGCGCGATATCCATGCGGTCTTCGACGATGTCGACGATGGCGTCGACCACGAGCCCGACCGAACGGTCCTTCTCGGTGAAGACGAGAACCGAGTAGGTGTCGCCCTGGTGCCAGTCCTGCGTCTCGTGGAACGGCACCAGCGGCATGAGATGATCGCGGTACTGCACGACGTAGCGGCCTTGGGTGTGCTCGACGGTGGCCGCCGGGATGCGCTCGATGCGCGTGACGAGGCCGAGCGGGATGGCTTTGACTTCCTGGCCGCCGGCGCGGAACAGCAGGAACGACGCGGTGCTGTCGCTCTGTTGCAGCTTGCTGGCTTCGGCTGCCTGGGTCTCTTCGAGCTGGGCGTTGCCGAGCGAGTCGGCGATGCCGTGCGGATCGAGGATCATGATGACGTTGCCGTCGCCGAGAATGGTGTTGCCCGAGTAAACC
The DNA here is from genome assembly GCA_945861615.1 of Rhizobium sp. Q54. Taxonomy (GTDB): domain Bacteria; phylum Pseudomonadota; class Alphaproteobacteria; order SMXQ01; family SMXQ01; genus CAMAVH01. Next base: position 2,726 of record CAMAVH010000134.1, on the reverse strand, counting down.
GGCATGTTGCGCATCAGCGAGGAAACCGGCTTGACGACGATTTCTTCGGTGTCGAATACGCGATCGACGATCATGCCGAACTTCGTGTTGCCGACCTGGGCGATCACGATGGAGCGGCTGTCGTCCGCCGTGGCGGCGCCGTCCTCGATCTTGAGCAGGCGGTTGAGCGAGACCAGTGGGAGGAGACGATCGCGCAGGCGCAACACCGGCGCGTGGTTGATTTCCTCGATGCGGGCCTCGCTGTTGCGCGAGGCGCGCACCAGTTCGAGCACGTTGATCTGCGGAATGGCGAAGCGCTGCTTGGCGCATTCGACCACGAGGGCAGAAACGATGGCGAGCGTCAGCGGGATCTTGATGGTGAAGGTCGTGCCCTTGCCGGGCGCGGAGCGGAGGTCGATGGTGCCGCCGATTTTCTCGATGTTGCTGCGCACGACGTCCATGCCGACGCCGCGGCCGGACACGTTGGTGACCTTCTCGGCCGTCGAGAAGCCGGCGCGGAAGATGAATTGGTAGAGCTGATGATCGCTCATGCTCGTCAGTTCGGCTTCGGTAACGAGGCCGTTCGATAGAGCTTTCGCGCGAATTCTCTCGGCATTCAGGCCACGACCGTCGTCGGCGATGGAAATGATGATGTGACCGCCCTCGTGGTAGGCCTTGAGGGTGATCTTGCCGACTTCGCTCTTGCCGGCGGCGACGCGGTCCTTGTTGGTGGCTTCCAGGCCGTGATCGACGGAATTGCGGACCATGTGGGTCAGCGGATCCTTGATCAGTTCGAGCAGCTGGCGGTCGAGTTCGGTGTCAGCGCCCTGCATGACCAGTTCGACCTTCTTGTCGAGTTCCATGCTGAGGTCGCGGACGATGCGGGGCAGCTTCGACCAGGCGTTGCCGATCGGCTGCATACGGCTCTTCATCACGCCTTCCTGCAGCTCGGTCGTGATGTGGCTGAGGCGCTGCAGCGGGGTCTTGAATTCGCTGTCTTCGCGCACGCGCACCATCTGCAGCAGCTGGTTGCGGGTGAGCACCAGTTCGCTGACCAGGGTCATGAGGTTTTCCAGGATGTCGACGCTGACGCGGATCGACGCGCCGGCGAGGGCGGAGTCCTTGGACTCGCCGACATTCGACGCGGCTGCCGGGGCGCTAACGACGGCGCTCGCGGCTGCCGCTGTCTGCGGGCGGCTCTCTTCGGCGGCCATCATGGCGAGCATGGCTTCTTCGGCGGCGGATTCGGTGGCGCGGCGCGCGTTGTCGGCCTGGGCCTGGACGTCGATCAGGCTCTCGCCGGGAATGCCCTGCGCGGCGAGCGCCTGGGCGACTTCTGCCAGCAACTCGGCGGCGACGGGGAATCCGTGTTCGTTGAGCACGGGGCCGCTGTCGTCGTTGTGCGCCTCGTCGCCATGCGCGTCATGGTTTTGCGAGGCGGCCGGCGCATCGCCGGAGGCCAGGGCGTTCAGCTCGGCGATCAGCGCGGCGTCGTCGCCGGCCGGCTCCTGGCCGGTCTGCTCGAGCACGCCGAGGATCGCGCGAATGCCATCGAGGCAGCGCAAGATGAGGGTCACGGCGAGTGGCGTGACGGTCAATTCGCCGTCGCGGAACTTGCCGAGGACGTTTTCGCCAGCGTGGGCGACCGCTTCGAGGCGCGACAGTCCGAGGAAGCCGCAGGTGCCCTTCACGGTGTGCACAAGACGGAAGATGTTCTGAAGGATTGCCAAATCGTTGGGGTCTTGCTCGAACTTGACGAGCTCGACATCGAGAATGGCCAGGTTTTCGCCGGCTTCAGTGAGGAATTCTTGCAGCAGATCGTCCATGATCGGGCTTCCCGTACTTTAATTGCGGACGCGAATATCGAGCAGGCGGTCGATATCGAGGATGACCATCAATTGGTCGGATAGGCGATGGACGCCCTTGGAGAAATCTTTCCAAAGGCCCTCGATGGTCGCCGGATTGGCTTCAAAACTGTCGGTCGACAGGGTGATGACATCGCCGACGTGGTCGACGAGCAGCGTGTAGAGCTCATGGCCGCTTTCGACCGTCACTCCCATGGCGCGCGACGCGGGATCGCGCTGATCCTTGAGGCCGAGTCGGATGCGGACGTCGATCACGGTGACGATGCGGCCGCGCAAATTGATCAAGCCGCACACTTCGGACGGCGCGAGGGGCACCGGCGCGATGCGCTCGGGCACTAGGATGTCTTGCACGCGCTGCACGGGCACGCCGAACATCTGCTTGCCCATGCTGAAGGTCACGTAATCGGTCGTGGCGCTCTCAAAGGGCGATTGCTTCGTGGCGGTGGCGCTGCTACTGGCGTCGGCGGTCATCATGGTTGCTCTCCGAGTGTCTCGCATTTATGTCGATAGTGAGGGGCCGACATTGAGATTGTGTTAATCGCGCCGAAGAAATTCAGTAGTTTCAATTTGATGTAAACACTCGCGATGCCAGACTTTCGAACGTAAGCGGTCTTATCCCTTCGAATAGGATGAGGGGCGCAACCTCGCGGCCACGCCCCTCGTCCCGCGTCAAATCGCCCGGATTCGGCTGAAGAAGCCCTCGACCTGCCGGCTGAGCACGTCGGCCTGCTGCGCCACCTCGTCGGTGGCGTTCTGCACGTCGCGCGCGGCGCCCTCGGTCTCGCTGACGCCCTGCGTCACCTCGGCGGTGTTGTCGTTCACGCTTTGGGTTCCGATGGCGGCTTCTTGCACGCTTCGCGCGATATCCTGGGTCGCCGAGCT
>CAMAVH010000133.1 GCA_945861615.1 Rhizobium sp. Q54 | reverse complement strand
CCGGCGGCTCGTCGAGCGCGAGGCCGAGGGCGACGTCGCCGGCGGTGGTGACGGCGGCGCGCGTTTTGAGCAGCTTGGCGATGCGCTGCGCCAGATCGTTGGCCCCGTGATGGCCGCCGAGCAAAGGCACCACGGCGGCGCCGTCATGGCTGAGTGCGACGACCGGCGGCTCGGCGCGCTTGTCGGCGAGTAGCGGCGCGAGCGCGCGGATGAGGATGCCGGCGGCCATGACGCCGACGATGCTATGCCTTGCGGCATATAGCTTGCGCAGATGCGCGCTTGTCGCGGTGAAGCCGACATCGGTTTTGACGCGGGAGGACAGGCCATGAATTTCCGCGCCGGGCAACCGTTTGGCCAGCTTGCGGGCGAGCGCCAGCCCGCCTTGGTCGAGGACGACGAGAGCGATCATCGGATCGACTCCGCCGCGCGGCGCACCAATACGATGGAGAAATAGGGCGCGGCATCGTCGCCGAGGTCGCGCAGTTTCAATTGGCGCTGTTCGGCAAAGCCGATGCGCTCGATGTAGTCGGCGCGTTCCAAGAGGCCGGCGGCGGCCAGCGCGCGCTTGAGCTTGGGCAGATGGCGGCCCACCTTCAGCACGGCGGCCGCCTCGCAGGCCTTGAGCCGCGCGGCGAGCTGCTCTTCCGGCAGGGTCGCCGGGATCAAGGTCAGCGTCTCGTTGCCGGCGACGAGCGGCCGGGCGAGCGCGGCGGCGGCGGCGTTGAGCGAGGAGATGCCGGGCACCACGACGACCGGCCAATCCTCGGCGAGCCGCGCGAAGAGATACATGAAGGAGCCATAGAGGAAGGGATCGCCCTCGCAGAGCACGGCGACGTCGCGCCCCGCCTGCAAATGCGCGGCGATGCCAGCCGCCGCCGTGTCGTAGCGCTCCTCGTTGGCGTCATGGACGGTGCGGATATCGATGGCGAAGGGCAGTTCGGTGCGGCCGGCTGGAATATGCGGCGCGGCGATGGCGCGCGCCATGCTGTCGCCCGACATGGTCGCCGGATAGGCGATGACGGGGGCCGTCTGCAAAATCTTCAGCGCCTTGAGCGTGATGAGGTCGGGATCGCCCGGGCCGACGCCGAGGCCGTAAAGAGTGGCCATGGGGTCAGGCCTTGATGCTGCAAAGTTGGGTGATGGGATGGAGCGCGCGCCAGCCGCTGGTTTCGCGCTCGTCGATACGCGAGACGGCGAGGCAGATCAAGTCGCCGCCATGCCGCGAGCGATGTTTGACCAGTGCGGCGACGCTTCTGTTGGTGACGGCGTTGGCGACGAACCGGCCGCCGGACGGCAAGGCGGCCCAGCAGGCCTCGATCACGCCGGGGGCACTGACGCCGCCGCCGAGGAAGACCGTGTCGGGCTGGGGCAGGCCAGCGAGTGCCGCCGGCGCCTCGCCGCGCTGCACGCGCAGTTCGGCAGCGCCGAGCGCGAGAGCGTTGCGAGCGATGCGGTCTGCGCGGATGGGATCGCGTTCGATGGCGACGGCGCGCATCGCCGGATCGGCGCGCAGCCATTCGATGGCGATGGAGCCGGCGCCGGCGCCGACATCCCACAGCATCTGGCCGGGGCGCGGCGCAAGCGTGGATAGGGTTACGGCGCGGGTTTCGCGCTTGGTGATTTGGCCGTCATGTTCGAAGGCATCGTCGGGCAGGCCCGGGGTGACCGGCAGCAGGATCGGCTTGGGGCCGGGGATGCAGTCGACGGCGAGCGTGACCAGATCGCGTGTACGCGGCACGGCCCAGCCTTCGGCGCTGGCGGCGATGACGGTTTCGTCGGCGCCGCCGAGATGTTCCAGCGCGGCGATGTGGCTCGGGCCGAAACCGCGCGCCGCCAGCAGGCCGGCGAGGCCGGCAGCCGTCGCGCCATCCTGCGCCAGGATGAGAAGCTTCGCGCCGGGCTGGACATGGCGCTGCAAGGCCGCGAGCGGGCGGCCGTGGACAGAAAGATCCAGCACATCCTGGCGTGCCCACATCATGCGCGCGCAAGCGAGCGTGAAGGCGGAATGATGCGGAAATACGCGCATCTCGCCGGGCGCGAAGCGGCGCAGGAACGTGGCGGCGATGCCGTAATGCAAGGGATCGCCGCTGGCGAGCGCTACGGTGCGCTTGCCGCGATGTTCGGCCAATCTATCGAGCGCTGTCTCGATCGGCGATTGCAAGGGAATGCGAATCGCGCCGCTATAGGGCGCCATCTCCAGCTGGCGGTCGCCGCCGGTCAGCACTTCGGCGTTGTCGATCAGCGCGCGCGAGGCGGCGGGTAGGTCGTCGAGTCCATCGACGCCAACGCCGATCACGGTGAGCCAGGGAGTCATGACGCGCTTTCGTTGGTCAGGGCGTCGCCGGCCAGCGCATTGACGCCTGCGGCGGCCAGCGCGCTCCCACCGAAGCGGCCGCGCAGCGTCACGAAGGGAATATCGCCGGCATCGGCGATCAACGCGGCTTTCGATTCGGTCGCGCCGACGAAGCCGATGGGAAAGCCGAGGATCAGGGCGGGCTTGGGCGCACCCTCGGCGATCAGTTCGAGTAGACGAAACAGCGCCGTCGGAGCATTGCCGATGGCGACGATGGCACCTTGCAGCTGGGGCCGCCACAGATCGACGGCGGCGGCGCTGCGGCTGTTGCCGAGGCGCGCGGCGAGGGCGGGCAAAGCGGTGTCATCCAGCGTGCAGATGATCGCGTTTCCGGCCGGCAGCCGGGCGCGGATGATGCCTTCAGCGGTCATGCGCCCATCACAGAGGATCGCCGCGCCGGCGTTGAGCGCCGCGCGCCCGGCTTGGAGCGCACCCGGCGAAGCGACGATATCCTTGGCGATGTCCGGCATGGCGCAGGCGTGGATCAGGCGCAATGCCAGCGGCCGCAGATCGACGGGCAGGCCGGCAAGATCGGCGGCCTGTTCGACAGCGAGTTGCGAGGCGCGATAGATCGCCTGGGGATCGCGGATGTAGTCGTAGCCTGTCATGCGTGGTCAGCGATGCCGCTCATGCGGATGGGCATGATCGTGATCGTGCGAGTGATCATGCGGGTGATCGTGGCCATGGTCATGGCCGTGCCCGTCATGCGCATGGTGATCATGGGCTTCGCCGGGCGCGCGCACATGATGATGATGGCCGACCTGAGCCTGGCCGGCGGCGGCTTCGTAGCCCAGCACCTGCTCGCGATATTTGCACAGGCGGCAGTTCATCACATTCATGCCAATGTCGGTCTCGCCCATGCGTTCGACGATGGTCTCGATCACCAGGGGATGATCCTTGAGATAATCGGACTTGAGAAATTCGATGTCGGGATGGCGCAAGGCAGCCTCGTCGGTCGCCGTATAGACGCGCTTTACCAGCACGCCGGTGAAGAGGAAGTAGGGAAAAATGACGATCCGCTTGAAGCCGAGCTTCGCGGCGCGGTCGAGCGCCGCGCCGACCTTGGGCTCGGTGACGCCGGAGAAGGCGACCTCGGCCCAGCCGTAGCCGAGACCTTCCCACAGCATGCGCGCCAGCTTGGAGATATTGCCGTTGGCGTCGGGATCGTTGGTGCCGCGCCCGACGACGAGCAAAAGACTGTCGGCGCGAGAGATGCCGCTGGCGGATTTGGCCTCCGCTTCGGCGATGCGCGCGCCGGCAGCAGCGATCAATTTGGGCTCGAGCGCCAACTCACGGCCGAATTCGACGGCGACGTCGGGCCGCACGGCGGCGAAGCTGTTGAGTTCGGAGGGGATGTCGTTCTTCACATGGCCGGCGGCGAACAGCATGATCGGCAGGGCGACGATCTTGCGCGCGCCCTGATCGTAGAGCGCATCGAGGCTCATGCCGATATTGGGCGCGGCGAATTCGAGATAGCCGCGATCGACCGGCGTCGGCGCCAGGCGCCGGGTGACCGCTTGATAAAAGGTCTCGAACTCGGCGACGCCTTCGGCGTCGCGGCTGCCGTGGCCGCATAGCAGGACGGCGGTTTGGGGGTCGCCCATTTTTGTCCCGGCCAATTTCGTTTCGCCCAATTTCGTTTCGGGGGTCATGACTTACCTTTGTGATGGACGGCGCTGGGCCGATTCCCCAGGATGCGGCCATGTTGACCGATCTCCTGGGCGCTGACTTTACCGTATCGACGCAGCAAACGCTGCGCGATCTCTTGCCGGGGCCGGGCGGCCCGCCGCCGGCGCTGCTTTTGCTGCTTGCCTTGATCCTCGACTGGCTGACCGCCGGATTCGGCTGGGCCTGGCGCGTTCTGCCGCATCCGGTGGCTTGGATCGGCGGACTGATCGCCAGCTTGGAGCGCCGTCTCAACCGCGACGGGCGCTCGCGCGGCGTGCTGCGCTTTCGTGGCGCGCTCACCGTGCTGATCGTGGTTGGCGCGGCCGCTGCGAGCGGCTGGGCGATGTCCCATTACGGCCGCGCGCTGCCCTATGGCTGGCTGATCGAATTGTTCGTCGTCACCGTCATGTTGGCGCAACGCAGCCTGTTCGCTCATGTCCGCCGCGTCGGCAAGGCCCTGCGTTTGAACGGACTGGAGGGCGGCCGCGCCGCGGTCGCCCATATCGTCGGCCGCGACGTGCAGGCGCTCGACGACTATGGCGTGGCGCGCGCCGCCATCGAAAGCAGTGCCGAGAATTTCAGCGACGCCGTGATGGCGCCGGTCTTCTGGTATCTGCTGCTCGGCCTGCCGGGCCTCTTGGCCTACAAGGCGATCAATACGCTCGATAGCATGATCGGCTATCGCACGCCGCGCTATGAGCAGTTCGGCAAGGTGGCGGCGCGGCTCGACGATGCGGCCAATCGGATTCCGGCGCGTCTGTCCGCGCTGATCCTCGCCCTGGCTGCGCTCGCCACGCCGACCGCCAATGGCTGGCGCGCGCTGGTCACCGTGCGGCGCGATGCCGGCAAACATCGTTCGCCCAATGCCGGCTGGCCGGAAGCGGCGATGGCCGGCGCGCTCGGCCTGGCACTCGCCGGCCCGCGTCCCTATCACGGCCAGCTGCAGCCCGGCCCCTGGATCGGCGACGGCCGCGCCCGCGCCACGCCGCAGGATATCACCCGCGCGCTCTATCTCTATGTGATCGCCTGCCTGCTGGTGATGGCGCTCACGGCGGCGCTGAGTCCGTTCATCAACTGGCATTGACGCGGGCTCCTGCGATCTCAAGCAACCGCTCGACGTCGACATGGTCGGCGATATGCTGCGCCAGCTTGTCGAGGGTGGCGTCGATCGACGCTTCGTAATTGTCGAGGCGCGAGGCGACGCCGAGGTCGGCGAGGAAAGCGCGGCGAAAGGCGTCGGCGCCGAATAGGCCATGCAGATAGGTGCCGGCGATCCTGCCGTCGTCCGAGCGGGCGCCTTCCGCTTGATTGCCGATGATGGCGAACGGCTTGTCCCGCCCAGAGCCTTCGCTGACGCCCATATGCATCTCGAAGCCGCTGATCGGCTGGCCGCTGGCGACATGGCTGCCGCTGACATGGCGGAGCGCTTTCGTCGCCGTCATTTCGGTGTCGATGTCCAACAGGCCGAGGCCCGGCGTGTCGCCGGCGGGGCCTTCGAGGCCCATGGGATCGCGCACGCTGCGCCCGAGCATTTGATAGCCGCCGCAGATGCCGAAGAGCTTGCCGCCGCGCTCGAGGTGGGCGGCGATGTCGGCGTCCCAGCCGGACTCGTAGAGCGTCTGCAGATCGGCTCGCGTCGCCTTGGACCCGGGCAAGATGATCATGTCGGCGGGCGGCAATGGCTCGCCCGGCGCGACGATGGTGAGCCGCACGTTGGGTTCGGCGGCGAGCGGATCGAGATCGTCGAAGTTGCCGACGCGCGGCCAGCGCGGCGCGACGATGCGCACGGTCTTTTCGCGTTTGGCGTCGTCGTTATCGTGCGAATGCGCGTCGTGATGAATATGAGCGACGGCCGAGCGCGCCGCAGTGCGGCTCGGCAGCGCCATGCCGTCTTCCGCCGGCAGCTTGGCGGCCTCCTGAAACCACGGCAGCACGCCGAGGCAGGGCCAGCCGGTGTGCGTTTCGATGATGTCGATAGCCGGCGCGAAGAGCGCCGGATCGCCGCGAAACTTGTTGATGACATAGCCCTTCACGCGGGTGCGTTCGGACGGCGACAGCAGGGCATGGGTGCCGACGAGCGAGGCGAGCACGCCGCCGCGCTCGATGTCGGCGACCAGGATCACCGGCAGGTCTGCCGCTTCGGCGAAGCCCATGTTGGCGATGTCGTTGTCGCGCAGGTTCGCTTCGGCCGGGCTGCCCGCGCCTTCGGCGATCACCAGCTCGGCGGCAGCCTCGATTCGCGCGAAGCTGTCGAGCACATGCGGCATCAGGCCAGCTTTCAGATCGCGATAGCCGGTGGCGCTGGTCGCGCCGCGCGCTTGGCCCTGGACAACGACCTGCGCCGTGCGTTCGCCTTGGGGCTTGAGCAGCACCGGGTTCATATCGGCGCGCGGCGCCGTGCGGCTGGCCTTGGCCTGCAGCGCTTGGGCGCGGCCGATCTCGCCGCCGTCGACGGTGACGGCGGCATTGTTCGACATGTTCTGCGGCTTGAAAGGGCGTACGGCGAGGCCACGGTCGGCGAAGAGGCGGCAGAGCCCGGCGACGACGAGCGACTTGCCGACGTCCGAGCCGGTGCCTTGCACCATGAGGGCCGCGATCTTCGTCATGTCAGAATTCGATGCCCGCTTGGGCCTTCACGCCGGCGCGGAAGGGATGCTTTACCAGTGTCATCTCAGTGACGAGGTCGGCCGCCTCGATCAACTCGGGCTTGGCGTTGCGCCCGGTGATGATGACATGAGTATCGGCGGGCTTGGCCGCCAGCGTCGCCAGCACATCCTTGATGTCGAGATAGTCGTAGCGCAGGGCGATGTTCAACTCGTCGAGGACGATCATGCGGTAGCTGCTGTCCATGATCAGCCGCTTGGCTTCGGCCCAGGCTGCCTCGGCGCTGGCGATGTCGCGCGCGCGGTCCTGGGTATCCCAGGTGAACCCCTCGCCCATGGCGCGGATCGTCACCTGGTCGGGGAATTTCTCCAGCACCGTGCGCTCGCCGGTATCCCATTTGCCCTTGATGAATTGCACGACGCCGACGCGCATGCCATGGCCGACGGCGCGCAGCGCCATGCCGAAGGCTGCCGTCGATTTGCCCTTGCCGGTGCCGGTATGGACGATAACGAGGCCCTTCTCGATGGTCTTGCCGGCCATCATCTTGTCGCGCGATTCCTTGCGGATGCGGGCCTTTTCGTTGGCGCGTTCATTCACGTCGTCGGTCATCAGGCGGTTTCCGTGCCGGAAAGTTTCATCAATTCATGCACGGCGCGATTAGAGGTCGGCTGCCACAGGCCGCGCTCCTGCGCCTCCAAAAGACGTGCGCTCATCTCCTTGAGCGCTGCCGGATTGGCGCCCGCAACAAACGCTTGCACCGTCGGATCGGCGATATAGGCGTCATCGACCGCGTCGAAATGATGATCGGCCACCGCATTGGTCGTGGCCGCGAAGGCGAAGAGATAATCGACCGTGGCGGCCATCTCG